>NZ_CP080443.1:921428-1228571 GCF_019613955.1 Chryseobacterium sp. LJ668 | reverse complement strand
TTAATGCATTGCAAACTAAATTAAAACAATTTTTTAAATTTTTATAAATGAAATCTATTACAATTCAAGGTACAAAAAGAGAAAGCGTGGGCAAAAAGTCGACAAAAGCTTTACGTGATGCTGAATTAGTTCCTTGTGTTGTTTACGGAGGTGGCGAGCCATTGAACTTCTCTGCTTTAGAGAAAGCGTTCAAAGGTTTGGTATATACTCCTGAAGCACACACGGTATCTATTGAAGTTGACGGACAGGTAATTCCTGCAGTTCTTCAGGATATTCAGTTTCACCCGATTACAGACAAAATCATTCATGCAGACTTCTACAGATTATCTGACGATAAGCCAGTAATTATGGAAGTTCCTGTAAGATTGACAGGTCGTTCTAAAGGTGTTGTAGCTGGTGGTGTTTTGCGTCAGTCTTTCAGAAAACTGAAAGTAAAAGCTATTCCTGCAAACTTACCAGACGAGGTGGTTGTAGACATTACTTCATTGAAGATTGGTAACAAACTTTATGTTGGAAGTCTTAAGGCTGAAGGGTTCACATTTGTACACCCGGACAATGCAGTTGTTGTAGCTGTTAAAATGTCTAGAAATGCAGCTAAAGGTGGTGCAATGGCAGATGACGACGACGAGGAAGTGGCAACTGAAGTTGAAGGAGAAGCTCCAGCAACTGAAGAAGCAGCAGCTGAATAAGAATATCTTAATTACAATACAAGACCTGTCAATTTATTGGCAGGTTTTTTTGTTTTAGATGAAATCTATCACTCTATTAATCTGACAGACTTTGGATAAAAGTCGTAAATTTGACCTGTTCTAAATTAAGAACGTTTAATAATAAAAATTATAATAAATGTTTGACATTCAGGAAATAAGAAGTCAGTTTTCTATATTAAATCAGCAAGTGAATGGTAAGCCATTGGTTTACTTAGACAATGCAGCAACATCGCAAAAACCCAACTCTGTTTTAGAAGTATGGAAACAATATTATACAGAAATCAATGCCAATGTCCACAGAGGAATTCATACGTTGAGTCAATTGGCTACTGAAGAAATGGAGCTTTCAAGAAGGAAAATTCAGAAATTCATCAATGCTAAAAATGATTTTGAAGTAATTTTCACAAAGGGAACCACAGAAGGAATTAACCTCATCGCTTATATTTTAACTCAAAAAATTAAAAAAGACGACGAGATTATCATTTCATACCTGGAGCATCACTCAAATATCGTTCCTTGGCAATTGCTTTGTGAAAGAACTGGTGCAAAATTAAGAGTAATTCCAATCGATCAGGAAGGAATTCTTCAGCTTGATTATTTAGATGAATTTTTAAGTGAGAAAACAAAGGTCGTTTCTGTCAATCAAGTTTCAAATGCTTTGGGGATTGTCAATCCTATTGAAGAAATTATCGCAAAAACGAGAGCCAATTCTGATGCATATATCGTTATCGACGGAGCTCAGTCTGTACCGCATTTTAAAATTGATGTTCAGGCTTTAGATTGTGATTTCTTTGTGTTTTCAGGTCACAAAATGTATGCTCCGATGGGAACTGGTATTTTGTACGGAAAGCAGGCGATTTTAGAAGATTTGCCGCCATTTCATGGAGGCGGTGAGATGATTGCGGTTTGCTCATTTGATCAGACTACTTACGCAGGTTTACCTTTTAAATATGAAGCAGGAACTCCAAATGTAGGTGGGAATATCGCTTTGGGAGCCGCCGTTGATTTCATCAATAAAATAGGTCATGACAATATACAAAATCATGAAAATGCTTTGTTGGAATATGCTCAAAAACATCTCTTAGAAATTGAAGGTTTAAAAGTCTATGGCGAAAATGCCAACAGAACCGGAGTTGTTTCATTTAATCTCATCGGAATGGGAATTTCCTCAGATGTCGGAATGATTCTAGATAAAATGGGTGTTGCCGTACGAACCGGACATCACTGTACACAACCGATTATGGATTTCTTTGATATTGCTGGGACGGTGAGAGCAAGTTTTGCAGTTTACAATACATTTGAGGAGATTGATTTGTTGGTAGAGGGTGTGAAAAAAGCGCAGAGAATGTTGGCATAATTTTTCAGAAATTTAATTCAAACATAAAAAATCCCTTTCAGCTTTGTTGAAAGGGATTTTTTCATCTATCGGAATTTATCTTATGTCCAAATTTCATTAAAAGATTTTTCAAATTTTCATAAACACTTTCATCAGCATCAATGAATTCTTGATTTAAATTTTGCATATATTCACAAGAAAAACAAATATTTAAAACATTAACCACCTCATTATTATCGTTATAAAAAACAATTGCGTCACGATAAATGGGAGCGCACATCCAAGATGGAATTTTTTGAGTTTTAGTGCTTAGTATTTTTTGTAATTCTAGTATTTCATCTTCGCTTGAGTTACTTTTTTTAATTCTTTCAGCAGAATAGTGTTTTTCCTTATTTTCATTTATTAAAAACTGCACTCTGTTTATTTGAGAATTTAAAAAATCTAACTCTTTACCTTCAACAATAGTTAAAATTTCCTTTGTAGATTTTTTTAATAAATGATTATAACGAATTTCTTTATCCTTAAATATTTTTTCATAGGCAGTTCCACGCTGCAATGAATAAGTTTCAAAATATTTAAAGGTTAAATTTTTAAAGAAATCAGTTAAATCAATATTGGAATGCATATTAATTATTCGGCTTCCAATCCACCACCGCTCTGATAAACGCTTCCGCATTTTCCAAAGGAATATTCGGCAGAATTCCGTGACCAAGATTGGCGATATATCGGTCTTTTCCGAAACGGTTGATCATTTCATTCACCATTTTCTTAATGGTTTCAGGAGTTGAGTGTAATCTTGCAGGATCAAAATTTCCCTGCAAAGTCATGGTGTAATTCGTCAATGTTCTTGCCAATTCCGGTTTGATTGTCCAGTCAACACCTAAAGCAGAAACTGGCGCCATCGTCATATCTTCCAAAGCGAACCAACATCCTTTTCCAAATACGACAACATGCGTCAACGGAGCCAACGCATCAACAATCTGGCTGATGTATTTCCAGGAAAACTCCTGATAATCTTGTGGAGATAGCATTCCGCCCCAAGAATCAAAAACCTGAACTGCAGAAACTCCTTTTTCAACTTTTCTTTTCAAATAAGCAATCGTTGTATCGGTAATTTTTTGAAGCAACAAATGTGCAGCTTCCGGCTGCTGAAAACAGAAAGATTTCGCAATGTCAAAAGCTTTACTTCCTTTTCCTTCCACACAATAACAAAGAATCGTCCAAGGTGAACCCGCAAAACCAATCAACGGAATTTCATTGTCTAATTTGATTAGAGTCAGTTCAATCGCATCAAAAACGTATCCCAAAGTATCATTCACATCAGGAACAACCACATTCTGCACATCTTCCATTGTTCTGATCGGATTATCCAACCACGGACCTACATTTTCTTTCATTTTAAAATCAATTCCCATCGCCTGAGGAACCACCAAAATATCAGAAAATAAAATCGCAGCATCCAAAGGATATCTTCTGATCGGCTGAACGGTGATTTCAGAAGCCAATTCAGGAGTCTGACATCTGGTGAAAAAGTCGTATTTGTCGCGCAACGCAATGAATTCCGGTAAATATCTTCCTGCCTGTCTCATCATCCAAACGGGTGGTCTTTCTACAGTTTCTCCACGAAGAGCTTTTAAATATAGGTCGTTTTTAATCATATCTTTTAGTTGGTAGTTGTTGGTTTTTTTTTGATCGCTTTAAATTAATTACTATTTAAAGTATCTTTGATAACCAGCAACAGGTTTGATAAAGTATTTTTTTTACTTGTAAAAATCTCTGATTCTGTATGTTTTCTCAACTCCTGTGATGTCGTTTCTCCGATTGAAAAAAGAATCGAATTTTCTAAAGAATTATTTTTCGCAAAACTACGAACTCCACTTGGGCTAAAAAAAACTATTGCATGATATTTTTCAGGTATCGTAGGATTCAGCTCTTCTGTTTTGTAAACCGTGATTTTTTTATAACTGATATTCTGTAACGGAAGGGTTTTGTCAAGTACATCAATGGCCAGGTTTCCACAAAAATGAATGAATTTTTCGGGAACACAATTATCAATAATAAATTTTGAAAGCGTTTCAGCATTTTTTAAAACTTTAAAAGTCCCGAAACTATTTTTTCTAAGTTCTTTTTTCGTTTTCTCACCTACGCAGTAGATTTTGTTGTAGTTTTTTGCGGCAAAATCTTCGTTTGGTTTAAATTGATTTTCAAAAAAAGATTTTACACCATTTGAACTTGTAAAAATCAAGGAGTAATTTTTTAAGTCGAATGTCTCAACCTTTAGATTTTCTATCTTAATGACCTCAACACATTTAGCAGAAATGTCATTTCCCAATTCTTTGGAAAGCAATTCTGAATCAATGTTTTTGGTAAATAAAATGTTCATTTTATAATGTTGAATTTTAATGCAAAGAGTGCAAAGATTTTTTATTACTAACTGTTTTTAAGTTCGCAAAGGCGTTTGACTTCGTCGAATCTGCGATTTCACTCAGCAAAGATATCAAAGTCTTTAATTGTTTTGATGAAACAATTAGTTAGCTGGCTTTTCTTTTAAATTCAAATCAGCGATCTGAAGTCTTATTTTGATCATAAAATCTTTCCCGGGATCTTCTTTTCCGGTAAAATATTTCGGGTCAGATTCTTTCCAGAGCTTAGAATTTCTGAAAACACCATATTCCGAATGACCGATGAGGTATTCTATCTTATATTTTTTAGTTAAATATCTTACCAGCTGTACATTTGCTGCAACTTGCTTTTCCGTCAGAGGCTGTTTTTTGCTTCCGATATTTTCGATTCCGATGGCGCAGTAATTAAGACCGATCGTGTGTCTCGCAAACATATTAGGCTCCATCAGCTGATAAATCGTTCCGTCCCGGTCAACGATGTATTGAGAAGAAACGTTCAGTGTGCTTTGTTTTTTTAAAGTATTTCTGGCGCTTTCCAGATGGATATTGTTGAAATACTTAAAATTACTTTCTACCGTTCCGCCTGCTGTGTAATGCAAAATAATCATTTTAGGAACAATCGTTGGTGATTTTTGGAGTAAGCCGTGATGGTCTTTCAGATATTCTAAACTGAGACGAATTCTTTCCTCAGAATAATTGATAGGTTTACTGACTACTTTAAACTCTCTTTGCTGTGCAATCGAAAAATTGAGAATGAATAAAAAAATGACGAAAATTATCTTTTGCATGATCAATTATTTTGAATATTGATAATGTCCTGTTATGGAAAATCTAAACAGACAATCTTCAATCACCTGTCCACCGCCGATGTTGTGAACGATTAAATATCTCTTTCCGTCAGCAGATTTTTTATTGACAACAATTCCGATGTGCGTTAAATTTCCGGGTAAAAGCCATGTGACAATATCTCCCGGAGTATACAGTGAAGCATTGGTCTCAATAGATTTTGACTGCCCGAATTTTGCAAAGAAAACTCTCAGGTTAGGAACTCTTCTGTGGTCGATGTTGGTATCGGGTTTTCTCAATCCCCAGTTTTTCGGATATTTAGAAAAATTTTTCTTCATATCTTCATGCACTTCTTTTTGTAAATCAATCCCTAATTTTCTGTACGCTCTGATGATAACATCGGTGCAAACACCTTTGTCTGCGGGAACATCACCGTTTGGATATTTGATAGTAAAATAGGCAGGATCATAAGTTACTCTGTCTTTTGTTAAACTCAAAGCTGCGTCAGAAAGTTTTTGGGCAAATTGAGTTTGAGCTTTTGTGGCAAAGACAAAAAACAGGAATAAGATTATGGAAAAGTATTTTCTCATCGGCTTGAAATTTTGACTTGGAAAACAGTTTTTAAGGTTTAAAAATTTAATTTAAACATGTTGACATTCAGATAAATCTCAATTTAGTAGACTGCTAAATCAAATTCTTTAGAAATCACTTAACTTATCTTAAACTTATAATCTTAATGGTAAAATATTTTAAATCTGAGTTTTAATCTCTGCCATTAATTCCCTTCCGCCATTTTCCAGAACAATATTGGCAAATTTCTCCCCGAAGTTCTCTTCATCATTATATTCAAAACTTTCGTCGATAGCAATGTAATTTTTCCCGTCAAGCGAGCAAAGCGCGCCTTTGAAACGCATTTGATTTTCAATTTTTTCTGCAAAAGCACCAATCGGAGCAGTACAGCCTCCTTCAAGCGTGCTCAGGAAATTCCTTTCCATTTCTACACAGATTTGGGTTTGCTTATGATTGATCGATTTTAAAATCTCATTGATTTCCGGCTTTTCAGAATGTCCGACAACAGCAATCACACCTTGTGAAGCGGCAGGCAGCATTACAGGCAGCATTTCATAGTCGATATCCATTTTCATTCTTTTGATTCCGGCTAAAGATAAAATGGTCGCGTCAAAATCCTGCTCTTCAAGTTTTTGTAATCTCGTCTGAATATTTCCGCGGATGTCAAAAAACTGAGTTTCCGGATAATGCTTTAACCAAAATGCCCTTCTTCTCAGACTGCTTGTTGCTAATTTAAGCTCATGATGTTCCTTATCTTTTGCAGATTTTCTGCGAATTAAGACATCTTGCGGAAAATCTCTTTCCAAATAAGCGATTAATTCGATATTTTGAGGAAGTTTCGTAGGAATATCTTTTAAAGAATGTACGGCAATATCAATTTCGTCATTCAATAAAGCCGTATCTAAATCTCTCGTGAAAACACCTGTTATTCCTAAAGCATAAAGCGGTTGAGTCAGGTTTTTATCGCCCGAAGAAAGGATTGGCGTGATCTCAGTGAGGTAATTTTTGTTTTGTAGATGTCTGGCAACTTCTCTAGCCTGCCAAAGAGCAAGTGCTGAATTTCTGGTTCCTATTCTAATGCTTTTCATTGAATTCGTTGTTTGGTTGTTCAACTAATATTTCGTGCATTAATTTACTAATTTCTTCGGCTTTGAGAGGATTATCGATGATATATTTTGCAAAACGGTTGGTAATTTTCTGAATCATTTTGTCAGAAAGCTCCATGTCGTTGATATTGATGTACTTATTTTTCCTGTAGAAATTGTGCATTTCGTTGCGTTCCATATTCTTTAGAATCGCCTTGAAATGATGAATATTTGGTGCCAATTTTCTCTTTTTTTCCCACTCCAGGAAGTCCTTGGTCATTTCTTTGATGATCTGTTCGGCCTTTGGGATTTCTTTTTCTCTCTGCTGGATGGTCTCCTGAATCTGCTTTGAAAGCTCATCAACATCAATTAACGTCACATTTTCAATTTCAGAAACATTCTTATCTACATTATGTGGGATTGATAGATCGATCACTAATGTGTCTCTACCATTTTTAAAATTTGATTTATCAATAATCGGTGTTCTTGCGCCGGTGGCTACGATCAGAATATCGGTATTTTCGATTTCTTTATTAAAGTCAGCATAATCGATATGCGGAATACTGTATTTTTCTGAAATTTTCTCAGCGGTTTCCTGAGTTCGGTTGGCGATCTTTATTTTGGGCTGATAAACGTGTTTTACCAGATTTTCTACTGTGTTTTGCCCGATTTCGCCTACTCCAAGGAGCAAAATGTTCTTTTCGGTCAGCTTTTTTTGATTGTTTAAAATATAATGCACTGCCGCATAAGAAACTGAAGCTGCACCGTTGGAAATTCCTGTTTCGTTTTTTATTCTTTTTGAAATCTGAATTGCAGAATTAATCGACCGCTCTAAAAAAGGATTCGAGTTCTGCCTTTCTTTCTTAAATCTGGCATAAGCTTTCTTGATTTGGCCGATGATTTCAAAATCACCAATGATCTGGCTTTCCAAACCTGCTGCTACCCTGAACAAATGCATCAAAGCTTCTTCTTTTGTTAAAATATTGGCAAACGGCAGAAAATCTGAAAGATTCACACCGATCGTTTTGCAATACTCTTCAGCAACAAAAAGATAATTGGGTGTGGTGGTATAAATCTCTGTCCTGTTGCATGTAGAAACCACAAAAACATCGCCTAAATTCTCTTCGTGAATTCTGGAGACAAAGTTTTTAATATTTTCATCGAAGAATGCAAATTTTCCTCTTGTTTCTACATCCGCCTTCTCATAACTCACTGAAAGAACAGCAAAATTTGAGGTCTGATGTATATTAGAATACTGTATCATAAGCAGTAGCAAATTTACGATTTTTTTAATTAAGCATCCTCTTAAAATGTATATGATAATTATCGTGAAAAGCTATAAATCCATGCGAATAATTCCTGAAAAAGAGCTAAGTAAAAAGGTTAAATGAAATCTCAAATTTTAATAAAATTTTAACCAAATTATATTTACTATTCTACTCATTAGTAGTCTTAAATTTATATCTTTGTAAACTTAAATCATGACAAAATTATGAGTATATTCGATATGTTTACGCAAGATATTGCGATAGACCTTGGAACTGCCAACACGCTTATCATCCATAACAACAAAATTGTTATAGATCAGCCCTCAATTGTCGCAATTGAGCGTTCTACGGGTAAGCCGATTGCGGTGGGTGAACAGGCAAAACATATGCAGGGTAAAACTCACGAGGATATCAAAACAATACGCCCTTTGAAAGATGGTGTGATTGCAGATTTCCATGCTTCTGAGCACATGATCAAAGAGTTTATCAAAAAAATTCCGGGTATCAAAGGGAGATTTATTCAGCCTGCTTTAAGAATCGTAATCTGTATACCTTCCGGGATTACAGAAGTTGAAAAAAGAGCGGTAAGAGATTCTGCTCAGAAAGTAAACGCTAAAGATGTAAGGCTGATTTATGAGCCAATGGCTGCTGCAATAGGAGTAGGTATTGACGTTCAGAAACCTGAAGGAAATATGATCATCGACATAGGTGGTGGTACGACAGAAATTGCTGTAGTTGCTTTGGGAGGTATTGTTTGTGACAAATCTGTGAAAATTGCAGGTGACGTATTTACAAATGATATTGCATATTTCCTGAGAACCCATCACAATCTGTATATCGGAGAAAGAACTGCTGAAAGAGTAAAAATTGAGGTAGGTTCTGCCGTTGAAGACCTTGATGTTGATATTGATGATATCCCGGTACAAGGTAGAGACTTGATTACTGGTAAGCCAAAAGAAATCATGGTCGGTTACAAAGAAATTGCCCGCGCTTTAGATAAGTCAATCATCAGAATTGAAGATGCTGTAATGGAAACGCTTTCTCTCACGCCTCCGGAATTGTCAGCCGATATTTACAAAACGGGTATTTATCTTGCAGGCGGTGGTGCTTTGTTGAGAGGTTTGGCAGACAGACTTCACAAGAAAACAGGTCTTCCGGTTTTTGTAGCTGAAGATCCTTTGAGAGCTGTTGTACGTGGTACAGGTATAGCGCTTAAGAATATGGATAAATTCAATTTCTTGATCAAATAATTTTAACTTTTTTACGACTCTTTATCTGAATGGGATTTTTGCTGAGATTATTTTCAAAGAATGCTCTTCTTGTCTTCTTTATTTTCCTGCAAATTATTGCTCTTATTCTGATATTCTCTAAAAACGCCATGCAGCAATCCTGGCTTGCGGGTCAGACGGCTGCGTTTAATTCTTGGGTTTCCGGGTATATCGATGAAGGAGTTTCTTATTTAAAACTAAAACAGACCAACGAAGATCTTGTTGCTCAAAACAAATCTTTAATGCTCGAGCTATACGGAAAGCAAGGAGCTAAAAATCCGATGTTCAGAAAAGTGCATGATACTTTAGGTGGCGGACAAATCTATACATTTGTTGACGGAGAAATTGTTTTTAACAGCATCAACCGTCGAAACAACTACTTTACCATTAACCGCGGAAAACGTGACGGCGTGCTTCCTCAAATGGGAGTTATGGCGCCAAAGGGAATTGCCGGTATTGTTATCAATTCTACCGAAAGTTATGCTCTAGTACAATCTGTATTGAGTGTCAATAAAATCAGAATTAATGCTGCACTAAAAAAATCGGGGTATTTCGGGACTTTAACCTGGAGAGGCGATAATTCAAGGGTGATGCACCTGTCTGACGTGCCTAAATATGTTTCCCTGAAAATTGGCGACACAATCGTAACAGACGGAAAATCTGCAATCTTTCCGAAAGGAGTGATGATTGGTACGATTGCCGGGTATACCGTAGATAACCAAACCGGTTTTTGGGACATCTCTGTTGAATTAAGTGAAAAGATGGGGGCTTTAAATAAAGTTTTTGTTGTGAAAAACTTGAAAAAAGCCGAAGTTCAGAAAATAAGTGATACGATGCAGGCCGTAATAAAAAAAGAAAATGATTAGCAGAACGTTATTTACAGATCTTTTGATCATGATTTTTCTGGTTGCATTACAAATATTTGTTTTGAACCGGATTACACTGTTCGGAAAATATACCCCTGTTCTATATCCGGTTTTTGTCATGTTTTATCCTTTCTTCAGAAACAAATTTCAGTTTTTAGCTTTAAGTTTTTTAATAGGTTTGTCGATTGATACTTTAATGCATTCTGGCGGTTACAATGCTTGTGCAACAACATTGATCGCTTACTTCAGAACTTTAATTTTCAGATCTTCTACAGATACTTCTACAGATTTTTTCTCATTTCAGTCGTTACAATGGACTCAGTTTTTCTTGTTCCTTTTCTCAAGCATATTTTTACATCAGCTTTTTGTGCAGTATCTGGAGTTTTTTAAATTGAGCAGAGTTTTTGAAATATTACTTAATGTGTTGGTTACGAGTGTAATTTCTTTTATATTTATCATTATTTACGCATTAATCTTTAAAATCAAACAGAAAGTTTGAACACACGCCATATAAAAATCTTATCTGTTCTTATTGTAATTGCTATCATTTTTGTGGCAAGACTTTCTTATCTGCAGTTGTTTACAGACAGATACGCATTAAACGCGGCCAATACTTCTATCAAAACAGAATATGTAATTCCTCAGCGTGGAGTTATTTTTGACAGAAACGGTAAGATCATGGTGGGAAATCAGCCGGCTTACGAGATTTCTTTTACTCAGGCTTTAATGAAGCCCGATTTTGATACGGTTTCATTCTGTAATTTAATGAGAATTGATAAAAAAGATTTCATTAAAAGAATCAAAATCATAAAAAACGAAAAATATTATTCTAAACTCACTCCGATGACCTTTATCAAAGACCTCAGCAGAGAGGAAATTGCAAGAGTTCAGGAGATTATATTTAAATATCCCGCATTCAGTATCGTCCAGCGGCCGCAAAGACAGTATGAAGTATCTACTTCAGGAAACCTTTTGGGCTATACGAGTGAGGTAAATGATAGAGAAATTAAAAAAGATTCTGTTTATTATTTGCCGGGCGACCTCATCGGAAAGGCAGGAATAGAAAAATCATACGAAAAAGAACTTCGTGGTGTAAAAGGAATCAAATACATTCAGAAAGATATCAAACTTAGAAATGTAGGCCCTTATAAAAACGGAACGTTAGATAAGGATGTGATCACGGGTAAAGATATTACACTAACGATTGATTATGATCTGCAAAGAATGGCAGAAGAAATGTTGGTTAATAAACATGGCGCAATCGTTGCAATCGATCCCAATAACGGTGAAGTTCTCGTGGCTGCCACCGGACCGGATATCGATCCTTATTTATTTACCGGCCCCAATAAATCAAAAAATCTTTACGCTTTATCAAAAGATACTATTTACGAAAATAAACCTACTTTTGACCGTGCTTTACAGGCGGGTTATCCTCCCGGTTCTACGTTTAAACTGTTGACAGCATTGGCAGCAATGCAGATGGGGGTGATGACCGATAAGACTATTTTTCCTTGTGGTGGCGGTTTCTTTTATAAAGGTAAAAGAATAAAAGGTCACGGTGGAGCAGATCCTCTGATACCAGCAATTCAAGTTTCCAGTAACTGCTTTTTCACCTATGCATTTATTGCGATTATTAAAAAATATCCGGGGAACCCGTCAAAAGGTGTTGACGAATGGAAAAAAATCATGAGCAGCTTTGGCGTAGGAGAATTTTTAAACAATGATTTTGCAGTAGGCGCAAAAGGAAGAATTCCTTCGGGAGACTTTTATGAAAAAAGATTTAAGGCAATCATTAAAGCGAACGGCTCAAAAAAAGACAATTATAAAAACTGGGACGAAATGTCAACCGGAGCCATCTACAACGGGATGGGGCAGGGTGATGTTTTAGTAACTCCGATTCAGTTAGCAAATTATGTTGCGGCAATCGCCAACCGCGGCTGGTATTATACGCCTCATATTGTAAAGGCTATTGACGGAAAACCAAATCCTGATCCTAGATTTAAGGTTAAACATCAGACTTTAGTTGATCCAAAACATTTTGGACCTGTTCTGAAAGGCATGGAAGCGGTGGTTTTACAGGGTACCGCAAGAGGTTTGAAATCCAGTGATTTTACGCAGCTGGCAAAAACAGGAACTGCACAGGTGCCGCAGGGGAAAGATAATTCTATATTTGTACTGATTGCCCCTGCTGAAAAACCAAAAATTGTAGTTGTTGCCGTCATGGAACATGCGGGTTTCGGAGCAACATGGGCCGGTCCTGCATCGACAGTCATTGCTGAAAAATATATTACAGGCGATCTTAAGAGAGAACATCTTTATAAAAAAATGGTAACATCGAGCTTTATGCCCGAATACAAAAGACAGTGGATTGCCGATCTGAAAAGAAAAGGTTTGTATAAAGAACCTAAACCAGATTCAATTGCATTAAAAAAAATACAGGATAGTTTAAATCTTGTCAGAAAAGCAAAAGAAAAACTCAATAAGACCAAGAAAAGTGAACCCCAAAAAACCGCGAAACCATGAAGTGGACAGAAGGAATAGATAAATTGGGTCTTGGGCTATATTTATTGCTTTGTATTTTTGCTGTTGCCAATATTTACAGTGTAGATGAAGGTTTGGGTAAAAAACAACTGATCTTTTTCGGGATTTCTTTATTTGTTGGGTTGATTATATTTTTCAGCCGAAGCAAGTTTTTTGAAAATATGTCCGGGATTATCTATATCGGCGGAGTCTTATTGCTGATCGGGCTTTTTCCTTTCGGGAAAGAAATTTTAGGACAGAAAAACTGGTACAAATTCGGTAGCTTTACCATGCAGCCTGTAGAATTTGCAAAAATTGGTGTGGCTTTGATGCTTGCCAATTACGTTTCCGGTCAGGAATTTAATTTAAAAAACAGGAAATCACTTTTAACAACTCTAGCTATTGTGGGGATTCCTGCAGTGGTAGTTTTAGCAATTCCCGATGTAGGATCACTTCTTGTTTTTACGGCATTTTTTATTGCATTGTATCGAGAAGGTTTAAGTGGCTGGTTGTTTGGGATAGGCTTTCTTTTTGCGAGTGTATTTCTGCTTTCACTGGCGATTGATCCTATGTACGTGGTGGTCGCAATTCTTATTATTTCGGGAATACTTATATTTTTGAATTTTTATAAAATGAGCTGGAATATTATTTCCATCTCGAGCATTGCAGGATCAATTATTCTTTTATGTGGATTAGCCTTTGCCACGCCTTATGTTTTAGGGAAAATGCCAAAGCACCAGAGAGAAAGAATCGAGGTTTTATATAAAGGCGAAAAAGCTTTTAGAGATACTTCAGGTTATAACTTGTTGTATTCTAAAACGGCCATCGGTTCCGGAGGAATGTGGGGAAAAGGTTACCGTGAAGGCTCTGTGACGCAGGGGAAATTTGTTCCCGAACAGGAAACCGACTATATTTTCTGTACCGTTGGTGAAGAATGGGGATTTGCCGGAAGTGCTATCCTGGTTTTTTGCTACATGGTGTTTATCGGGCGTATTTATTATCTCGCCGAACAACAGAAATCATCTTTTAACAGGGTTTTCGGTTATTCCTTTGCTTCGATCCTACTGATGCACTTTTCAATCAATTTAGGCATGGTTATGGGGTTGTTTCCGACTGTTGGAATTCCTTTACCCTACTTTAGTTATGGTGGAAGTTCACTGCTTGCCTTTTCTGTGATGACTTTTATTTTCTTTAAGCTCAATTACACAGATAAAAACAGTTTAGTGTAAAACTGAGTGGTTTATATTAATCTTAAGTAAAATCTGCGTGATTTGATGAATCTGCGACATAAAGATTCTAAAAATTCCTCTTTTATGACCGAAGCTTACATTTCAGATCAAAATTATAATCAGTTAAATTTTACTGAATCACCGTTACAGATAGGTGAATATGAAAACTGTACATTTCAAAGCTGTAATTTTGAATATTCAGATCTTTCTCGTTTTAAATTGACCAACTGCGAATTCACAGACTGTAATTTAAGCATGACCAAACTAATCGGAACAGCTTTTCGGGATGTGTTTTTTAAAGACTGTAAGATGTTCGGAATGCATTTTGATGACTGCAATGAGTTTGGAGTGTCTTTCAGGTTTGACAGCTGCGCTTTGAATAATTCTGTTTTCTATAAAACTTCAATAAAACGAACGTCATTTAAAAATTGTAGACTCATTGAAGTTGATTTTGCCGAATGTGATCTGTCAAATTCAGTATTTTCAAACTGTGATTTTATTGGAGCTACATTTGAACGAACCAATCTTGAGAAAGCAGATTTCAGGACTTCTTTTAATTATACCATTGATCCACAATCTAGCAGGCTTAAGAAAACTAAATTCTCACTTTCAGAAGTTTATGGGCTCTTACGTCGTTTTGATATAGAAATAGATAAAAACAGCTAATATTATTTAAGTTAAAAAAAATAAAAGCCATCAAATTTTGATGGCTTCATGTATATAAATCAATTACTTAAAACTAAAAACTAGTCGATGCTAAATTGTTGTAACGTTCTCCGTTTTCATTGATTACTCTTTTTGCAAACCTGAATTTTGGTCCCCAATAAGAATCATTAAGAGATGAGATCATTACTCCTTTTGATGTTGCTGCATGAATGAATTTTACTTCTCCTTCTTCAGTTACACTTTCTACAATTCCTACATGAGAAATTCTTTTGCCGTGAGAGAAGAAGATCAAATCACCTTTCTGAAGATTTTGCTTGTCTATAGCCTCGCCCTCTTGAGACTGAGAAGCTGCAACTCTGGGTAAAGTAAGCCCTGCTGCTGCACCAAACACAGATAATACAAATGCTGAACAGTCGATTCCGTTTCTTGTCATTCCTCCATATCTGTAAGGTGTTCCAAGATAGGTTGAAGCTTCTGTTAAGATATTATCAATCGTCTTATTATGTTTGATCGCTTTTGCGATTTCGGTATTTTTTAAAGAATTTTTAGCGTTTGCGACTGCCACTGCTTTTTCAGAGATGAATGAGTTGATTAGCAACTTTTTATCATTCTCCATCTTAGTATCGATTGAAGCAAGTTTGGCATCTGTTTTGTATTCTCTAGTGTAAGTTGCCGGTTTTGAAACTACGTAATTAGTAACGCATGATTGTAGTGATATTGTTGAAACAAAAGCAACTAAATAAAACAAAACTCTTTTCTTCATATTTTTTAATTTCCGGTTGAAAAAGAAATATTTATTTCTCTAAAGCCCTACAAAAGTAGAGATTCCATCCAAGACAGCCTCGATATGATTATTGTCATGTTCTTGTTTTAACATATTTTAACATCCAATAGATGTATGTTAAAGAAAAAGTGGCCGCTATGCGTCTGTTTTAGTGAATGGCCGGTTTTTTTTATTAAGATTTTTTAACATACTATATTCCCTTTCCTTTATTAATCGGAATTCTTCAAAATCAACTCTTAAAATTTTTTTGTTAAAATTGCATAAAAAAAGGTTCCCTGTTTTTCAGGGAACCTTCATTAATATGGAACTTTACAGATGTTATCTTGTAAATAACATTTCTCTATATTTTGTCATTGGCCAAAGCTCATCATCCACCATCATTTCGAGATCATCAGAAGCTTCTCGGATTGGATCAAATAGTGGAATTACGTTTGTGCAGTACAATTCTGCTTGTTTTTGGCTTTCATGAGTTGCTTTCGCAGCTTCTCTTGCTTTCATAAGATCTTCAACACCCAATTTAATTTTAGAAATGTTTCCTGAAATCTGAGTAATCAAACTCATTTGCTCTTTCGCTAAAGTTTTGAATTCTTTGTCTTCAAAAATTTCTTTAAGACCTCTTACGTTCTCAATCAGTCTATTTTGATAGTTTAAAGCGGAAGGAATGATATGGTTTCTTGCAATATCACTCAATACTCTTGCTTCAATATCGATAACAGTTGAATATTTTTCTAATTTGATTTCGTTTCTAGCCTCAACCTCTCTGTGGTTGAAAATCCCTATTTCTTCATATAAATCAAGAAACTTCTGGTTCATTTCCTGCTTCAACGCTTCAGGAGTTGTTTTCCAGTTGTTCAAGCCTCTTTTTTCAGCTTCTACAGCCCAGTCATCAGAATATCCGTCACCTTCAAACATAATGTTTTTACACTGCTTAATGTATTCTCTTAATACATTGAAGATGGCTTCGTCTTTTTTAAGACCAGTTTCAATTAAAGCATCCACTTCTTTTTTGAAATCACTTAATTGTTTTGCAGCAATCGTGTTCATTACAGTCATAGATTCTGCACAGTTTGCAGAAGAGCCTACCGCTCTGATCTCGAATTTATTTCCTGTAAACGCAAATGGAGAAGTTCTGTTTCTGTCAGTATTATCCAACAAAATTTCAGGGATTTTTCCAACTACATTTAGTTTTAAATCTGTTTTTTCATCCGGAGAAAGTTTTCCTTCCGTTACTTTTTCAAGCTCTTCCAAAACTCTGAACAACTGGCTTCCGATAAATACAGAAATAATTGCCGGGGGAGCTTCATTAGCGCCTAATCTGTGATCGTTGCTTGCAGAAGCGATACTTGCTCTTAAAAGGTCAGCATATTCGTGAACTGCTTTAATGGTATTCACGAAGAACGTTAAGAACTGTAAGTTTTTCTTAGGATTTTTTCCCGGGCTTAAAAGGTTTTCACCTGTATCAGTTGCCAAAGACCAGTTGTTGTGCTTTCCGCTTCCATTTACGCCAGCAAATGGTTTTTCATGGAATAAAATATGGAAATGGTGTCTATGAGCGATTCTTGCCATAACATCCATCAATAATGAATTGTGGTCAACAGCAACGTTGACTTCTTCAAACATCGGAGCCAGCTCAAATTGATTTGGAGCTACCTCGTTGTGTCTTGTTGTTACAGGAATTCCCAATTTCATACATTCAACTTCCAATTCTTTCATGAAATTCATGACTCTTGTAGGAATTGAACCGAAATAATGGTCATCCAACTGCTGTCCTTTTGCAGGAGAGTGTCCTAATAAAGTTTTACCTGTTAAAACCAGATCGGGACGAGATTGATACAGTGCAGAATCAACCAAAAAATATTCTTGCTCCCAACCTAAAGTAGGAGTTACCTTCGTTACATTTTTGTCGAAATACTGCATTACGTTGGTTGCAGCTTCGTCTACAGCATGCAAAGCTCTCAATAAAGGTGCTTTGTAATCTAAAGTTTCTCCTGTGTAAGAAATAAAGATAGAAGGGATACATAATGTAGTTCCCATGATAAATGCCGGAGATGTAGGATCCCAAGCTGTGTAACCTCTTGCTTCAAACGTGTTTCTGATTCCGCCATTCGGGAAAGAAGATGCATCAGGTTCTTGTTGAATCAATAAATTTCCGCTGAATCGTTCGATCGCTCTGCCGCCTTCGATGGGTGTGAAGAATGAATCGTGTTTTTCTGCAGTGCTACCGGTTAATGGCTGAAACCAGTGCGTGTAGTGGGTAACCCCTTTGCTCATTGCCCAGTCTTTCATCGCTACAGCTACCTGATCTGCAATGAGTCTCTGGATTTTAGTTCCTTTTTTAATAGCATCCATAATAGATTGGAATGCTTCCTTTGTAAGGTATTCTCTCATGGTGTTTTCAGAGAATACGTTTTCACAAAATAATTCTGATAATTTAGCAGGAATTTCTACTGAATTATCTTTTCTAAAGTCCTTGAATGGTAAAGTCTCTAAAGCTTTAAATCTTAAAGTTGACATATAGGTATGAATTTTATGGGGCAAATTTACAAAAAAAATGAATTGAATTTATTTTTACCCTAAATTTTTAGGGGTTATTTTTAATTTTAATATTTTTACTGAAAATGATTATTCTATTATAAGAGGCTGGCTACACTATTATAATTAGAGTATTGGGGGCTAAAGATTATTATCGGATAACTTTATTCTCTGCATTTTCTAATATGAAGAAAACTTATTCTCAAATTTTTCTGTGTTTTGCCTTCAAATATTAATTTTACAAACAGATAAAATACTTAGAATTTGATTTTTTTAGAACTAATCAATTGGTTATTAGGCATTTAATCAAATTAGAATATTTTACGTAACTTAGCAGACTTTTTATAAAAATTTAATATATGACAAATTCTAGAGCAAGAGAAACCACCGAGGCCATTGAAAGACTATACATATCTATGAGACATTTGTTTTATAGAGGTTTTTTCAAGCCAAGCGGAGTTTCCGGAGAAAGCATTAGAAGTTTGTTAAAAACGATCAATCCCGAAATTTACGGCACCATGAGCGTTCCAAGCAAATTGGAACTTGATGGTTTGATGTATGTTTTAGACAGACTTCCGGAAGGTATCGAAGAATGTGCTTTCATTCATCTTACATCAGACGAAGGTTTTGATAAAGGCAGTTTCGAGCCGATCGTTCCCAAAAAGAGAAGAAGAAACTGTTATCGAATCGACGAGCATCAGATGAATATTGAAGTCCTTTTGGGACGTTCAGAAATCTATGATATCCTTACCCATTTAACCTTCTTATTTATAGAAGCCGATAAAATCCGTAATCTTGCATTCATTCAGGATGAAAACTGGAAGCCGACAAGAGCTTTCAAAATCATTGAAGAAGTAGTAAAAGGGGAGAAAAAATTCAGCAGAAGAGAAAAAGAAGTAGCATTGATTCACCTTTCGTCTTTAATAGGAAGAACTTTTGATGAAACTTTAAATGCTTATAATACTTTCGGAGACGATGAAAACCCCGACAGATTATTCAAAATCATTTATCATTTAGGAAAAGTGAGTCTTGAAGACGCTAAGCAAAGCCGTGAAAGAGAGATCTATTTCTCTGCGATTCTTAAAGAAAGAGTAGGGCACCACTATTTCGGTGAAAAATGGGCTCACAAAGTGAAAGAAGTTTTATTTGAAAATGATCTTCACATGCGTCCGCTGCATATTATTTCGGCAAACATGCATTCTGTAAAAAATATGCTGTACGGAAATGATGCTTTAAAGAAAAAAGACACAAAAGACGTTGATTACAAATTGTACGGAGAAATTTCCGATAAAAAAGATCTTCGCGACAAAGTTTCAAAATACGCTCTGGAGGAAGGTCTAATTTACATCAATGACAAGAGCGGAAGTAATATCGACGTTCAGATCATCGATTTAAGCAAAACTAATCTTAAAAATACCCCTTTCGGACATCTGAAATACAACGGTGATGATGTCATTATGGTTTTCGATTATGCATTTGGCGAACAAGCTTTTGAAGTGATGGATGAATTGCTAAGACCGTTTGAACAGAAGGGAGAAGTCTATATGATGAAGGTAAAATCCGTTTCTATTATGGGTAAGGCCGGAATTTTAGCCGGTGGAAAAGGAGATATTATGATCCCGACCGCTCATATTTTTGAAGGAACGGCGGATAATTATCCTTTCGAAAACGCTTTAAAGCTGGATGACTTTCAGGATGATGAATTGAAAGCTTTCGAAGGACCTATGATTACCGTTTTAGGAACATCACTTCAAAACAGAGATATTCTACAGTATTTTATGAATACGTCGTGGAAAGCCATCGGGCTTGAAATGGAAGGTGCACACTACCAGAAGGCAATTCAGGTAGCATCTAAAATCAGGCATCACATTGCGCCGGATCTTTTTGTCAGTTATGCTTACTATGCTTCAGATAATCCTCTGGAAACAGGGGCTACACTTTCTTCGGGTGGATTAGGATTGACTGGTGTAAAACCGACGTATCTGATTACTTTAAGAATCCTTGAAAAGATTTTACAAGGCGGAAAGAAAGAAATTCTTTCTATTAAATAATATAGTTTTCAATATAAATAGTAGCCTCAAGTGTATTTGCATTTGAGGTTTTTGTTTAAACACAAATAGCGCAGATGTTTTCACGAGTAATACTAATGATTCGTGCTATTTGTGAAAATTTATTAGTGTCTTTTGTGTTTTGAAATTTTTAAAGGTTCTTATATGCGATCATCTGTGAAATCCTTGTTATCTGCAGGAAACTTAAAAATAGTATCTTTAAGATTATAAACTAAAAGAAATGAGTACAGCTTCACAATTAGCCAAAAGATTCAGAGAAGTAATGCTTGATGGTTTGTGGATTGCCAATACCAATTATAAAGATCAGCTTAATAATGTCAATTGGGAAAAAGCAACAACAAAGATTGCTGATTTAAATACCATTGCAATGCTCACCTTTCATATTGATTATTATATTGGGGGACTCGTCAATGTTTTTGAAGGTGGCGGATTGGAAATTAGAGATCAGTATAGTTTTGATCTTCCGCCAATTGAAAATCAACAACAATGGGAAGGGCTTTTAACTAAATTATGGAGCGATTCTGAAAAGTTTGCAACATTATTAGAACAATTTCCGGATTCGAAAATGAATGAAGTTTTTGTCAATGAAAAATACGGAACTTACTTAAGAAATATTGATGGAATGATCGAGCATGCTTATTATCATTTGGGGCAAATCACTTTGATTAAAAAATTGATTTTTGTTTAAACTTAAACACGATAGCAAAAATGTTTTCACAAATTGCACTATAATTCTGTGCCATTTGTGCGAATTTATTTGTGAAACTCGTGGTTTAAAAAACTCCCACAGATCTCGTAGATTTTCACAGATCCTTATGTACAATCATCCGCCAGGCTTATGTGATCTGCGGGAAATAAAAATTACTTACCTTTAAAAAAATAAAATTTTAAATGAAAAAATCGGTTGCAATTCTTTTTGCGTTTATCTTTTCACAGTTTCAGGCGCAGCAGAATGCTTATTATCAGCAGGCTGCCCAATACAAAATGAATATTGATGTCAATGCAGAAAAATTTACCTACGAAGGAAATCAAACTTTAAATTATTCTAATAACTCTCCCGACGAACTCGATGTTGTATACTTCCATTTGTACTGGAATGCTTTCAAACCCAATTCAATGATGGACCAGAGAGTTGCCGGACAGGGAAAAAATGGTGATTCGAGATTGCAGAAAGATGGGATTTCAAGACTGGCATCGATCCCGAAAGATCAGGAAGGAGCACAAAATATTCACTGGATTAAACAAAACGGTAAAAACCTGAAGTTTGAAATACAGGAAACGGTAATGAAAGTGTATTTAAATGAATCGATAAAACCTAATTCTAAAACTACGTTCACGATGGAGTGGGACGCTGTCATACCTCAGCAAATCAGAAGAAGTGGAAGAAACAACCGTGAAGGTGTCGATATGACAATGTCGCAATGGTACCCGAAAATTGCAGAATACGATTATGACGGTTGGGCAACTTTTGATTACGTAGGAAGAGAATTTCATGCACCGTTCGCAGATTTTGATGTAACCATTAAAATCAACAAAGATTATGTAGTAGGAGCGGGCGGAACGCTTTTGAATCCCACAGAAGTAAAAGGTTACGATGCATCTGCAACCATAAAAGCCGATAAAAATAAAGCAACTTGGAGATGGACTGCTAAAAATATGCTCGACTTCGCTTGGGCAGCAGACAAAGATTATTCGGTAGAAAGCTTTGATGTTCCACAAGGTCCGAAAGTTTTTTTTGTGTATCAGAAAAATGATAAGACGAAAGTTTGGGGTGAAGCACAGTCTTACATCACAAAATATTTCCAGATCATGAATTCCCGTTTCGGGAAATATGCATATCCATCATACGCATTTATCCAAGGCGGTGACGGCGGTATGGAGTACGGAATGTGCACCATGATTCTGGGCGAAGCTGAAAACATTGAAGATTTAATGGGTTTAATGATTCATGAAGGTTCTCACTCATGGTATCAGCAAATGTTAGCAACTAATGAACCTTTGAGACCTTGGATGGATGAAGGTTTTACAAGCTATGCCGAAAGCATCGTGATGCATCAGCTGTTTCCTCCAAAAGATGAGCGGCCTAATCCGTTTGTCGATAAGATCAATGCATACAGAAATATCGTACAAAAAAAGATTGAAGAGCCCGCAGTTTGGTTGGGAGATCACCACGACAACGGTACGGCGTACAGTTTTGCCAGTTATGTGAAAGGTGAGTTGTATTTGGTTCAGTTAGGTTACATCGTTGGTGAGCAGAATTTAGAAAAAATCATGACCGAGTATTTCAGAGAATGGAGCATGAAACATCCTACCGACAGAGATTTCCTTCATATTGCACAGAAAGTTTCTGGGATGGACCTGAAGTGGTTTCATCATTACTGGATCAACACCACCAAAACCATCGATTACGGAATAAAAGACGTAAAATACAATGCCAAATCTACGACGATCACGTTGTTGAACAACAGTCAGATTCCGATGCCTATTGATTTTTCTGTGATGACCACCGATAAAAAGATCATTACCTATCAAATCCCAATGAATATGACCCACATCTGGAAACAGAAAGATGGTTATGGTGATTTTACCACAGAAAAATACTGGCCGTGGACACAGAAAGAATATACGCTGACAATTCCTTACACAAAATCTCAACTGTCACTTTTGGGAATAGATTTCAGCCAAAGAATGGCGGATGTGAATCCTGAAAATAATTTTGTTGAGGTCAAATAGTTGAGTTTAAATGCATAAATAATCCCCGAAGAGTTTTTCTTTGGGGATTTTGCTTTTATATAATGTAAAACTGCATTTGATTATAAACAACATTGTTTGGAACTTAAGTACGTTGCATTTTCTTTCCATAAGTCTGCGGGAGACTTCATGCAGTTGCATTTTGTTTCCACCAGTTTGCGGGAGACATCATGCGGTTGCATTTTGTTTCCAACAATTTGCGGGAGATTTAATGCAGTTGCATTTTGTTTAAAATGAATATGTTTTGGATTGATGTTTATTAAAAACTACTGGTTTCACATTTATAATCCGTGACTTTACTTTTAGTAAATATAATTGTTATGGATTATAAATTTGGAAGATTGTGTTTTTCTTCCGATTGTTTGATTTATTTTTGACAATCTAAAAACAAATAATAATGATGAGTAAAAAGATTGTTCCGGTAGTAATTCCTTTAAGTAAAATGAAAATGACTTTGCTTTTTATTGGGGCAGTTCTATTTGTTATTCTTGGGTTAATTTTGATAATATATGAACCAGAATCGATTAATCATTCAAATAGATATGCTTGGATAATGAAACCTTTTCCTCGTTTTCTTGCGGGTTTTGTATGTGTTGTTTTTTTCGGTCTTGCAGCAATAACAATGTTGTTTAGGCTGTTTAATAAAAAACCTGGACTAATTATTAACGAAAAAGGAATTTATGATAATTCCAGTGCTATTGCATTAGGTTTTATACCGTGGAAAGATATTAGAGAAGTTAAGATGATAACTGTTAATCATAACAAATCTATCCTCATCGTAGTGCATAATCCAATAGATTATCTTAATAAAACTACTCAATGGTTGAAGCTAAGAGGGCTAAAATTCAATTTCAGATATTATGACACACCAATCTGTATTTCAGCTAATTCATTACAGATAAAATTTGATAAACTTTATAAATTAGTGGTTGATAGTGTGAATCAATTTAAAAAGAATTAATATCCCTTCGAATACGTTTTCTTCTCCTCCAAAAACTCTGTTTTCTTACCGTCTCCTGTTCTAAAAAGCGTTTTTACCGTAATTCTATTTTTCTCGCCAGTGGCACTTGGTAAATACGTCACAAAATGCAGATGCGGTCCGTTGCTCCAGCCTGTATTTCCGCTCAATGCGATGAGTTGACCTTTGCTTACATTATCTCCGATGTTTACTTTCGCACCGTTTTGTTGCAAATGAAAATACTGAGCAATTGTTCCGTCAGAATGCAGAATCGAAACGTAATTCCCGAAAGGTGCACAGCTCACAGTAGGGCAGCTTTTGTTATTGCTTTGAAGAACGTCTATAACCAAACCTTCTCTGGCAGCTACAATTTCCGTTCCTACGGGCATGACAAAATCCAGAGAGTTTTCATTCTGATGGGAAAACTTTCCGTTATAACCTTGGTACATCAGAAATGATTTTCCTTTTGGATAAGGTAAGTCGTAAGAGTAAGTATTGTCGTAGTTCTTGATAGTGATATCACCGATGTATATCAAATATCCCGGCATTTTTTTGATGCCCCACCTCTTTTTCTTATCATTCACAACAAAGTACGTAACCTTATTTCTTTTTGATTTTGCGGGCAAAACCTGTGTTGTTTTAAAGAGTTCAGGCTTCTTCATATTCTCGAGTTCAGGCTGGCTTTCAAAAGTAATAGAAACGGGATATATTTCAAGATTGTCTACATAATAAGCAATGGTATCCTGTTTCTGCTCATAATACATTTTCACGTTTTCCTGAGCAAATACGATGGCAAACTGACTGATGAAAAGTAGAATTAAAATATTTTTCATTATTTAAGTTTTGTTTGTAGGTATTTAAAAATTATAATCTTTTAAACTTTAAGAACGTTGAGTTTTAAGTACAAAACAATTTAGATCTTTAAGATTTACTAAAATAAATTATTAAGCATGGGTGCTTAAATCAATCCTGTTGATTCTTAATAATTCTAAGGTACTTAAAATTCTTAGTGGTAAAAAAAAGTTTTAAGATTAATCTAAAAAGCTTAATAAAATGTTTTTACAATGATAATCCATTTTTACAGATATTGAAAGGATCTTTTTTATTAAAATCGTTAAATTTACCACCGAAAATTACTAACCATTGAAGATAGAAAATAATTGCGAATGAATATACTTCCAGTACAAAACTACGAGTTTGATCTTATTGATTCTCAAACAGAAACTCTAGACCGCTTAAAAAGGAAAACCGAAACCCCTGATAACCTGACTTCAAAAATAACGGGGAAGTCTTTCATTGGCCAAGTAAATCAAAACAAATTTAATCTGCGTCCTTCGAATATTGACAAAAGCACTTTTTGTACGTTACAAGGTGTTTTACATGTCACGAAGGGTGAAGTGAAGGTAGAGATCAATAAAACCTTCAAAGTATTTCTCTATTTTTTCTTATGCTTGCCATTTTTAGGTTTTTTTGTACAGTTTTTTTCTGCTCAAGAGAGATTTAGTCCTGTATTTATTTTGGTTTGTATAGGACAAATATTGGTAATACGATATTTTTTTATCGGAATTTTTTTCAGGATATCTTCTAAAATTGCTGTTGCGAAATTGCTGGAAGTTTTAGATGCAGAAAAAATCAGAAAAAAGTAGTAATGGTTGTGTCTTCAAGATATTTAATATGGTTTTTTCTGTCTTAATTACTTAAATTTAAGCCGGAAATAAATATCAGCTTTAATAAATAGCTGAACAATAATTTTAGGGTATGAATTCTATCGTAATCAATGTCGGAAACAGCAATATCAGATTTGGTCTTTTTGATGACGACAACTGTGATATATCGTGGGTAATCAATACAAAACCATACCGCACTGCAGACGAGTTGCATGGTCAGATGTTGATCCTGTATCAAACTTATAAAATCGACGCAAAAAAAATCGAGAAAATTATCATTGGTTCTGTAGTACCTCAACTGACCAGGGAAATCACCTCGGCGATACGGAAAATTCACGGGATTGTCCCGGTCATGGTAGACCGCAATACACCTTCGGAGGTGATCGCAAAATCTAAACAGATGGGAACAGATATTTATGCCAATCTCGTTGCTGCACATAATATGTATCCTGACCGGAAAAAAATCGTACTCGATTTTGGCACTGCACTTACCGCGAGCTGTGTTGCCGAAAATGGTGAAACTTTAGGGGTAATTATCGCTCCCGGAATTGTCACTTCTTTAAATTCCCTGATCAGCCAGACTGCTCAACTTCCTGAAATTGAGCTGGTAAAACCGAAATCTGTTTTAGGTTTAGATACCATCAGCTGTATGCAGAGTGGGATGGTCTACGGTTTCCTCGGAATGGTGGAAGGCTTTATCGACAGGATCAATGATGAGGTGAATGATGATTGTTTTGTCATCGCCACCGGCGGAGTTTCCCATGTTTACAAACCACTGACAGATAAAATCCATATTGCAGACAGGCTGCATACTTTGAAAGGACTGTATTTTTTAGGGAAAGATTTGTAATTGAAGAGAAGTTTTAGGTTCTTACAACTCAACTTCAGCCTCTACCTTAATCTACCTTTTCGATTTAAAAAACTCTTTCACAATAGAGGAGCACTCGTTTTCCATAATTCCGGTGACAATCTCTGTCTTTGGATGAAGGCTTAAACTTTTGTTGATAAATCCACGCTGCTCGTCTCTTGCGCCGATCACCACCCTTGAGATTTGTGACCAGGAAAGAGCTCCAGAACACATTACACAAGGCTCTAAAGTCACATATAAGGTGCAATTAGTCAGATACTTTCCACCCAAAAAATTAGCAGCAGAAGTAATGGCCTGCATTTCTGCGTGAGCAGTGACGTCGTTTAAGGTTTCGGTAAGATTGTGCGCTCTCGCGATGATGCGGTTATTGGAAACAATGACACATCCAATTGGGACCTCATCTTTTTCCAGTGCAATCTCGGCTTCCTGAAAGGCCATTTTCATAAAATATTCGTGGGTAAACATAAAAATAAAAGCTTAGTACAAAACTAAGCTTTTCATTAAATATATTTTAAATTTTAGAATCGATATCCGATACCGCCCATCACTTTTCCTGTAACTTCTTCAAAATAATGCTTGTCTCTGTCTCCAAATCGTCTTGCAATACCGCCACTGGCTTCGATCACTAAATTGTTTTTCATTACCCATTTTCCTCCGATTCCGAAACCGATTCCGACGGTCGTAAAATTCTCTCTATGTAAGGAAGATGTATAGTAGTTTTGAGTAATGTCATCGTAGTTATAGGAGTATATATCATCTGACACAGTGGTAACAGGTATAAAACCCTCAAGAAAAAATCCTGAAGCATATTTTTTACCAAAATACATTCTGTAGAAGGCTGAAAATTGTGTGAATCTTTCATCTTCAGGATCTAAAGTAATCATTGCATTGATGCCGAGACCTTTGTTCTCAGACAGTAATCTTTCATAAGATACATTTGCCATAGGTACTGCAATGAGCAGGACCGGATCTGCAAGAACATCGTTTTTTCTCTGATTATCGGTTTCCTGTGCATTGATGCTTATTGTACCCAGAATCAGGGTTATTCCCAGTAAAAATTGTTTCATATCGTTTTTTTCAAAAGTACTCATTAAATCGGGATGACAATGGAACATTTGAAAACTACTCGATATTTAACGTTAAAGGCAGTTTGAAGCGGCATCTTACAGGATCTCCATTAATTATAGCGGGAGAAAATATACCCGAAACAGAATACAGGGCAATCTCTGCCTGCCGGTTGAAAATAAAGTTATCACCTTCAGCTTTTACGTTACTGATGGTTCCGTTTTTTTCGACAACAAAAGCAACATTAGTTTTCACAGGATTGATATCGGAATTGACGGCATCACTGTAGAAAAGTTGGGCAACTTCAGTTCTTAATGCATTGATGCCACCGGGATAATCTGCGGTTTTATCGGTAAAAGGGTAAATTTTACTTTGATCTGCCGAAGGCTTCATATTCTTCTGCAAATTGAGATTGTTGAGGTCTTCTGTGTTTTTAACTTTCAACAATGCTCCTACCAAAGCTGTGTTCTCAATACTGTCCATTTTCTTCATGAAAAAGACAAAATCATTCTTGATGGAGATTTTGCTTGCGTTGTCTGTTTCGGCGTCAAATTTCTTCTTAAACTCAGTATTCAACATACTTCGGTGCTGATTGTAATAGTTTTTTACCTGCTTAAATTCTTCCGTCTGCTGTGAATAGCAAATGGAAAAGACGAAACAAAAAAGACACAGTAGCAGTGATTTCAATACAGATAAGTTTATGTAAATGTACTTAAAAAAAGAATTTGAGGTTGTATATTATTTTGAATAGTTGGTTAGGGAAGCCTGTAAGTGTGTGCGGATCTCATCAACTAAAGTTTTAGGTTCTAAAACAGTCACTTCTTTTCCGTACGAGAGAATCTCCTGCATGAAATCGTAAGTAGGATGGAGGAAAAACTCGAAATAGATTTCTTCTGGAGTTTCTTTGGTTTCTTTCTGTGATTGGTGCAACGCAAAGCTACGGATGTATTCTCCCTGATGTTTGCTGCATTTCAGAATGATTTTCTGAGGAATTTGCTCGGTAAGATTCATGACACCGAATGCATTTTTAAAATGCTCCCTGAAGCTGTATTTGTATTTTTCTCTGAATTTGTTTTTGGTTACATCCAGATAATTGATCCTGTCTAAACCAAACGATTTCAACGCTTTATCATTGGTGTCGATCGCAATAAGATACCATCTGTCTTTAGATTCTTTCAAGGCTAAAGGATGAACTTTCCTTGAAGTCATCAGTTTGTTTTTGTAATTATAATGCTCAAAAGTGACGACTCTTTTATTGCGAATCGCAAAGAAGAGATCATAAAAATGCTCTACACCGGTAGGTTTCCGGCTTTCAAAAAAGATAAAATCTGCGAAGTCGGGATGTACATTGAGTGCGTTGCTGACCTGAAAAGATTCAAGGAGTTTTTGGTTGTATTCATCGACTTCCATCATGGGGCGGCTTTCGATATAATAGCGGTTGTCGCCCTTCTTTTTGTTGTGAATGGAAAGATTAAAAAGATTTGAAATCTCACGGATATCCCTTTGCAAAGTACGGATAGAGTAGCTCTTGATTCCCGCATCCTGAAACTCGAAAGAGTTGAGAAGATAATCCTCCAGCTGCGAATAGGTAGCGGGAGCGGTCTCTAATTTCTTAATAATCAGGGCGTATCTTGTAAGGTAAAAATCTTTTTTCATGTTTGAATTTTGTAACACAAATATATATTCTTAATGCGACAAAAGGTGTCGTGTTTTATTTTTGTGGATAAGTTTTTGGATCTATTTTAACTCGCCAAAAGAATTTCTTTGTATTCGTTTCTGATAAATACTTCGAGTCTGCCTACTAAAGCAAAACTTTTAAAATATAATCCTTCAGGATTATGAAATTTGTAATTTCGGCTCATCTTTATGTTTTTATAAAGATAAAAATAATACAATCATAGAGAAAAAGTTTTAAAAGAAAAAGCCACACGATACAATCGTGCGGCAGCGGGGGGATTTTGAGCAAAAAAAACCGCAACGGTTAGGTTGCGGTTAAAATTATTTATCAGTTGCTTTAATTTCTGGAGAAGTTGGAGGTAAATGTTGAAATTTATAGATATGTTTTTTATCTTCAAAAATATCAGATTTATTAATTGATAGTTTCAGTAACAGATTTAACAAAACGAAAAGACCTAACATCAACAAGATCTTTCAATAAATACGTGCTATCTCTATAGCGAACTAAATTGAAGAATCTTGATTGATCTACTTGTGAATTTTCTCACTCATAATGTCAATTTCTCTTTTTAGATAAACACTTCCTTTTGAATCTTCATAAAGGAGATTGTCCTTAATGTTTTTCATTCATTTTGTGTGTTACATGAACAAACTGCAAAAGAAAAGTTAATATTCCTATAATTTTTCTCATTTTCTTAGCGAAGTTTTATTAAGTAGAGTTCCATTGTAAAAAACTCCATATTGACTATAGATGGTATCTTTATTTTTACTAAACTTAATATTTTGTTTTTTATCTAAAATATTAAAATAATTACCTGTTGGATTTTGAGGAACAAAATAAATAAATTCACTGTCTTCAAAATAAAAATTATTAATTTTTCTGAAAGATTCAATGTTTATAATTTCTTTTAAACTTACATTTTTATTTAAAGAATATATATTTACAGTATTATAAAATTCATAATAATTATTTGCGTGTAGTTTTTTTTCTAATTTAGGATGACGTTCAATGTTTCTAGTTCTGAAATAAATTTCATTTTGATCCTTATTAACGAAGATTAAACTGTCTTTAGTTGTTTCACAATTTTGACAATCTTTCAAATTTTTCTCACATGAAATAATTATAAATGAAAGGGCTAATAAGATTAATTTCTTTGAATTTTCCATATTGATGATATTGTTTTAGTTAAAGTTTGTTTATTACTATTTAAATAAAAATTTACATATGTCCAACTAGATTGATCTTTAAATCCATTTTCAATATCAGATAATTTACCATTTGACGATGTTTCACCATGTTGGTCGACAATTCTGTAAGTAGCATTACATGGATTAGTATTATCAATAATCAATGTTTGAACATGGAAATCATCCGAATATGTTGTATAAAAGACATGATATCCAATTTTATTATTAATACTTTTTGATATAAATCCCCCCGCTGCCGCACGAATCCTTTCGTGTGGCCATTCTTAAAAATCAAACATTCTAAAAATAACAATATTGTCTAACAAACCTTTTTCATCAGAATAATCTACTGCGCTGCTGTATCTATAATCTTCTGCCCGAAATACCAAACCTGCCTCAACTGGATTTTGATGTACGTAATTAATTTTTTGGTTGATTACATGATTGCTCCAAAGTTCAATAGGTTTATTGTCGTGTCTCCAAAATTGATATTGGTTTACATTGGAAGCTTTTGAGCCTTCCTGAAGAAAGAAATTGAGTAGAAATTCTTTTCTGCTTTCTTGAGGGTTTTCTTTAATAGCTTTTATAATGTCTTTGCTTGTAAATCTTTTGAAATCACCAATCAGCAGTTCAGGTTTCTGATTATCGATACTTCGAAAAACCAAATGTACATGGCTTGACATAATGCACCATGCATATACTTCTAAACCTTTATTCTTTTGGCAAAATCTTAAATTTTCTAAAAGAATTTCTTTGTATTCATTTCGGATAAATACATCTAACCAGCCTACAACAGCAAAGCTTATGAAATATAAACCTTCTGGATTGTGGAATTTGTAATTTCTACTCATCATTATATGTTTTATAAAGATAAAAATAATACAATTTTAGAGAATGATGTTTAAAAAAAGCCACACGATACAATCGTGCGGCAGCGGGGGGGGTTCGTTTGACAGAATCTTAAGCTTTTTAAAAGAATTTCTTTGTATTCGTTTCTGATAAATAAATCCAACCAACCTACTAAAGCAAAACTTATGAAATATAATCCTTCTGGATTGTGGAATTTGTAATTTCTGCTCATCAATGTATGTTTTTATAAAGATAAAAATAATATAATTGATTGAATGATGTTTAAAAAAAGCCACACGATACAATCGTGCGGCAGCGGGGGGATTGTGGAATTTATAATTACTACTCATCATTATATGTTTTATAAAGATAAAAAATTATACAATCTGAGAGAATGAAGTTTTAAAAGAAAAAGCCACACGAAAGGATTCGTGCGGCAGCGGGGGGCAATTTTCTTCCAAATATCATCTACAAAATTTTGTAGTTTCTGTCCGCTAGTTTTAAAAAGCTCTACTAAATCTAATAGTGCCTTGCTTGTTTTTTGGTAAGCTTCCGCAGTTTGGATTTTGACAAATTTATAATAAAAAAGCAGTCATTTCTGACTGCTAAATATTACTTATTTATCCTTTCCATTCATCTCCTATCTCATATTTTCCATTCTTTATTAGAATTTCCAAATTAGGAGTTCTTCCTTCTGCACCACTATCATGAAACATAAAAGGTTCTAATGTATCATTCCTGAAGAAAATAAAGTATGGACTTTGCCCACCAAACTGCTCATCTGGAACATTTACAATCGTTTCCCAAACTTCAAAATTAAACTTATCAATATTTAAATCTTTTACTTTTTGGGGTGCATAGATTTTGAAAGTATTTTCAAAATATTGCCGGTTGACATCTTGTAAAAATTTTTTTGACTTTTCTAATATTATTGTCTCCTTTTCCATTTTAATTAAATTTTAATAATTCTTGTTCTAAATTCCAATTTTTAAAATATTCTAAATCTACTTTATTTAAATTTTTTAATTCTCTTAATCTATTTATCTCTGCTATGTCATTTAATAAATCCGCCTCTTTCCATTTACTTGGATTTTTCATAAATTGTGCTAACACATACTCTTCGTGAAATAACCGATTTTCAAAACCTAAAGTTTTTTGAAAAAGGGGTTGCAAATCGGGGAACTCTTTGGTCATTTTATACCACAACTTCATATGAAACATTTCGTGCTGTACCGTGTAAGCTGTTACGCTCTTTCGTAAATACATCACTCCCTCCATCATATTAAAAGATCCGGCAACTCTTCTTGCGGTCCAATCTTTTAGCTTTGCCTTCAAAGCAGGATTTTGATCTACAAATTGTATGGTGACATCAAAGGTTTCTTTTAATAAGCGCCCTAAATTTTTCAGTTCATTAGCTGATAAAATTTCTTCTCCATGATTAAACTTTTTATCAATTTTTCTAAAAAATTCTTCTGTTTTTCCATCTTTGGATAAATATTGTTTTATTTTATTTGTCCAACCTTCAACCAATTTCTTATTCTTCAAAAACCAATCAGCTATTTTCTTCCAAATATCATCTACAAAAGTTTGAAGTTTTTGCCCGCCTGTTTTAAAAAGCTCCAACAAATCCAGCAATGCTTTGCTTGTTTTTTGGTAAGCTTCCGCAGTTTGGATTTTGACAAATTTACTTGTTTTGGAAACAGTATTGCCAATTTCACTCGTAATTTTTGCTAAAACTTCGCCAACCTTTCCTACATTCGCAACCTTGGCAATATTGGCAAGAGGAATAAAAAATGTACCTATGAAAGAAATCGTAAAACCCCCAACATAATACACCCGAACCCAATTTATGTCATCGGCATTTTTGCTTTTCAGGTATTCTACCATTTTGGTCATTCCTGCTGAGATAGCTGTTTCCACATTATCCCAAAGTGTACCATCTCTATGCATTTCCCAAAAGTTGTCAATCATTTCCAGAACCTGCTGAATATCTTTGGTAATATCGAAAGGTGCTTCCAGAAGCATCCCAAGAAATTTAAAAATAGAAGAAACAAAATCTACCAATCCGTTCCAGATTCCGCAGATGAGGGCTACTTTTTCTGCAAGATTTTCTGTTTGTTCTTGCATTTGAGGATTCTCTAATGTTTTAAAAACTTCTTCAATCTTGGCTTTCACATAGCTGTTGTATTGCCCTATAAAAGATTCTATTACAGAAGTTTGTTTTAAAATAATATCATCCAGCATTTGTGGGGTAAGATCGGCAAGGTTAAAACCTTCTTTATCAGTGAAGAGGTCTTTCAGAAGATTTATTTTGTCGGTTGAAATGATCAGATTTTCAATCAGCTTATCTTTTTGGAAATAATAGTTTTCATTTTCTGTATCCCAAAATTCATCGGAAATTTTCAGAAAATCTAATCCGTTTCCGAGCTTATTCATTACCCAGCCTAATGCTTTTGAAGGAGCAGATGTAGCAAGAAGCACATATTTCAACCCTGTAAAAAAACTATCCGCAATACTTTTATTTTCAATATATCCTCGTAGCAAAAGTTCTTCAATAATATCCTTGTTTACCTGACTCAAATATCTTTGTACGGTCTCAATAATATCTCCATCGAAAAAAGTACTGTATAATTTTCCCGTACCGATGTCAACGTAGGTTTTTCTTACTTTTTCCGAGATTCTGCCATAAAGTTTTTGGTTGCTTAAACCATCTCCATCTGTTTCTAAAAAAAGGATGATTTCGTCATCGCCAGGCTTTACTACTTCATAGCATTCTTTTACTTTATTTCCGTCTGTAGATACGAAAAGCAGAAGTTTAAATATGGTTTCTTCATCTGCGTCTTTTAGTCCGTTTTCGTTTTTGTCAAAATAAAAATCGTGTACGTTAAATTTGAATCCCTTTTTTACAACTAGATTAATATCTTCTATGATTGTTGTATTTCCTTTTGGGGTGTCATTGCCATCTATAAAATATTTACTGAAAATTTCATCAGATGTCTGATTGAAAAGCTTAAAGGTCGCTAACGGGCTTACATTTTGCAAACCTCTAATGTTTTTTCCAATCTGATAAGATTTTCCAGCAATTCCCTGCAATGGATTTTTATTTCCTTCAAAACCATTGCTTACTTCTTTAAAAGAAAGCATTTTATATCCGGATAAATCTCCGAATTCATCATCGAAATTCTCCATTTTCTTCGTTTTTAGTTGTTAACAATTCATTAATTTCATGAGGGTTATAAGGCAGCACAATAAAGTGCTGCCCAATAACCTCGGTTTTACACCGATTCATGATTTGAAATTCAAAAGGCTACAATAAAAACTTAGAAAAAGGAGCCTGATTTTCATATTCTTCATCAGAAAGTAATTGCCCGTCTTTATCTAAAATTCGTTCTCTTCCGAAAGCTGCGGCCGGAGATGTAACCTTAAGAAACGTCTCCGCATCGGTAGAAAATGAAAATTTCTTTTCTTCAGGATCTGCGCCTACTTCAACAAAATTAAAAGTTTGGATCAGTCTTGTATTGACTTTGAATGTGATCCCGTTTTCTCCTGTAGGATAAGCTTCTACACCTTCGATCTGAGAAACTTCTTCTGCGATACGCTTGTAGAGTTTTATTGAAGGTTCAGATTCAGGAATGTCATTGATTTCAAAGGTATTCCCAAGACACTCATATGTTTTAGGGTATGCATTTGCATCCTCAAAATCCTGAATGGTTGTAAAGGTAATATCGTCCATCTCATTGAAACTGATCTCAATCCATTTGTCTGCTGATTGACCTATTTGATTATTATTCAGTTCAAAATTGCTTTCGCACATTTCACCTAATTGGTCATCAAATTTCACTCCCGGTTCGCAGTTGCAAGGCAAAGCTTTTTCAACTTTTAAACCGATAGAATCTGCCTGAAGAATCGTTAATGAAGTAGGGATTTTTTCTCTCCACGGTTCGCCTTGTTTTTTACCTAAAGCAGAACGCATTTCGTCTACAATTGATAAGAATAACGGATCATCGATTACAGGTACTTCACCGCCATTCCAGATTTGTCCGGTTGCCAGGAAGTGTCTTACAGCTTCTTCAAATCCTGGTCTTACGGTAACAATTACTCTCGCCATACCAGACTGCATAAATGCTCTGAAAGTAGGATCATTATCGTCAAACTGATACATGTCTGCCCATTTTTCTCTGTTTCCCCAATAATATGGATAGAAATAGTAGCTCATAATATCCCACTCAAATGCCTGTTCCATGAATTTCACAAAAGCCGCATATTGGTCTAATGTAGAATCTACTTTGATATCTGTATTTAAGAAAGTTTCTTGTCCTGAAGTATAGCCATTATTGTGATACTTATTTTTTCCAAAGGTAAGTGCTGCTGCAGGATTCTGATCAATCATATAAGAAATACAGTTTTTTCTTAAGACCGTATTTTCAATTTTTCTGTAAAAACCGGGGTTTGAACCTTTGATTTGTACGCCCAATGCTTTTGCTTCTGCTAAGGCCTGGTTGTATTTTTCGAGTTCTAATTCGTAGGCTTCGATGATTTTGTTGAAGGTTGATTGTAACCAAGCATTTTTAGCTTCAAGGGTTAGATTACATAAAATGTCTAAACTTCCTTCTATGATTGGACTTTCTCCGGTTGCAAATGAGTAGGCTAATTTATTTCTAACATTTAAGTTTCCTATGGTTCCGTCTTTTTGTGTTTGATGAATAGATTCAATCCAAGGTATAGGTCTCCCTGCTATAGTTATAAATGCTTGATGAGAACCATTGAAGCCATGTGGATAAGTATTAAAAGTATAAGTTACCTGATTAGCTATATAACCTTCGGGGATTTCTACTTCCCCAGAACCATTAGCCACCTGTACTTTACCGTCATCATGGCCTGCGTGAGAAGAGTCTCTTTCGTGGAAAGATTTATTTATGTTAAATGTTGGCATAGGAAATTCATCTATTTCAACATTGTATTTGCTTAACCAAAACTTTAGCTTAGTATCATCATTTAAAGAAGAAAAATTATCTAATTTATGAGTAGAAGACTCTCTTGGATCAACAGGTTTCAATAATTTTTCAGAAGCATCAATCATTTTTACTCCTAAGTTATGTAGCTTAGCAGGTTCAGGAATCATGAATTCAAACATCATACGTTTCCCATAATTATAGATTTGGTTTTTCACCACTTTATCTACCCATCTGTAAACGCCTACGACATGATTGCTTCCTTTTGTATTATCAAAACCATGTTTGTTGTTTTCTTCATATTCTTCTAAAACTTTATCAATACGCTCTTCTTTTACTTTAGTAACAATTCTGTCTAGCGCTCTTGCTGTAATGTCTTTAGCTTCTGTAACCGCTTGTCTATTGCTTTCTTCTTTGGAATTGTGTGTGGCATAGCTTGCATTAGCACTTAATCCATATCTCCCAGTTCCTTTTTCGCTTCCCCAACTTGCTGTGAATCCTGCTTGTGCTGCAAAATCTTTAGATTCCTGTAAGATTTTAGAAATCTCGCTCTGCATCTCATGTCTTTCGGTGGAAGTGGTGTCTGTAAGTTTTTCCTTTTCAGATTCTGTAGACTTTGTAGTCTGAGATTCGCTTCTTTTTAATCTTCTGGTAGAACGCTCTTTGTATTCGCGAGCCATTATGTTTTCGATGTGGGCTACATCTCCTTCTACATAGCAGTAAGTACTTTGTTCTACTTTTAAATAATCTGCTACCCCGATGTTTTTCATTCCAAACCCTGAAGGGATGAAGGAGGATGTCTCAGTAGGATTATTTGTTGGTGTTTCAGGAGTTTCAGGATTCTCAGGTTTTGGAGGATCAACAGGAAAACATCCGTCAGCACCTCGGAAATGGTATTGTTTAGTCATCCTATCCAGATCATTCAGGTCTTGAAGTAAGGTGACGTTTAGCTTATACGTATTACCATCACTTAGTTTCACTTCTCCTTGTAAAATAAATTGTTCTACCAACGAGGTTTGAGAAACCAAAATTCTAGGTATATCAAATAACAAGCAAGATCCTCCACCCATAGAAGAAACGCTTGTAGAAGAAATATCTACGTTATTTAATGTGATCTTATAATTTGCAGAAACAATATCAAGATTGCTGCTTAAAGCTAAAAGTAAACTCCACTCGGTTGAGCTCCGTGCATAAGTCTTTATGCTGAAAGGAATGTAGTTTGAAGTAACAGAATTATTGCTCACCGGAATGATAACCCCGCCTACATTGGCAGAAACCTGCTGATTAAGAACTGTATTGTTTAAAACAGTTTGCTGTAAAGTTTGATTACTTTGAGTAATATTCTGATTCAGCTCATCAAATGTTGAAATGTCGGATAGAGCGTCGGTGAGAGTTGATGCACCTAATATTTTAAGCAACGTTTTCTGATTGCTCACAGTCAACGTTCTGCCAATTTCAGCTATATCAATTTCAGGGGTTTCAAAAATGAATTCAAATTCAGGAATCTCTACATCAGGAGTTGTGATCTGCATGATTTCATCTTTGATACGGTGAAGCTCCATATCCATTTCACTGTTTGCATAGAACTTTTCGGGATCGGCTACGCTAAGCTGGGTAAGATAATTGATCCTGTTTTCTAATATTTGTTTTTTTCTTTCTGCTTCTGCGGAGTCTTTCTGAACTGTCTTCAAAAGTGGTTTTACAGTCTGTTGATATTCATCATATGCTTCTTTGTAAGCTGCCTCATGCTGTTTTTTGTAAGACTTTTCTAATTTTGAAAGAGCATCGATCAAATCCTGATTTTCTTTCAGATTAATGGTTGCCTCTGCAAATTTCATCGCCTTATCATCGAACATTGTTCTCTGTAGAGTAGAAGATCCTGTAGCATTGAAATCAGCTTGAGAAACTTTAAATAATTCTTTAGGCAGAACTACTTTTGCTTTTTTCATATCCTCAAAAGATTCTTCTGAACCATCATATACATTAAGAATATGTTCCAAATGCAGGTATTGCATGATCAATTCTTTTGCATAAAAATCTTTTTGAGTTACGACCTGATAAACAAGGTTGTCCCAAACGTCTGTAGGATCTGGCAAATGAATCAGAGTAGGATTACTGGCTTTATAATCATTGATCTTCTGATCAAATTCAGCTTTTGTTGCAGTCGTCTTGTTTCTTGCAACCCAAACAGCCAATTCGTAAATTTTACCGGAATCTATATCTTTAATATCAGATTCAGTTAAAATTCCCAGGGTAATTCCTGAGTTGGGCTGATTTATTTTTCGACTAATTGCCTGTAATGTTTTTTCTACCGGAAGATTGGTGTCAAATACACTTGTATTTGCGATAGTACTATCTCTGAAGATAAATCTTCTGTCTAAGTTTTTCGGATCGGATAGTTCCGGGTTTCTCATAGCCGCAAATCTGAATAATGTTTGCGAAGAGTTGTTTGTGTTTAAATTTGTTGACATTTTAAAATTGTTTTGGTTTTTAAGATTAAAATTGTTTGGAAGTTCTTTTTAGTAGAAATTTTCCGGAGATAGTCTTATTTTTTAAGTGGTATTAGACTATTAAATATCCACTTAGAATCGTGACCATGTGAAAAGCTTTATTGTGATTGCAATATTAATCTCGTGAAGCGACAAAACTTGACGTGAAATAATAATTGAAATCTTTTTAGATTAAAACTGCAGTGTTTTTATAGGACCCTTTTTTTAGTAGTCGTTTTTCTGTAGTAATGTAATATTCTGCAGTCTCGTATTCAGGAATTCTGTCAATCGTTTTTGCGTCTCGATTCAGGTCAATGACGTTTTGACTTAAGTTAATAATGGTTAGGTATCGCTTAGAAATTAATTCTCCTTCTAGTTCTAAAGGTCCTCCTGAATGGTTATCAGTAACGATGACGGTTGTAAATTCATTTGTAATTTCAAATCCTGGAGCAGGATCTACAATTTCTCCTTTGAGTTCATCAATTTTTGTTTCGACAAAATTGTTGGTTGCGTAGTCTTGTGATTGTACCCAGGATTGGGTGGCAGCGGAATTTACAATGTTATTCCAGTTGTTAATATCTACTTGAGAGAAATCGCCTTCACTCCACATTTTGTACCAGTCAGAAGACCATGCATCATCAATTCCTTTTCTTAGTTTAAGCATCGGGATGCCTGAGCCATCAATACCTGTCTGATTGGCAAAAGCCAATTGATAAGAACTGTCACCTGTGGATACTGTTGTACCATCCCAAGGTGAATAGGTCATTACACCTGCATAATTACCAGAACCTCCGACTGTACCTGCATTAGCAAAGTCAAATCTTACTCTGTTTCCATTTTCATTTGGTTTAATGTCATTTGGTATTCTAGTACCATCTCTACTTGTAAGAAAGTTATTCGTTATTTTAACTGTACTGGCATTAGATAAAATTAAATCTTGTCCCCCTAAACCCTCTGTACCAACAGATAATGTTTGATTTGGGAAATTTTCAACAACCCATGATTCTGTAGCATAACCATTTAAACCAGCTGATGTTAAATATCCTGCTAACTCGTGGTTGCCCCAATCATGGGCTGTATTCCAGTTATTAATATTTGTTTGTGTAAAATTTGAATCATCCCAAGCTTTAATCCATCCAAAATCAGTACTGGCTTCAACTCTCTTATAAAACAATCCATTACCATCAGTCATTTTAACAGCTAACTCTCCATAGTATCCATTAGCATTATTGTGAAGAAATTTCATTCTATAATACCAACTATCACCTGGGTTTCCAGCTGCTACACCAAATTCATTAATATAACCCATTACCTGACCATAAGTAGCATCTCTTAGGTTTGATTGTCCTGAACCATTATACATTTTTCCTACAATAGTAGGATTTACTTGTAATCCATTTGCAGAATTTACCCATCTCTCAGTGGCATTACTACCATCTCTTAAAGCATAATTCTGTGCTAAAAATCCATATGAAGGTAAATTAAGTGCATTTATTGCAGCAGTAATATCACTATTTTTAGCTATTCTTTCCCAATTACCATAATCATTGCCTAAAGAAGTTCTGATATAAATTGAATCATTTATACCATTTTGATACGGCATAGCTATCTGTGCTTTATAAGCTCCTCCTGCTCCTCCATATGAACCTAGTTGAATAATATAATTATAAGTTGACGTTAATCCTTGTCCTGGAGCAGCTCCTTCTAAATTATAAATTCCAGGTTCTAATGTTACTGAGTTTAATTGTGCAAGAGTAATATTTACATTTCTTAAACTTCTTGCTGTTGCTACATTTTTAATTGCATCTGATGTATTATCTACATTACCTAAACCAACGTCACTTTTTGTTAAATTAACAATACCGGTCTGTCCATTTACTGATTGAACAGCTCCTGATGCAATTTGGATATAGGCTGAACCACTCCATCTATAGGTTTGATTTGTATCTATTGCTACATATATTTTACCCGTTTCTCCTGTTGTTGGAAAATTACTCAAACCAGCAAACTCTAATACATCATCTACATAACTTGGTAATTGATTAGTCGGAATTAATCCTGAGCTACCTAATGTTGCTACACCATTTGCAGTTCCTTTTTGAGAATTTGGTATAAAATTATTATTTAGATAATTTTCAGTAGCAAAGCCATTTAAACTTGCTGATGTTAAATATCCTTGTGATTGAACCCAAGCCTGTGTGGTATAAATGTCATTAAGATAATCATCTCTGAGAAAGTTTGCAGGTACTAACTGTCCTTCATTTATAAGACCTGTAGTACTACCTCCTAACTCTATACTCCAATTATTACTATCAAAAGCTACATCATCAAATCCGTAAACCATTAAGTCTGTCACAGCCACTCTTGGATAAGCTATATTAATGACTACATTTATATATAAATCATTATTAGAGTTCTTTAAAAACTCTATTCTAGTTATTCTTTTAGAATTACCTGTTTTCCATGTGATAGTAGGTATATAGTTGCTGTCGTTATATTTATAATTATTTACATTAAATTCAAAATATTCATGTGCGTAATTATAAATTTTAACAGTATAAGTACCCATGTTACCAAAGGTTAGTCCACTTTTAATCAAAACGGAACTATAACTTCCACTACCTGATGCATTTGCTAATGAAAGCCCTAGATTATTGTGTTTTATAGAACCGTTAGTGGCAACTCTATTTATGTTGAATATATTTTTATTATTCAAATCTACATTTTGGCTTGCTCCTGTGTAAGGTATATAATTGTTTAAAGTATGAGATAACGCATAATCATCTGGATTAAAGTTTTTATTATGCCATAGCACCATCGGATCATTCCAAGTAAGAGAATCTCCATTTCTTGACCTAATAGCAGTATAGTAATCATTATAAGCTGCAAATATTTCCGTAGAATATGCACCTCCCAAACCTGAGAAACTTATAACTGAACCTTTACCACCTGTACCTGCCCAATTGTAATCAAACCAAGATTTGTTAGTTCTCCCAATAGAACCATTATAAATACCACCTGTGACATCTGCTTTATGTACTAAAGCTAATTGATTACTAAAATCAGAATTCAAAACAAATTCACTAATAGGCACATGTCCTCCTCCGGCTAAAAGAATAAAACCATTATTATATCCATCTTTTATAAAACCTGCCGCCTTTATGTTTCTATAGCCTTCATCATCCTGATTCTTAAAATTGAAATAACCATCAAAATTAATTTGAGATGTATCCATTCCTTCACTATAAAAGAAAACTCCAGCTTTAGCACCATTCTTACCCCATATCTGTAGACTTAAATCATCAACTGCATTTCCTTTATTGATGAATCTTTTTATGCCCGTAACTTCCTGAAATGTATCAGTAGTCATCAGATCATCAGCGGAATTAATCTGTACATAATCATTGCCGCTCCATCTATATTGAGTATTATCGCTTACTATCACATATATTTTTCCTTTTTCTCCCGGATTCGGTAAAGTTTCAAAAAACTCAAATTCCAGAACATCATCTACATAGCTGGGGAGTTGTGATGCGGGTACTTTCCCGCTGATTAAATCTGCTTTTTTGTTTAATTGTGATTCTGTACTTTGCGGAAATTCCCGGTTGTTATGCCAATAAGATTCCATGTAGTTCCAGAACCCATTTGATATAGGAATGTCTTCTACATTAAAATCAGAATCAAATTCTTCGTTGTCTTCCATTATATTATTATATTAAGGTTTTAAGATTAAATTTTGAAGTCTCTTTTTATTAGATTTACTTCACGTTTTGCCTTAATTTTTTAGGGTGGTTTCAGGCAAAGATTTCCACCTTATTATTTTGTGGCAAATGTCATTTTTAAAGTGTTTTTTGATTAGACATATTTCTGGCTGTTCATCACTTTTGAATGATAAATTTTAAGATGTTGCTAAAATTTTATGGTTTGTTTTCGTGTTTTTAGATATACTTCAAAAGTAGTATTGAGAAGCGCCAGAACTTGACGTGTATTAATTATATTTCATAAATTCTTCCTCTGTCAAATCATTTTCAGAATCTTCTCTGAAGAAATTTTCAATGTCGGTAAGATAATTCTCATAGTCTGGTTCGGTGTTTTCAATATCGCTCCAGCTGATGGTGTAGATGTCGCTATCGATGATGGTGTCTGTGTTGTGATTAGGTACTTCCATGTTTGTGTGTTTAAAAAAATTGATAAAATTTGAGATATTTCTGGCTGTCCGGCATTTTTATAATTCTGATTTCTAAAGAACTTTTAAATGTTAAATGATTGTTTTTTGTGTCTTTTTTTATATTCCAAAAGTAGTAGAGGGAAGCGTCAAAACTTGACGTGTAAAAATATTTTTCGAAATAATTATGAAATTTAAAATATAAGCTAATAACCTTATTTTGTCTATTTATAAGCAAATTAGCTTATATTTTATTCTTAATGAGCTTTTGGACGATTTGATTCAAAGTTTCCCTGTTATCATCAATATAACTCAGCCCCGCCTGAATAAGGTTTTCGATATTCGATCTTCTTACATTGTCCATTGCCGGTGAAGCATTTTTCAATGAAGGATTGATGCGGTAATAATTTTTCTGATTTCTCAAGCCTAACGTCTGAAACATCTGGCAAAGCTGGTAATCAACAGTTTCCGCATTTGCAGACATCAAAATATCAATGATCGGAGTTACCCAGCCCAGTTTTCCGGCTTTTTCCATTTTTTTGAAAGAATAACTTTTCGATTCAATTCCTGTTCCTATCGACACCATGATCATGTCATTTACAGTCGGGTGATTGGCTTTCTGATGATTTTTGAGCACTTCCGCAAACGGAATTTTTCTTGCTTCGGCATAAGCACATAATGCAGGGTTATTGGCATACATTCCACCGTCGATCAGACTGAAAATCTGTCCGTATTTAGATTTTATCTGCACCGGGCTGAAATAAGTAGGAGCTGCCGAAGTCGCTCTGCAAACATCTTTCACATAAAAATTATCGGTGCTAAGGTTTGCCTTCCAGGAATTAAACAGTTTTGCTCTTCTGTTTTCGATGTCGTAACTTGTAATCAAACAGGGTTTTATCAGTTCTTTTAATTCGAGATGACCAAAAAAGTCATTCAGGTTTTTCTGAAGTGCTTCCTGAGAAATTTTTTCATTTAATAATCCGAATGGGTTGACCAGTTTCTCCCAAAAAGATACCTGAAATATATCGCCGCCTTTTTCAGCGTAAAGTTCTAATCCTTTCTGTATTGAATATTTTGCTTTCCGGTTTTCATCCGGACAAAGTATGATTGAAGCAATTAATGCTCCCGTGCTGCTTCCTGCAACCAGATCAAAATAGTCTCCCAGTTTTGCTTTGGGATTATCAAGAATCTGAAGCTGCTCTTCTATGTAGCGAAGAATAATACAGGTAATAATGCCTCTTATTCCGCCACCGTCTAATGATAAAATGGTTGTCTTCTTCATTTTTTCTACTGTTATTTGGTAAAACAAATGTAGAAATGGGAAGCGACAGAAGTTGACGTATTATATTTTAATTTAACATAATATTTAAAAAATAACATATCCATCCTCATCCTTTTTCAGCTTAGAAAGCACTCTCCAGCTTGTATTCACCAGTCCTTTTTTCGTTGGAAAATTCTTCTTTTCAAAATGCGGAAGGTCTTTGAACGTCTTCCAGTTTCCACCCCAATCCCAACCGTGTTTTGCGAAAATTTTTACACATTCGTACCAATCTGCAACTTTATCATTGTCCCAGTCTTTTACCGTATCCCAGCTCGCTGTTTTTCCGTCGATCATCATGCAGATGTCAACAGCAAGACCATAATTGTGAATGCTTTGGCCCGCTTTTGCGTTGGTTACCTTTTTTCCGCGTGTAATTCTTCCGATAGCGTACAATTTTTCCTGTTCTTCAAAACTCCTCAATCCTTGTGTGATTCTTACTTTTGCTTTCCCTGTGAGAGCCAGGTCACATTCGTTAATGATTTGCTTTATCTCTTCTCTTACCAGAGGATGTAGTTTTTCAATTCTTTGTAAGGTTATTTTGTCCATAATTATAGATTTTATTTTGGTTTCAAAAAACAAATATAATTGGGGATAGCGACAAAACTCGACGTATTTGAGTTGTTTAATTGTTTGAATATTAAGTTTTTAATCGTAATTGTCTGGATGTAAGTGGAATAGAAATTTAATGCTGGATATATTAATTCAATAATTTGAAAGCAAAGAAATGATTTAATTGAGCATCAATAAGATTAACCTAAATGTTAGGTTAAGAAGAAAGCTGTGAAAAAATTAAATCAATATTTAGTTTAATAGAAATTCAGATCAGATTCCCGAAATTTTATGGTTCAGCTCTTTAATGTCTTTTCTCAATTCTAAAAAAAGATCTTGCACAGTATAATGTTGAGGATGATCAGCCCCAAATTCTTCAGGAAAAATACCCGATGCATACTGCCAGATTTCAACAATATTATGAAGATCAATATCATAGGGGTCATAAAATTCATTGTCTGCGTTTACTGTGATTGAATTTTCTTTTCTTGATTTAAACCTTTTATAAGTGATACCGTTATCAAGTGTAATAAAAATATAGCTTTTGTTGGGTTTCAGCTCTTCTATATTCTCAACATATTTTCCAATAATGTAAGATCCGTCTTTGAATGGCGGCATAGAATCTCCATGTGCCGGGAATGCCCTGTACTTCCCATTGGTCAGAAACGGCAATGAGATTCGCTGTAGATTTTCAATATATTCCGGATCGCTGTATCCTGATAAATATCCCATGGTTGCCTTCTGCGGAATAATTTCAATGCTGTTGTTTCCTGATTGATCAACAATGATGGGCAATAGGATTCTGTTGTCTGAAAGCTTTAGCATTTCATCCAATGGATACTTTCTGATATCTAAAGTAAGAAGCAGATCAATACTGACATTAAAAAATTTAGAGATGCTGATTAAAATTTCATAAGGCGGCTCCGAGCGGCCATCTTCATATTTAGAATAGCGTACTCTGCTCATCCCGATACTTTCTGCAAAGCTCTGTTGGGATAAGTTTTTTTTGCTCCTTAAAAACCTGATGTTATCTGAAAAAACTGACATTGATACAAATTGTATCTGCAAATATAATAAAAATGATACAAAATGAATCTAATTTTGTAAAATGAAACGTGCAATTGTTCATATGGATTTGGATACCTTCTTTGTTTCCTGTGAAAGATTAGGAAATGAAAAGCTCAAAGGCATCCCTCTTATTATCGGAGGTGGAGACCGCGGAGTTGTGGCCTCATGCTCCTATGAAGCGCGAAAATTTGGCGTCCGTTCTGCAATGCCGATCAGAATGGCGCTCAGACTTTGTCCGGATGCGAAAGTGATAAAAGGCGATCATGAGCTGTACTCCAAATTATCACATCAGGTAACGGAAGTGATCCAGGAAAGAGTGCCTGTGGTAGAAAAAGCAAGTATTGATGAGTTTTACCTTGATCTTTCAGGAATGGATAAATTCTTTGGATGTTATCAATGGACAAAGGAAATTTCTGCTGCTGTGACCAAAGAAACGGGGCTGCCGATAAGTTTTGCATTGTCAAACAATAAAACCGTTTCAAAAATAGGAACCGGCGAATCGAAGCCTGATGGAAAGCTACAACTTATGGAAAAAGAAATTCAACCTTTTCTGAATCCACTGTCGGTAAAAAAAATTCCCATGGTGGGGGACAAAACGTTTCAGCTTTTATCAAGAATCGGGATCAGAACCATTCAAACTTTATCAGAAGTTCCTGTTCTCGTTTTGCAACAAATGATTGGCGTCAATGGAAAAGAATTATGGAAAAAAGCCAACGGAATTGATGAAAGTCTTGTTGTTCCTTATTCTGAAAGAAAATCTATTTCTACGGAAAAAACCTTTAGCACCGATACCATGGATCTGCCGGAACTAAAAAGGCTGATTTCCGGGATGGCAGAAAAGCTGGCTTATCAGTTGCGACAGGAAAAGTGGCTGACTTCTACCATAGTCATAAAAATACGCTATGCCAATTTTGACACTGAGACCAAGCAGCATAAAGTGGCTTACACTTCCGCCGATCACACGCTGTCTAGAATTGCACTAGAGCTTTTTAACAAAGCATATACCCGAAGAATGCGTCTCAGACTCGTAGGTTTGCGCTTCACAGATCTGGTACACGGAAATCATCAGATGAATCTGTTCGAAGATACCGAAGAGCAGATGAATCTCTACCAAACCATGGATTATATCAAAAACCGCTTTGGTGCAGATGCAGTCGGAAGAGCTTCCGGATTTGATTTCGGAAAATAATTTTTTAAAATTTAATGAAATGTTTCTCAACTGTCATTCTTACCACAGCCTCCGTTACGGAACTTTATCAGTCACAGAACTGGTAAGGCAAGCTGCTGAATTGGGAATTAAAGAATTGGTTTTGACTGATATCAATACAGTGACGGCTATTTATGATTTCAAAAAAGAATGCGATAAGTGTGGAATTAAACCAATCGCAGGAATTGAAGTAAGAAAAGAAAATAAACTGCTTTATATCGCCATTGCCAAAGAATTTAGCGGAATAGGAGAGGTCAATAAAATTCTTACAGCCTATAATTGTGACGGAATTGAACTTTCTGAAAGGGCACCGAATTATAATCAAGTTTTCGTCATTTATCCTTTAAATAACATTCCTGAACAACTAAAAGAAAACGAGTTTATAGGGATTCGTGAAGAAGAATTGAATCTGTTGATACGTTCTGAGTTTAAAGATAAAATTCATAAAATGGTGGTTCTGCAGCCGGTCACATTCAGTACAAAAAAAGAATACAATCTTCATCGGATCCTGAGAGCCATTGAACAAAATACGTTGATTTCTAAGCTTTCCGAAGAGGACATCTGTAGTAAATCGGAATATTTAAGATCTGAAATAAGTTTAATAAAATCATTTGAGCACTATCCCGAAATCATTGAAAACACCAAAAAAATTCTTGCAGAATGTAATTTTGAATTTGCATATAAAGAACCTAAAAGCACTGAGAATAAAAATAAAAAATATTATCTGGGATCTCAGGAAGAAGACATACAACTTTTAACCAAGCTTGCTTATGACGGATTAGAAAAACGATATGGTGCAGATGATGAGGTTGCCCGGAAAAGAGTTGCAAAAGAGCTTAAAGTCATTGGTGAACTCAAATTTTCTGCCTATTTTTTAATTACTTGGGATATTATTCAGCACAGCAATAAAATGGGCTTCATGCATGTTGGCCGCGGAAGTGGTGCCAATTCTATTGTCAGCTATTGCATCGGAATCACAGATATTTGCCCGATAGAACTGGATCTTTATTTTGAACGATTCCTGAATCTTAACCGGACTTCGCCGCCTGATTTTGATATCGACTGGAGCTGGCAAAACAGAGATGCAATCCTCGAATATGTTTTCAATAAATACGGGAAAGATCACGTCGCTTTTTGCGGAACCAACGTAGAATTCAAATACCGGTCGATATTTCGGGAAGTGGGTAAAGCTTTTGGACTTCCAAAAGAAGAATTGGATATTTTAGCCACAAAATCAGTTGAAAACCATCATTCGGATAAAATTGTAAAGCAGGTTTATGAATATGGCAAACTCTTAGAAAAATTTCCCAATCAGCGAAGTATGCATGCTTGCGGAATTTTGATTTCTGAAGAACCGATTACCACCTATACCACTCTCGAAATGCCGCCGAAAGGCTTCCCTATTGCTCAGTTTGATATGAATATTGCTGAAGATATAGGACTCGAAAAGTTTGACATTCTTTCTCAGCGAGGATTGGGAACCATCAATGATACCGTAGAACTCATTAAAAAAAATAGAGGCATTGAAGTTGATATTCGGGATACCTCAATCTCAAAAGATGAAAAGATTTGTAATGAATATTTAGCCATAGGAAAAACCATCGGCTGTTTTTACATAGAATCTCCGGCAATGCGTGGTTTGTTGAGAAGACTTAAGTGTGATAATTACAGAATTTTGGTTGCCGCTTCTTCAATTATCAGACCCGGTGTTGCTCAAAGCGGAATGATGCGTGAATATATTTTCCGTCACAATCATCCTAATCAGTTTGAATATTTTCATCCTGTTTTTGAAAAAAACTTAAAGGAAACTTATGGAATCATGGTTTATCAGGAAGATGTCATCAAGATCGCACAATATTTTGGCGGACTTACCCATGCCGACGGTGATATTCTTAGACGTGCAATGAGCGGAAAGGAAAGATCCATTCAAAAGCTTAATGAAGTGAAAGCCAATTTTTTTGAATCTTGCAAAAAACAAGGACATTCTGATCAGATGACCACAGAAGCTTTCAGGCAGATTGAGTCTTTTGCGGGATATTCCTTTTGCAAAGCACATTCGGCTTCTTATGCCGTAGAAAGTTATCAGAGTTTGTACTTAAAAGTGTATTATCCGTTAGAATTTATGGTGTCGGTGATCAATAATCAGGGTGGGTTTTATCGCACTGAAGTTTATATCCACGAAGCCAGAATGTCCGGTGCCATTATTCAGAATCCTTGTGTAAATACATCCGAGCTTCAGACGATTTTAAAAGGGAAAGAAATTTATTTAGGTTTTATGCTTTTGCAGTCACTGGAAACCAAAATTGCCCAAATAATTTCTGAAGAGCGAGAAAAAAAAGGCAATTATAGATCGCTGGAAGATTTCATTAGGCGTATTCCTATCGGTATTGAAACGGTGCAGATCCTTATTTTTATCGGGGCGTTTAGGTTTACAGGCAAGCCGAAAAACGAACTTCTTGTAGAAGCACGGTTGCTGCTTGTAAATTTCAGACCTGAACACAGAGGTTTGATGCTGATTGAAGAGCCCATGCAGGAATATCAGCTCCCACAATTAAAAAGAGAAAACTTTGAAGACGCTTTTGATGAAATAGAAATTATTGGGTTTCCTGTTTCCTCCACACCTTTTGATCTGCTGGAAACAAAATACAGAGGTTCAGTCTTCGTGAAAGATTTATTGAAATTTCATAAAAGACCGGTAAAAATGTTAGCCTATCTTATTTCAAGAAAACATGTTCCCACCAAGAAAGGAGCCATGTTTTTCGGAACGTGGATCGATGTGAACGGTGAATATTTTGATACGGCACATTTTCCGGATAATCTGAAGCAGTATGACTTTCAGGGTGGAGGATGTTATTTACTGCTGGGAACTGTGGAGGTCGATTATCACTTCCCAACCATTACTATTCATAAGATGGCCAAAATGCCGATGATCCCTGACCCAAGATATGCTTATGATAAAGAAAAACAATATGACATTCACAAGCAGATCAGGGAAGATGTAAGTATGACTTCGAGAAAGCCATATCCGCAGGCACAGGAAATCAATTTGCCGCGGCAGAAGTTTAAATAAATTAGTCAATTATTTCTTCTCGTACTTCCAGTTTCTTCCTTTGCCTTCAGAAATCCATTCCAAAGCCTGTTCTATTCTTTTGTTTCGGGTGGTTTCTGTTTTGGCATCAGTAATCCACATGGTATATTCTTTTCTGAAAGAAGGAGAGGCTTTGTCAAAAACTTCAGCTGCTTTTTTATTTTCGTGTAAAACATTTTGAAAATAATCAGGAATTTCGATTTCCTTTTTTGAAGGTGCTGCTTTTTTCATTTTCACCCCCATATCCGTCAGTTCCATTGCTTCAAGAATCATATTTTTCATCTGAATTTTTGACGGCAGATCTTCCGGAGATTTTATTTTTCCTAAACTGAACATATTACTTTTCTCGGCATTGGTTTCAAGGTTTTTAATCGTTATCATTTCTCCATGCAACCAAAAACCCATGCTGCAATACTGTTTGAAAGCTGTGATCGAACATAGAATCTTTCCTTTATACAAAAAAGTGGGGAATTTCCATTTAATTGCCTCTTCCGCATCAGGGCAAAATTCGTGTACTGTTTCTCGAAGGTAAGTCAGAATTGGTTTTGCAAAATCCTGAGATTTTTCGATGTATTCATCAACTTGTGGGTTATACTTTTCCATAAATTGAAATTTAAATAAATTACAAAAGATTAATAAAAACATTCGGCATTCTTTCAGTCTCAACCTTAACTAAAATTAAAAAAATAATTTTACGGTTTCATTCACTAAGAATTTCACCTGGTCTGGTCTCCCGCGGTCTGTTTTTGGCAAATTGTTGTAACTGCCTGTTCTTACAATGACCATTTTGTGCTCCGGAATCATAATGATGTATTGCCCCTGAAGCCCAAGGAAATAATAATGCTTAATGGGATTGTCATTATTGATCCATAAACCCATTCCGTAAATTTCGTCAGATTTTTTGGTAGGAGTTCGCATCTGCTCAATGAATTCTAAATTCAGAACCTGCTGATTACCCGCTTTTCCGTCATCTAAAAACAGCTGTCCGAGCTTTGCAAAATCTCTTGAGTTGGAATGAATGCAGCAGTAGGTTTTTTCCATCCCGCTTTCGTCAACACTCCAGTCGGCATTTTGTTCCATTCCCAAAGGAATCCAGAATTTTTCGGACAGATAACTTGACAGAGATTGGTTGATTGCTTTTTTCACTGCAAATCCTAAAAGTTGTGTCGAGCCGCTTTGATATTCAAATCTTTCGCCCGGTTTTTCTTTAAACCTTCTGGAAAAAGTAGCTTTTATCAGACTGCTTCCATAATATGCTCTGGCATTTGGGAGAAAAGGATTTTTGTAGTTTTCGTCCCATTCTAAGCCCGATTCCATTTGAGCAAGATGTTTTAGAGTTAAATATTTGCCGAAAGATTTAGTTTTAAATTCTTCATACAATTCAGAAAAATTCTGATCAGTATTTTTGATTTTTCCTTCTTCCAGAGCTTTTCCATAAAGCATGACCGTAATGGCTTTCGCCATCGAAAAGGAGTTGGTTTTTGAATGGGAAGTATAGCCATTCCAGTATTGCTCGTGAAGCAATTTGCCATTTTTTATAACCAAGAATGAGGCTGTATTTGAATGCAGTAAGTCATCTGCAATTTCTTTGGATAGCTCCTTCTTATTCAATTCAGCATCTTCTTCCCATAGTTTTGGCGCAGTAGTATGAATGATATTGCTCCTGAAGAGTTTTCCGTCATCAATATTGGCACTCATTCTCCCCCTAAAGTACGTTTTGGAAATTCCACTGAATAAATAAGCATAGCCTAAAATATATATCAATGCTGCTACTGCAACAATGAAAGCGATGAAGTAAAATAAAAATATCATAAGAAACGATCTGTAACAAATTTAGAATAAATTTGAAAAGAAAGTCATAAATGTACTATGAAATGAATTATTTTTGTCTTAACGAATACCTGGTATGATTAAAAAATTTATTTTCTTTTTGCTGTTGATGTATTCTGCAACAGGCTTTGCACAGGTTTATAAACCGCTTGATACCGCAGATTATATTCAGAGAAAAGAATTCCTGAAAAAATTTTCGGCAAATAATGAATTGCTGATTAAGAATCTTAAGATTAAATATTCCGGGAAAACAGGAAGCGAACTCTCGAAGATTTATAAAGAATTTGAGAAAGATTTTGAAAAGAAAGTGAAAGAAAAAGACTTCATTTTCACATCGGTATTTGACTCGAAAGTAAAGTCTCTGATTGAGCGATTGCGAAAAAACAACCCTCAGATTCCCAAAGAACTCCAGATTCTCATTGCAAAAGACAACACTCCGAATGCCTACTGTATGGCAGACGGAACTTTTGTAATCAATATGGGGCTTTTTAACTGGCTGAACAACGATGACCAGGTCGCATCCGTAATTTCGCATGAGCTGGGACATAAAATAGAGGAGCATTCTCTGAGAACATTTATGAGTTTCATTAATGATGATCAGCAGGATAAGATTACGGTTCAGAATATAAAAGCCACTGCAGGAAATAAAAATCAGAAAGCCTTTGATATTCTTAAAAGCAGAATGTATAAAAAAGGTGTCGAGAAAAGAAAAGATGAAATGCAGGCCGATTCTTTAGGGTATGCGGTTTTTAAAAACAGTGATTTCATCAAGGGCGAATTTGTGAATGCTTTAAAAAGACTTCAGGATTTTGATACCATCTCGCCGCGTGAACTGAAGATTGAAACGTATAAGAAATATTTTAATTTTCCCAAGCAGGCTTTTCAGGATAAATGGCTGAAAAAAGAAGACTTTTCACTCTATAATTATGATCATTTTAAAGAAAAATTAGATAAAGACTCTCTGGCTTCTCATCCGGAAGTTATTTTAAGGATTGAAAGACTAAAGAAAATATTTCCTGAACTCAAAACATCTTCATCTTCTGAAAAAGCTTCAGAATCGTTTATTTCACTGGAAAAAATTGCAAGAATGGAAATCTTGCCCAATTTTTATCATGCAGAAGATTATGGTTTGGGAATTTACACCAGCCTGCAGTTTTTGCAAGATGCGGAAGAAGAAAAATATTATGAAAAATGGCTGGGAAAATGTTTTGCCAAAATCTATGAAGGCCGGAAAAATTATAATCTAAACCGATATCTTGATCGGGTAGACCCTAAAAACCAGAGTGAAAGCTATCAGCAATTCCTCAACTTTATGTGGAATCTGAGCCTGGACGAAATAAAAAATATTTCCGACTACTATCAAAACAAAAACTCCTGATCAAATCAGGAGTTTTTCGTTAATAATTAAGTCTTTCCAGACGTATTTTGTTGAATTTTTCTTTTTCGTTAAACTCTCTCAGAAGAATGTATCCTTCTTTTCCTACGTAAGGCGTAACGATGTAATTGTCTTTTTCAGAAATAGGAATGATCTCCTGTTTGAATGTTCCGCTGATTACAGTATTGATAAAAAGATTCCATTTTTTTTCTTTGGTCACCTGGTCTTTTTGATAATCACGGTAAAAGAAAACCACATCTTTACCATTATTCAGATATTGTGAAAAAAGATAATCGTTATTGGCCCATTTTGTTTTTTCTTTTTCAAAAACTTTCAGCTCTTTTATTTTAAAATCTTTGTCGGTAGAAACATAAACCAGATCTGTTGTTTTAGAAGCAGTATAGTCTGTCGAAGGCTTATATTTTTCTGCCAGAATACCTACGCTGCCGTCACTCATAAAGTACATGTCTTTCGTCTGCAGACTGTAGCCCGCTTCTACAACTCCATGAACATTAATACCTGGAATATACTTAAGAAAGTCAGGTTTATAGTTGATGGTTTGTGTATTGGTGCTAAAATCTGATTTGTTGATCATCAGTCTTGCATACCCGAAAGGATTCATCGTTGAAGAATAATTTCTGCCGGTAAAAATAATTTTATCATCAAATGTCTTGTCATTGTCTATTCTCATGCCTCCCGAAGCGAAAACATCAATATTATATATGGTTTCCGGAGAAAGCCCTGTTATAGGCTTATTTGATAATTCTTTTCCGGTTTTCATATCAAGTACAAGAAGAGTAAAGGTTTTGTCATCTCCGTTTACCTTGCGCAGCATCCCATAAAGGTGTTTGTCATCTTTATCCAGAATACTCAGATCCGAGAATACTTTTTTGTCTCCGTCTGTATTATAATTATATCTCCAGATTTCTTTTTTATCATCATCAAATTTTATGATCGCATTGTTGTTGACATACTTTCCATAATCCTTATATTCGATGGCAATGAGTCCGCCTTCTTTAATTTCGCCTACTGCAGAAACGTAGTTATAGCCTTTTTCTTTTTTCTCTTCACGGTTTTCTTTTCTCTGCTCTTTCCAGTTTTTGGGCTGATTGATTTCCTTGAAAGTTCCGTTTTGATAATCGTAATAGACCTTTCTTTTGATGGTATTGGTTTTAGGATCAATAACCATCGAAACAGGTGTGAAAATATCACGCATTTTTACTTGCGAATAATCTATCTGAGAAGGCCGTAAAATGATCTGACCTTTAAAATCAACATATCCCACATAAGATGCCGCGGTGATATCACCTTCAAACTCTTTATTGGCAACAGGGTTGAGGTTTTTATCAAGAATGACATATTCAAATTTTTTGGTTTTTTCTCCGGATTTGCCATAAGAGTATAATGAAATATAGCCGTAAAGATTATCTTTATCGTCAAATAACGCATTCATTCCAATGTAATCTCCCGAAGCTAAAGATGCTAAATCCTGCGTTTGGGAATAGGCAAAAACTTGGATTAATCCGAAAAGCAGCACATAAATTTTCTTCATTATTGATCTTTTGACAAAGATAGAAAATTACCCGAATTATCCTTTATAAAAATTAAAAAAGCCCTGAAAATTTTCAAGGCTTTATCATTATATTTTAGAAAGTAAATTTCTGAAGTTTGTTTTCTCATCAATGATGCGCCTCAACTCAGAAACCGGAACTCTTTCTTGCTGCATTGTGTCTCTGTCTCTGATCGTCACCGTGTGATCGGTTAATGAGTCGTGATCAATCGTGATGCAGTAAGGCGTTCCAATTGCATCCTGTCTTCTGTAACGCTTTCCAATCGCATCTTTTTCCTCGTAGAATAAGTTGAAATCATATTTCAGATCATTGAAAATATTTTCAGCATATTCTGCTAAACCGTCTTTTTTCATCAAAGGAAGAATCGCTGCTTTTACCGGAGCCAAAGCTGGAGGTAGAGATAAAACTGTTCTTTCCGAACCGTCTTCCAAAACCTCGTCTTTTAAGCAGTGAGAGAATATCGAAAGGAATAGTCTGTCTAAACCAACCGAAGTTTCAACAACATACGGAACATAGTTTTCATTTCTTTCAGGATCGAAAAACTGCAATTTTCTACCTGAATGTTTTTCATGCGCTTTCAAATCGAAATCAGTTCTTGAGTGAATACCTTCCAGTTCTTTAAATCCAAACGGGAAATTAAATTCAATATCAGCCGCAGCGTTTGCATAATGAGCCAGCTTTTCATGATCATGAAATCTGTAATTTTCGTTTCCTAAACCAAGCGCTAAATGCCAGTTCAGACGTTTTTGCTTCCACTGTTCGTAGAATTCGAGTTCCGTTCCCGGAGCCACGAAAAACTGCATTTCCATCTGTTCAAATTCACGCATTCTGAAAATAAACTGTCTCGCAACAATCTCGTTTCTAAATGCTTTTCCAATTTGTGCAATACCAAACGGAAGTCTGTGACGTGAAGTTTTCTGTACATTCAAAAAATTAACGAAAATTCCCTGTGCCGTTTCCGGTCTTAAGTAAAGATCCATCGCAGAATCTGCAGAAGCACCCAGTTTGGTTCCAAACATTAAGTTGAATTGTCTTACCTCAGTCCAGTTTCTTGAACCGGTATCCGGATCAGCAATTTCCAGTTCTTCAATCAAAGATTTCACATCAGCCAAATCTTCATTTTCTAAAGACTTTGATAATCTTGAAAGAATTTCAGTTCTTTTCGCACGGTATTCCAGAATTTTAGGGTTTGTCGCTTCAAACTGAGCTTTATCGAAAGACTCACCAAATCTTTTGGCAGCTTTTTCAATTTCTTTATTTTCTTTATCCTCGATTTTTGCGCAATAATCTTCTACCAAAACATCTGCTCTGAAACGTTTTTTAGAATCTTTATTGTCAATCAAAGGATCATTAAAAGCATCAACATGGCCCGAAGCTTTCCAGGTAGTCGGGTGCATCAGAATTGCCGAATCAATACCTACAATATTTTCATTCAGCTGTACCATAGCTTTCCACCAGTATTGTTTGATATTGTTTTTTAGTTCTGCACCATTCTGTCCATAATCATAAACAGCGGATAGCCCGTCGTAGATCTCACTCGAAGGGAAAATAAAACCGTATTCTTTTGCGTGAGAAATCACTTTTTTGAAAACATCTTCTTGCTTTGCCATAAATTTTTCGTCTTGCCTGCAAAAATAGTGAAAAAGCGGGAAGTTAGAAGGTTGAAGGTTGAAGATTTTAAAATTCAGGAATGTCAGGAGCCGGGAACCTGCTCTCCACTATATCTTTTGCTTTGCAAAAGGATGCCGTTACGATCAGGGCTAAATGAGAAGGAAAATAAGTTTTGTTATTATTGTCTTATTTCGAGACAGTTTATCGAAATTTGTTTATCTAAAATTTTCACAATGAAGAAATCGTGTTTTCTGATTATAATTTTTGTTTTGTGTACTCAGTTTTTATCAGCACAAAGTATTCCTAAAGGAAAAGTTGTGACGACTTCTATTACAGCAAAAACTCTAAAAAACAAAGCTGGAGAAAATCCTAGAAGAAGAGTTTCTGTTTATCTGCCGCCGGATTATGATCAATCATCTAAAAAATATCCGGTTATTTACTATCTGCATGGCTTTTTCTGGAGTGATAGTTTGTTGGTAAACAGCGATAAAATCAATCACATTTTAGATCGTGCGATTCATTTAAGAAAGATTAAACCGGTAATTGTAGTGATGGCTGATCAGAGTACGGTTTTCAAAGGAAGCTTTTATGCCAACTCAAAATCATCCGGAAACTGGTCAGATTTTACTTCTGTTGAACTCGTCAATTTTATTGATAAAAATTACCGAACCATTGCCAACAAAGAAAGCCGTGGAATTTCCGGTCATTCGATGGGTGGAAATGGAGCTTTAAGAAATGCAATTCTCCATCCCGAAGTTTTTTCCTCTGTTTATGCACTTTCTCCGGGAATTTTAGATGTTCAATATTTTGCCCTGACAGAAATTGATCTGTATAAAAATTTAGACAAAATAAAGGATGTAAAAGACTTAACAAAACCCGAAAACGCAAGAACAAATATCATATTTGCCATCGCAAGAGCTTATAACGGAAACGAAAATAAACCTCCATTTTACGCAGATTTTCCATTTTCTTTTAAAGATAATCAATTGACAGTGAATGCATCTATTGCCGAAGAGCTTAAGAAAAATTCTACATCAGAATTACCATTTTCACATTATGAAAATCTTAAAAAATTAAAAGCCATCAAATTCGACTGGGGAAGAAATGACGAACTGAAACATATCCCGCCTAGTTGTATGAATTTCAGTAAGACTCTTGAAATACTCAACATAAAACATGAAGCTGAAGAATATATCGGAACGCATGGAAGTGAAGTAAGCAAAGAAAACGGAAGAATTGAAAATCAGATGTTGCCATTTTTTAATCAACATCTAAAGTTTGAGGAATAATCAGAAAACCTCTACTTTTGCCGGATGTTAGAAATTCTTTATCGAGACGAACATCTTATTGCCATCAATAAACCCAGCGGATTATTGGTTCACAAATCTTTTTATTCCGGTGAAGCAGACACGTACGCGATTCAGGAGTTGAGGAATCAAATTGGGCAGAAAGTTTTTCCTGTGCATCGTTTAGATAGAAAGACTTCCGGCGTTTTGCTTTTTACTTTAGATAAAGAGACTTTGAGAACCATGAGCGACAAGTTTGCATCAAGGGAAGTCGAAAAGAAATACATAGCCATTCTTCGCGGCTGGACAAAAGAAGAAGAAACCATTGATTATGATTTAGTTAATGAAGATGAAGTCAAACAAAATGCGATCACCTATTATCATCGTTTACAGACTTCAGAAATAGATTTGCCATTTTTAAAACATCAAACTTCAAGATATTGTTTAGTTGAAGCAATTCCTGAAACGGGACGATTTCATCAGTTGAGAAAGCATTTTAAACATATTTTACATCCGATCTTAGGATGCCGTAAGCACGGTTGCAATAAGCAAAACAAATTATGGCTTCAAACTTTTGGTATTACCAAAATGACGCTTCATGCTCATCAATTAATTTTTAATCATCCAATTTCTAACGAAAGAATTATGGTCAATGCTACTATAGATGATGAGTTCAAAAGAGTAGGGGAAATTTTAAAACTTGATTTGAGCTTGTATAGTTAATTATGGGATAGAATTCCTATTCTTAAATGCAAAGATTTATCAAGCAAGCGTTTTATTTTTAGAGCGCAAAGGCAAATAAATTTGCTTCGCTAAGCTACACGCATCATCAAATCGACTTGACGATTCTTTGATCCTTTAAAATTAATTCTACATTTAGAATATAAACCTTTGCGTTAAATAGCTTTCGCAGAATTAGAGAATTAAGCAGATTATAATTTGTTCATTCGTGAAGAACATCGTTGTGGTTTAAAAAATTAATTGCAACAATCATCTTCATTTAAATAAAATATCAACCATCAAAAAATCATTCAATTTAAAATGGTATTTTTGTAAAACTTTTTTTTAATGTACAAATCGTTCATCCGTCCTATCCTTTTCAAATTTGATCCCGAAGAAGTTCACCACTTTACTTTTTCAATGCTTAAAAATTTCGGATTTCTCACTAAATTATTTCTACCAAAACCCATTGTTGACAAACGTCTGGAAAGAGAAGTTTTCGGACTGAAATTTAAAAATCCGGTTGGTTTAGCAGCAGGTTTTGATAAAAATGCGGTTTTATTCAATGAATTAGGCGATTTAGGATTCGGATTTGTAGAAATCGGGACAGTAACTCCAAAAGCACAGGCTGGAAATCCAAAGAAAAGATTGTTCCGTTTGATCGAAGATGGTGGAATCATCAACAGAATGGGTTTCAATAACGACGGTCTTGAAGCGGCCATTGAAAAACTGAGAGGCAACAAAGGAAAAATCATCATCGGCGGAAACATTGGAAAAAACACCAATACAACTCCCGAAAATTATACACAGGATTACTTAGATTGTTTCGAAGGTCTGCATCCTTACGTAGATTATTTTGTACTGAATGTAAGCTGTCCAAACGTGGGAAGCCACGCCAAGCTTGAAGATGTTGAATATTTAAGAGAATTGATTACAGAAGTAAAGAAAATCAATCAAACCAAGCCGACTCAAAAACCAATTCTTTTAAAAATTGCTCCTGATTTGAACAATCAACAGCTTGACGAAATCATCGAATTGATTTCAGATACAAAAATCGATGGAATTGTAGTTTCAAATACATCAGTTAATAGAGAAGGTTTAAAAACTTCACCTGAAGTTTTAGCAGAAATCGGAAACGGTGGTTTGAGTGGAAAACCGATTCGTGAAAGAAGTACAAAAATGATTAAATATCTTTCTGATAAAAGCAACAGAGCATTCCCGATCATCGGAGTGGGCGGAATTCACACTGCAAAAGATGCGATTGAAAAGCTAAATGCAGGTGCAAGTTTGGTTCAGTTGTACACCGGATTTATCTATGAAGGTCCACAATTGATCAACGATATTAATCGGGAACTTTTGACGAGAGCGGGAAGAATTGCCAGATAAATTTGATTAGATATATTAAAAAAGCAAAGTCACTGTGGCTTTGCTTTTTTTTATTATTTAGATTTAAAGAAAAAAATGAGATATTGTATAAATAATTAATCCCACCAATCCACCAACTAAAGTTCCGTTTACGCGGATGAATTGCAGGTCTTTACCGACCTCTAATTCAAGCTTTTCGCTCAGTTCTTTTCCCTGCCAGTTTCCGACGGTCGAGCTGATGAGGTTTCCGGCCTGATGTGTATTTTTTAGAATGTATTTATAGGCAGTTACTCGTACCCAATGGTCAATTTTATTCTGAAGGTTTTCGTCAGTTTTCAAGTTTTGAGAAAACTCATTAAGGTTTTTTGTAATGTATTTTTTTAATGAAGATTCTTCTTCCTGTAATTCGCTGCTCAGAGTTTTTTTAATCGAAATCCAGATGTCATTAGAATATTCATTAAGTTTATCATTGTTTAGAAAGTCATTTTTGATGGTTTTGAATTCATCATTCCATTTAGGGTCTTCTTTCAGATCATTAGAAAATTCATAAATCTTTTTTGTAATTAAACCTCTGATTTCGTGATGGGTATCTTCTTCTACTTCTCGGAAGAAATCTGAAAGTCCACTAGCGATTTTCTCGGCAATTTTATTGTCAACAAACGAAGGAATAAAAGAATAACTGCCTTTTTTCACCCGTTCCTGAATCATGCTGTCGTTTTCTATCAGGTATTCTTTGATTTGTTTTGAAAGATTGGTGACGATTTTCTGATGGTCATTTTTGTCTAAAAGATAAATAATTCCATTCCCAAGAATTTTGTTTAGTTGAATGTCATTTGTCATTTCACTGACTTTTCTGCTGATAAATTGACTTACTTCAGAATCATCTAGCTTATTGAGAATGTCCAGCACAATATCTGAAATATTTTTAATCAAAATATCCTGATTTCTTTCTTTTGAAAGCCATTCACCGACAAAATTTGAGATTTTAATTTTCTGAATATAAGGCCGGATTGTTTTTGGAGAAAGAAAATTAGAAACCACAAAGCTTCCCAAATTATCACCCAATTTTTCTTTACTGTTTTCAATCAGATTGGTGTGCGGAATCGGTAACCCAAGCGGATGACGAAACAATGCAGTTACAGCGAACCAATCTGCTAACGCACCTACCATTGCTGCTTCAGAAAAAGCTCTTACATAGCCGATCCAATGCGATTCATTAGTTTTCTGAAAAATTGTAGCCAGAACAAAAATAATCGCCATCAAAACAAAAAGTCCTGTGGCAAATGCCTTGTATTTATTGAGCTGTTTTCTTTTTAATTCGTCATTCATAGTCTCAAATTTAGTAAATTTGGAATTGAAAAACGGAATAAAAGTGACGGATGATCGATTGCGGATTAAAATTTGCATTCATCTTGGCGATTTATAATCAATTATGAAATTTTTGATTCCCATATTATTACTAATCTTTCTGCAGATGTGTTCGCAGACTCAAAAACCTGTTAAATCAACTCCTATGGAAAATATTGAAGCAAAAAACAATCCATATTATTCAAGAACAGACCGTACAAAGCTGAATGTATCGAACGAAGAATGGAAGAAAATTCTTTCACCTGATTTGTATGCCATTGCGAGAGAAGCAGCGACAGAAAGACCTTTTACAGGAAAATATAATGAATTTGACGAATTAGGAGAATATTACTGCGCGGTTTGTGGCAATCACTTATTCCGTTCAGATTCTAAATTTTCATCAACTTGCGGATGGCCAAGTTTCTTTGAAGCTGACAAAGAAGGTACGGCTTATAACAGAGATTCTTCTCACGGGATGGAAAGAATAGAAGTGGTTTGCAAACGCTGCGATTCGCATCTCGGTCATGTTTTCAATGACGGTCCTGCACCTACAGGAACTCGTTATTGCATGAATTCTGTTAGTTTAGAATTTGTTCCGGATTCGAAGAAATAACAGCTTAGTATCAGATAATCATTGCGTTAAACTTTCTTAAATTCAGTTAAACTTTTAAGTTTTAGACTGATAACTTATTATGTTTTTATAATTTTGCCTCACCAATTTTAATTAACATAATATTTAATGAAAGGATTTTATAGCTTATTAGGCATTGTGTACTTGATTTCAACTTCATTTTATCTGTCTCCAAAAAAAGCAGATAATAACAGAAATTTTAAGAGCACAAACAAAATAGAAACTATAGTTGAAACAAAATCTGTAAAAAATACAAGCGGCGTGAGTTCTTCCGAAGAACTATATAACTCAATACTATTTGAGAACGATCACAAAATTCAATTTGACGTATTTGCAAAAGCACTATTAGGATTCGAAAATCTTAAAAAAGCAGGAAAAATTGATCAAAATGCTCATTTACTTACCATCTGTGACTTTTCGATGTCTTCAAATACCAAAAGACTTTGGGTCATTGATACTGATGAAAAGAAAGTGCTTTTTAATTCTCTTGTAGCTCATGGGAAGAACACTGGTGAGGAGTTCGCTACCAATTTTTCCAATACCGAAAGCTCACTTCAAAGCAGTATGGGATTTTATATTACCGAATCTACGTATAATGGTGATAATGGGTATTCTCTAAAACTTTTAGGAATGGACAAAGGATTTAATGACGCAGCATATAAAAGAGCAGTCGTAATGCATGGTGCAGATTATGTAAGTGAAGAATTTGCAGCGATGCACAAAAGAATCGGAAGAAGCTGGGGTTGCCCTGCAATTCCGCGAAGTTTGGCAGAGCCTATCATCAATACAATAAAAGGAAAAAATTGTCTTTTTATTTATTATCCTGATGAAAATTACCTTTCCTCCTCAGAGTGGTTGAAAGCATAAATAAAAAGGCTGTTCTTATCGGAACAGCCTTTTTTATGTTTGTTAATCTTATTTAAACTTCTTAAAAATCAAAGTAGCATTATGTCCGCCGAAACCAAAGGCGTTGCTTAAGGCATAGTTAACCTCTTTTTCTTTCGCCTCGTTAAATACAATATTGATATCCCTCGGAATTCTTTCATCAATAGAATGCATATTAATAGTCGGAGGAATAATTCCGGTCTGGATCGCTTTTATAGAAAGTATTGCTTCCGCCGCTCCAGCTGCACCTAATAAATGGCCGGTCATTGATTTGGTAGCACTGATATCTAAATTGGTATTGCCTTTGAAAACTTTTGTGATTGCATTCAGTTCAATCAAATCCCCAAGCGGAGTAGAGGTTGCGTGCGGGTTGATGTAGTGAATCTCTTCAGCATTGATTTCTGCCTCTTCCAGAGCAAGTTGCATTGCTTTTATCGCTCCGGCACCTTCCGGATGCGGTGCGGTCATGTGATAAGCATCGGCAGTCATTGCTGCTCCTACCAATTCCGCATAGATTTTCGCGCCACGTGCTTTTGCATGTTCATATTCTTCAAGAACCAAAGATCCGGCACCTTCTCCCATTACAAAACCGTCTCTGTCTGTATCATATGGTCGGCTTGCTGCAGCAAAATCATCATTTCTGGTCGACATGGCTTTCATGATAGAAAATCCGCCAACTGAAGCGGGTGTAATTGCTGCTTCAGAACCTCCGCTGATGATAACTTTCGCTTTTCCAAGACGAATATAATTAAAAGCATCCATGATTGCGGTATTTCCGGTGGCACATGCAGAAACCGTTGTATAATTAATTCCCTGTAGTCCAAATTTCATTGAGATCATTCCGGATGCCATGTTGGCGATAAATTTCGGAACGAAAAACGGGTTAAAGCGAGGTGTTCCGTCACCTTTTGAAAATTCCATTACTTCATGCTCAAAAGTCCACATTCCTCCCTGTCCGGTTCCCCAGATAACACCTGTGTCAAACGGATCCATCTTTTCAAAATCCAATCCCGAATCCTGAATGGCTTCAGCAGAAGAATACATTGCATATTGGGTAAAAAGGTCACTTCTTTTAATCTCGTTGTGAGTAAGATGAACTTTTGGGTCAAAATTTTTCACTTCACAGGCAAAATGAACTTTAAATTTTTGGGTATCGAAATGTTTTATTAAATCTGCTCCGCTTTTTCCATTGATGCTGTTTTGCCAAAAATCTTCGACATTGTTTCCCAAAGGTGTTACTGCACCCATTCCTGTAATGACAACTCTTTTCATAAGTAGATTTTACTGTTGTTTTTAATATTTATGACAGTTTTCGGTCGTAAAAACTAGTGCCGATTTCATAAATAAAATTGTATTCTTTTAAAGTTCAATAATAGCATTAAAACTATGCCTAAGTATATTGGCTTTTATGTTTAATTGTTGATTTTAAATAAATTAGACGTTCCTCTCGCAATTAAGCGGGTCTTATTGGCATTCCAGATTTCACACTGAGCATTTACAAATTGTCTTCCTCTCTTAATGACTTTGGTTTCAGCAATAATATTATCATTCACTTTTGCCGTCGAGAAATAATCAATCGCATTATTAATTGTTGTTATGAATGATTTTTCATTTAAAGAAAACATTGTTGCACCAATAATATCATCCATAATTGCGGCTGTGACACCACCATGAAGATTCCCCATCGGGTTCAGCCATTCTTCTCGTACCGTGTATTGAAAAACTATCTGACCTTCCTCTGCTGAGATTACAACAGGATTAAGCCAGCGCATAAATGGTGAAGGAGATTCGGTGAATTCTTTGCCGATAAATGCTTGTAATTTTGAAAGTTTGTCCATAGCAGTGTTTATGATGGAATTTGTTTTATTTCCGTGTCGATGATTGATAAAACTTTATCTAACGCCAGATTAAGGTATTTTTCATCGTCGGTAGTTTTAGATAATAAAATGCCACCTTCGATCAGCATGATAAAGAGCGACGCATATTCTTCTGGATTTATTTTTTTATTAAATTCCCCACTTTCCTGTCCTTTTAAGATGATTTTTGATACTGTTTTCTTCCAGTTTTCAAAAGATATGGCAACCTGTTTTTTAAGATCTGGGAAAGTATCGTCAGATTCTGTTGCCGCATTCATAATCGGGCAACCTCCATTGGCGAAAACAAAATGCCAGTTTTTTCTATAAAAAGCAACAAATGCATAAAGTTTATCGAGTAAGCTCGGAAATTCATCGCCAAAAGATCTTAGTAAATTTTTCCCGAGCAAACCAGAATTAAACTTATAAACCTCTATGGCCAATTCATCTCTGTTTTCGAAATTTCCGTAAATACTACCTTTTGTAAGTCCTGTTGCTTCAGAAATATCAGATAATGACGTTCTTGTGTAGCCCTTGCTGTTGAACAAGGCTGCGGTTTTTTCGATGATAAACTGTTTTGTCTTTTCTGCTTTAGACATTTTTGCAAGAAATGTTTTGCAAATATAACAAAAATATACCAATCGGTATATTTTATTTCAAAATAAAGTCTGAGAATAATATTAAACTCAGACTTTTTATTTTATTACGCTAAAGTAGCATTCAAAGTGATCTCAAAATTGAAAGCTGCGCTTACGGGGCAACCTTCTTCTGCAATCTTTGCATATTTTTGAAAGTCTTCTTCAGAAATTCCGGGAACTTTTGCCGTTAATGTCAATTCAGACCTCGTGATTTTTCCGATACTTGGATCTAAAGTGATAACCGATTTGGTAGTCAGTTCTTCAGGAGTAAAACCTGCCTGAGTAAGTTCTGCACTCAGTTTCATTGTAAAACAGCCTGCGTGAGCTGCGGCCAATAATTCTTCAGGGTTTGTTCCCACACCATCCTCAAAACGGCTGCTGAAAGAATATTGTGTTTGATTAAGCGTGGTGCTTTGAGTCGTTAAGTGACCCTTTCCTTCTTTTACGGTACCGTTCCAAACGGCTGTTGCGTTACGTTTCATAATGTTTGAATTTTTTAATGTTAAATATTAATTGCTTTTTGATGATACAAAGATATGAACTGTATATTCCCAAATAAATAGATTAAAAGCATTAAATGTTGGACTTTTTTCCCGCGGAATAATTTTTCTTGAAATTGATAGGTGTGCTTCCCACTTTTTGGGTAAAAAGTCTGTTGAAATATGCGGGATCTTCATAGCCCAAATCATAGCCAATCTCTTTCACCGTTTTTTCGGTATAGAAGAGAAGTCTTTTTGCTTCCAGCAGAATTCTGTTGATGATATATTGATTGGGCGACTCTAAATTTAGATTTTTAAACTTGTGAGTCAATGTTTTGGGTGCGATATGAAGCATATCTGCATAGTCAGATACATGATGCTTTTCCCTGTAATGGAGTTCCAGATAGCGGCTAAAGTCCCGGAAAACATCTACTTCATGGGGGCTGATCTTCAGGTTTTCTGTTTCCATGTTTTGAATTTTCCATTTTCTTGTTGCACGGATGATGATCTGTTTCAAATAGGTTCTGATCATTTCTTCGGAGGAAGAATCTTTAGACTGCAATTCATCTTTAATATTATCAAATAAACTCTTGATGATCTTATTTTCAGAACCACTGAGTTCTACTTTTGGGTTCTCAAAAACATTGTGAAAAAGCAACCCGTCGCAGGCAACTTCTTTATCGTGGATTTGAATACAGTAAAAATCTCTGTTGTAATAAATTAAAGAAGCTTCATCAATATTTCCTTTCTTGATATCAAGAAATTGATAAGTAATGAAAAAAAGACTTGGAATTTCTGTTTTGTAATGATTAAAATCTACTGTAAGCTCATACCCTGCAGGAACATACAGAACCTTGATGTAGGGTTGCGTTTTTATACGTTCTACATTTTCAAAATTGTCTTGTGAGAAATGTCCGAAACCAAATTTTTTATAATCGTCTTCAAAAAATAAATCTGGTATACTCATATATTTTCTTTCAATGAAAGATACAAAAAAAGCGTGATGCAGTAAGATTAATTAATGACATCACGCTCTGCAGTTATTGTATAAGTCTAAAAACTCACATCCAACCCCAAGTAGAAGTTGGCCTTCATGATTGGGGCGTAAACCATTCCGCCGTCAAAATAATTTCCGAAAGGATTTTTAAAATCTACAATCGCATTTTTCTGGTTGTAAGAAGTCAGGTTTTCACCACCTAAATAAGCTCTTATTTTTTGGTTGAAATTTCTTGAAATCTGTGCATTCAAAACCGCATAAGATTCAGAATATGCAGGAATTTGAAACTCGACCGGATTACTTGCTGTGTTTGGCAGTCTTTGTTTTCCGACAACATTTAAAGTGGTGTCAAAACTCCAGAATCCACCTTTTGTATTTTTATTAGTAGCATACGCTAAATTTACAAAACCTCTATGCTTTGCCATAAACGGAACTTCTCTTCGCCCATCCATATAATCAGCTTGTACATCATAATATTTGTAAGCCAGTCTCACATCAAAGTTCTTGAAAGGCGAAAAGTCCCACTGCGTCTGAAAACTGTTGGCAAAAGATTTTCCTTCAAGATTATAAAAAGTCAGCTGTTGAGGTGAACGGTCAAGATCTACTAACACCTGATCCTGAAAATCTGTTCTGAAAAAATCTGCCATCAAAGTCGATTTTCTTCCGAATAGTTTGAATTCTTGTTGTAAACTTGCACCATAATTCCAGGCAATTTCAGGTCTTAAACCATAGATTTCTCCACCATTTTGTAAAATCTGAATGTTTCTGTTGGATGCAAAGTACTGTTGGTTTTCAGCAAAAACCGAAGCGGTTCTGAAGCCTCTTCCTGCAGACAATCTTAAAATAGTTTGTGGAGTAAAATCATATTTTAAATTTAATCTCGGTGTAAACTGGGTTCCTGCCAGATTATGAAAGTCGGCTCTTGCACCGGCAACTAATGTATATTGTAATCCTGTCAGAGTATATTCTGCAAAAATTCCGGGAACGACTTCGTTTCTTTTGAAATTATCGGTCAAATAATCTTCGTTGTACGTATCATACATGAAACTTGCACCGGTTTTATACTTATGATTCGTGTTTCCAATAATACTTTCAAAAATTAAATTTGAATAATAAGTATGCTGCTGTCCGGAATAATTTCTCAATCCGAAAAAGCTGTTTTGCTGGTGATAAACATACTGATTCATCCAGCCTAGACTTTGATAAGGTTTACCTTTAAAAACGTATCCTGTTTTGTTCCAGACCTGAAATCTTGAGAGGTCAATCCCGACTCCGTATGCGTCCTGTTTATCTTGTGGAAGCTTTTTGTCAAAACCTATTTGCCCGGCAGTTCTTTCATCTTTTACAAAATTAATTCCGAAGTGTGAACCAAAACCTGAGTGATCTAAGTCATTAAAATTCAACAAATAAGCTGCGTTGATCTGATTTCCTTTTGGTCTGTCAAGAAAGCCGTCATCATTCATGTCTGTATCTCCAAATGTTCCATTACCGTGGAGCAGGAAAGTCTGCGTCCAATGATCGTTTATCGGCTCTACGTGAGTAATGTTTGCTTCGGCTCTTCCGTTAAAATCTGAAAATAAATTTAAAGAAGTTTCAGACTTTTCAGAATGCTTGATGAGTTCTGTATTGATTTGTCCTGTGATACTCTCGTAGCCGTTGGTAACGGTACTACCGCCTTTGGTAAGCTGAATGCTTTCGATCCATCTTCCCGGAATCAGATTTAAGCCGTATGCAGATGCAATTCCTCTGATCTCAGGTAAAAGTTCTTTAGTTAAGCTCGTATATTTTTGGTCTAAACCCAACATTTTCAATTGTTTTGTTCCGGTCACTGCATTACTGAAAGAAACATCTACCGTTGCATTGGTTTCAAAGCTTTCGGACAAATTACAGCATGCAGCTTTTAATAATTCTTTGGAGTCGATATTAAAAACCAAACCCGCTTCTTTTTTATTGATTGAAGTAGCCGCTTTTGAAGCCGATAATTTTACTTCTTCGATATTTTTTTCGCCGGTATCGTTTTGGTGAGCAGGATCTGAATGATCATGCTTTTCAGGATTTTGTGTACCAGTTGCCTTGTCGGAATGGACATTGATATTGGTTTCTCCCAATGCAGTTTCACGATCATATAGGCAACAACCGGGAAGCTTTTTGTAAACATCATCTGTAGTTTTGTACTTTTCATTATCGTGGCCGACTTCAGCAATCTTTTTCAGGATCTGATCTGCTGAAGTTTTTGAAGAGTCAAAATCTAAAACGACAGTCTGCTTTTCTGCATCCCATTCTGCAGAATTTGCTCCGGCATTTTTTGCCGCGTTTTCAATTCTTGCTTTGCAAGATTCACAATTTCCTTTTACAAAAAATTCATTTTCAGCTTTTGAATGATCATGATTTTCTGTAATCGAAATTTTTGCAGAAGGAGCATCTCTTTCATAATGACAGCATCCCGGAAGCTTGTCGTAAGTTTCATCTGACGCTTTAAATTTTTCATTGTCATGTCCGGCTTCTGCTACTTTTTTGAGAATTTCTTCCGGTAAAACGTTTCCGGTGGTTTCTAAAGTAAGCGTTTGATTGTCTATTGAATATCTTGCGGCAGTTGCTCCAGCTTTCAATGCTGTTGATTCTATTCTTTCTTTGCACATCTCACAGTTTCCTTTTACTTGAAACTGGTTTTTATTAAGATTTTGAGCAAATATAAATTGTGTAAATAACAGGAATAAGCCAAGAAGTACCTTGGTTGTATATATTTTCATTTGTTTAAATTTAAGTTAATTAAAAACGATTCATTAAAATTTTAATGAATAATCTGGATATAATTAACTTAGTTTTGGCGGTTGCCAAATGTCTTTTAAACTGTTTGAAATGTAAGGATCAGAATATTGAAATCGTAAATTATTATCTGCATAATAATCAGAATAATCGAAGAAAATAGCTTTATTGGAAATATTTTCTACAAACGTATGACAAGTCATACAGAAAGAGCAGCAATCATCATTGCATGAAGATTTACCATCTTTTTTATCGTGGCTGCTGTGGTCTTTATTACAGCAATCATCAGTTTTTGAATCTGTTTTGCAGCAGTTTTCCTGTGAAGCCTGGGCATAAAAATTATCTTTAGGAATCAAGAAAATTCCCAAGCAAAAGATAATCAATAAAACCTTCATATACTTCACGGTGCAAAATTACGAAAAAATTTATAGAGCTTCACCTACTTTTTTAGCACAATCATGCCAAGGCTCACCATGCGCAGGATTCAACTTTGGTTTAGGTCCTGTATTTGCGGCAACCGCTTGTGGAGCAGATGTCGGAGTCTGTACCGGACTAGGCTTTGCAGATTGTTGCGGCGCAGGTTTACTGTTTAAAGCTTGTCCCACAGGAATATCACACCTATGACCAGGTTGTCCGTGCGGCGGGTTCATTCCCGGAGCGGTTTTTACCTGTTTTCCATTCTGATCAATCATTACCTTTCCCGGACTTACTGCATTGGGATTAATCTGAACAGAGTTATTTCCATTTACAGTTATGTTTTGTGCAGATGGTGCAGCAGAAGGAGCCGCCGCTTTGCTGTTTAAAGGCTGTCCTACAGGAATATCACATCGATGCCCCGGTTGCCCGTGCGGAGGATTCATACCTGGCGCAGTTGCAACTGATGGAGAGTTTTGTGTGGTCGTCTGAATTCCTGCCTGATTCAATAGGGAAGGTTGTGGAGCATTATTGACTGCAGCAGCGGGCTGCTGAACGCTATTTTCATCCTTTATGTATGTAGGCTTTTCGTCTTTTTTACAAGAAATAACCAAAATGCCTGCTGTAATTATTCCTAAAAATATATTTTTCATAGGTAGATTTATTGTTTAAATTCTCACCATTTATGTTGAAAAACAAAATTAGCAAAACATTTCCAAATGCTTTGCTAATTTCTCCTTTATGTTGATGTTTTAACGTTCGGTTAGTTTTTAACCAAAAGCCTGAAACCTTCGCCGTGTACGTTGATAATTTCTAATCCTTCATCATCTCTCAATAATTTTCTAAGCTTAGCAATGTAGACATCCATACTTCTTGCTGTAAAATAATTCTCTTTTTTCCAGATTTTTCTTAAAGCCAAGTCTCGCGGCATGAAGTCGTTTCTGTGAAGACAAAGCAATTTTAAAAGTTCATTTTCTTTAGGTGAAAGTTTGTACTCATTATCGCCTACTCTCAATTGTCTCAACATCGAATCAAAGAAAATGTTGCTAATTTTGAACTGTTCCTGCTCCTCATTTTCTAAGGTAGAACTTCTCTGTAGAATTGCTTTGATTTTGTATAAAAGAAGCTCAGTATCAAATGGTTTTGTGATATAATCATCAGCTCCCAATTGATAACCCTTCAGAATATCTTCTCTCATATTTCTTGCCGTAAGGAATATGATGGGTGTGTTTTTATCAATTTTTTTAACGTCTTCCGCCAAAGAAAAACCATCTTTTTTCGGCATCATTACGTCGAAAATACAGATGTCAAATTCGTTTTCTGTAAATTCTTTTAATCCTTGCTCGCCGTCTACAGCCAGTGTCACCTCAAAATTGTTGATGGATAGATAATCTTTCAAAACTGCTCCGAAACTCTGGTCGTCTTCTACTAATAATATTCTGTTGCTCATATTTTTTTTTTTATTTAAAAACTATTTTTATTTTACGACATCGGAAGTTTGATGATAAACGTGCTTCCTCTGTCTTTTTCTGAATCTACAATGACCTGGCCTTTATGAAGCTCAATGATTTTTTTCACATAAGAAAGTCCAAGTCCTTGACCTTTTACATTGTGAATGTTGCCGGTTTCTTCACGGAAGAATTTCTCAAAAATCTTGGTTTTGTTTTCTGTTTCCATACCCATTCCCTTATCAGAAATTTCTATGACGTACCAATTTCCTTCATTTCTTGTTTTTACATCTATTTCCGGGGCATCTGTAGAATATTTATTGGCATTATCCAATAGATTGACCAGCATATTTGAAATATGAAATTCATCGATCTTAAAAATGTATTTGCTGGCATTAAATTCCTGCCTTAGCGATCCGTTTCTTTGTGCTACAATCAGGCTGAAAGATTCTGTTGTTCTTTTGATGAGTTCTCTGACGTTAGTTTCTTTGAGGAATAATTTCACTTCATTCCTTTCAAGCTTAGACATATTGAGAACATTTTCCACCTGTTTTTTCATTCTGAGATTTTCCTGCTTGATAAGGCTAGAGTAGTATTTTACCTTTTCCGGATTGGTCGCAATTTTGTCATTGGCCAAAGAGTCTGTCGCCACAGAAATTGTTGCCAGAGGCGTTTTAAACTCATGAGACATATTGTTGATAAAATCTGTTTTGATCTCAGCAATTTTTTTCTGTCTCATCATGTAATTGATGGAAATAATATAAATTCCCAAAATGGTCAGCAAAGAAAGAAAGGTCCCCAAAAGCATCGGCCAGTTATTCATCGCTAAAGAATATTCCTTTTTCGGAAAAACTAAGGCCAATGTGTAGAGCGTACGGTCTTTGGTATCCGTAAATAGAGGGTAAGAATAGGTATTGCCGTCTTTTTTTTCTTTAAAAATTGTATTGACAACATTAGTAAGCTTGTTATTCTTGTCTGTAACACCATATCCGAAATTTGCTGAAATTCCTTTCATGCTAAGCTCTTTTGTAAGGATTGAGTCTAAAACTTTAGGTTCTACACGTTTCGCTATCGGAAGGTTATTTCCCGAAACTTTTACAAATTCTCTCATGCCCCAATCTCCGGTTTGTATATCCTGATTGATTTCCGATGTCAGCTGTTCTCTTTTTGTGGTGTCTCTTTTTATTTTGTATGCAGCTTCATCAGTGTAAAGAGTAGTTAAACTTAAAGAATCTCCTCTTTTCGATAAAGGGAGCTGTTTTTGCTCGATGAGATTTTTAGAATAGATAATTGATCTTTGTGTTCCGGAATCTAATGTCTGCTGAATGGTTGTCAATGAAGGCTGTTTGCTGTTTGAAATGATATTGTCTCTGAAATTGTCTTGATTGAGATATTTATCAACTTCCAATTCGGAAACTGTTTTTGAGGTGTTTTCAAGGGCCGTGTATACTTTGTTGGAAAATTCCTGTTCCAAAGCGCCATAATATCCTTTAAGCCAATAAAACTGCAGCGTCACAAATACAATCAGGGAGATTGTCATGAACACTGAGATTATAGGTATGAATTTATTATTCATTGAACTTAATTAATTTATAATTACAAATGTTAAAATTAAATATTTTATGACCACATAAACAAAAAATACGCCAAAAAATTGCATCCAGTTTCTTAAAATCCTATTTTTTAACATTTTTTTGGGAATTTGATCTATTTTAATGGCGAAATTGTATTTGTTTAAGTTTAATTTTTTATTTTTAAATAAAAATAGCAATATGAGTTTAGAAATTGTTTTTAATAAAGATTTTGATTCAAAAAGCATCTATGTAATGAAAGTATATGATGCAGAAGTTTCAAAAGTATGGGATTACTTTACTCAGCCGGATTTGCTCGACCAATGGTGGGCACCAAAACCTTGGAAATGTGAAACTGAAAATCTGAACTTTGAAGAAGGTGGTATTTGGTTCTATTCAATGAATGGTCCGGACGGCGAGAAAATGTATTCACAAGTGAAGTACGGTGAGATTAATGATGGAAGGAGTTTTGACGGAATCGATGCATTCTGTGACGAAAACGGAAAAGCAGATGAGAATTTACCTCAAACTAAATGGCTTTTAGGCTTCACAGGAGTGGAAGAAGGTACAAAGCTATCTGTAAATATGCATTTTCAAAATGAAGAGGATATGAAAAAACAACTAGAGATGGGTTTTGAAGAAGGTTTTAAAATGGGTTTGAATCAGCTCGAAGAACTTTTAAAAAAATAACAAAAAAGGAAGCAAATACGCTTCCCTTTTTTTATAATAATTCTTCTTCCTGAAAATAGTGAATAATCGCTTTTTTCATTAAAAGCTGCTGCTCATTTGGTTTCAGCTCCGGAAGCTTTTCCACTTCTTCAAAATGCGGATAACCATCTTTGTCGTAATGTGTAAATTTAAAATACCCAAAAGGTTCCAGAAGTCGGCAAACTGCAATATGAAGAATATTCAGCTTGTCGTCTTTCGTATATTTCTGTTGGCCACTTCCTAATTCCTGCACACCGATTAAAAATAAAATAGTGTCAATCTGCGGATGTTTTTCTGTATCGAAATTTATTTGAAAAAATTCTTCAACCTTAGCCCATAATTCTGCTTCTGTCATATTTTAAGAATTTGTTTTATTATTTAAATCAAGTAATTTAAACCTGATTTTTAATTAAATTTTATTTTCAAGTTTCATCAAAAACGCATATTCCAATGCATCTTCTTTCAAAGATTCAAATCTTCCGCTTGCGCCGCCATGTCCTGAACTCATATCAGTTTTAAACAATAAAAGATTGTTGTCAGTTTTTAACTCACGTAATTTCGCAACCCATTTTGCAGGCTCCCAATATTGTACCTGAGAATCGTGAAAACCTGTTGTAATTAACATATTCGGATACTCTTTCGCTTCCACATTATCGTATGGCGAATAATCTTTCATGTAATGATAATATTCTTCGTCGTTCGGATTTCCCCATTCGTCATATTCTCCTGTTGTCAAAGGAATCGATTCATCCAACATTGTTGTTACAACATCTACAAAAGGAACCTGTGCAACAATTCCGTGAAATAATTGTGGCTCGTAATTAGCGACAGCTCCAACTAACAAGCCTCCTGCACTTCCTCCCATTGCATATAAGTGTTTCGAAGAAGTATAATTTTCTTTAACTAAATATTTTCCGGCATCGATAAAATCAAAAAACGTATTCTTTTTAAATAACATTTTCCCGTCTTCATACCATTCTCTTCCCAGGTACTCTCCACCACGGATGTGAGCAATTGCATAAATAAAACCACGATCAAGAATTGAAAGTCGCACATTAGAAAAGCTCGCATCAACGGTGTGTCCGTAACTTCCATATCCGTATAAAAGAACCGGAGTTTCCGCTGTTTTTTGAGTGTCTTTATGATAAACTAATGAGATTGGAATTTTCACTTCTCCATCTCTTGAGTCTGCCCAAATTCTTTCTGAAATATAATTTTCTGCGACAAATTTTCCGCCTAAAACTTCCTGTTGCTTCAAGAGTTTTGTGGTTTTGTCTTTCATATTATACTCGTAAGTCGAGCTAGGAACTGTAAGCGATGTGTATCCGTAACGTAAAACATCAGTATTAAATTCTAAATTTAAACCAATATAAGCGGTATAAGTGGGATCCGAAAAAGGTAAATCATACGTTTCCCCGTTTTTCTCGTTGATGATTTTGATTTGCAAAAGTCCTTCTTCTCTTTCTTCCAACACAAGATAATCTTTGAAAATTTCAAAACCTTCCAGCAAAACTTCGGCACGGTGAGGGATAACGTCTACCCAGTTTTCCATTCCGCAATTATCGATTTTTGTTTTTACAATTTTGAAATTGGTAGCATCGTCCGCATTGGTGATGATGTAAAACTCATCTTCATAATGCTCAACAGAATATTCCAGATCATCAATTCTTGGCTGAATGACTTTCCATTCTGCAAAAACGTTGTCTGAAGGAATGAAATGATGTTCATCAGAAATCGTACTCGAACTCGCCAGGAAAATGTATTCTAAAGATTTTGTTTTAAAAACATTAACATCAAAAGTTTCGTCTTCCTCATGAAAAATCAAAACATCTTCTGAAGGACTTGTTCCCAATTCATGCCTGTACACTTTATATGCACGAAGGCTTTCATCTTTTCTGATGTAAAAAATGTGCTTATTGTCATTTGCCCAAACCGCTTTTCCTGTTGTATTTTCTATTTTATCTGAAAGAATTTCACCGGTCTTTAAATTTTTAAAATTCAAACTGTAAATTCTTCTTCCCACATTGTCTTCTGAGAAAGAAACCAACTCGTTATTCGGGCTTACCGCAACATTGGCTACTTCAAAAAACTCCTGGCCTTCCGCTAAAATGTTGACATCCAAAATAATTTCTTCAGGATTTTCCATGGTTTGAAATCTTCTGCAGAAAATAGGATATTCTTTTCCTTCTTCGTAACGCACGATGTACCAATATTCGTTAAAAAAATATGGAAGAGACTCATCGTCTTTTTTATAACGGGCTTTCATTTCTTCATAAAGCTCTTCCTGAAAAGCTTCCGTTTCCTTCATCATTGCTTCTTCATAAGCATTTTCTTCTTCTAGATATTTGGTGACTTCAGGGTTTTCTCGGTTGTTCATCCAGAAATAATTGTCAATTCTTTTATCACCGTGAATTTCGAGTATATTTTCTATTTTTTTTGCTTGTGGAGCTTTCATTGGAATGTTTCCTATTTTAACTGAAGTAATTTTCGTTAAATTTTATGCTAAAATGTGCTTTAAAAAACGAAATTGTATTCAATATTAATTTTTGTTCAAATTTAATTAAAAAAAAGCCATCTTTTCTTTAATCGAAAAGACGGCTGTATGGTTTAAAGCTTTAAAAACTATTTATGTAAGCTTTTGATGTATTTTTCAAGGGCCATCGTCATTGATGGTGTTTCTTTTGTAGGAGCCATTAGATTTACTTTTAAACCTGCTTCCTCAGCAGCTGCCATTGTGGTGTTTCCGAAAACGCCGATCTTGGTTTCGTCCTGTACAAATCCAGGGAAGTTCTGCTGTAAAGATTTGATTCCCTGCGGACTGAAGAAAATGAGCATGTCATAATCTTTAACTGTAATATCCGTTAAATCACTGCAAACGGTTCGGTACATAATTGCTCTTTTCCATTCTATATTTGCTGCGTCAAGCGTTTTGGTAATATCAGGGCTCAAAACATCAGATGAAGGCAATAAATATTTCTCGGAAGGAAATTTTTTAAACAAAGGCAAAAGATCTGCAAAGTTTTTCTCCCCAAAACTTATCTTTCTCTTTCTGTAAACGATATGTTTCTGAAGATAATTGGCAATAGCCTCAGACTGACAGATGTACCTCATAGTATCAGGAACAGAAAATCGTAGTTCTTCTGCCAATCTGAAATAATGATCAATCGCATTTTTACTGGTAAAAATAATACCTGTATGCTGTGTCAAATCTATTTTCTGAGTCCTTAATTCTTTATTGTCAACTCCTTCGACATGGATAAAAGGACGGAAATCAATCTTTATTTTTTCCTTCTTTGCAATTTCCAAATATGGAGAAGATTCACTAGGTGATGGTTGAGAAACCAATATAGACTTTATTCTCATCATGTTCTATTAAATAAATAATAATTTCCATAGCAACAATAAAGGTGCTATTTGAAGCGTGCAAATATACAAAAATTTATAATACCATTTTTGAGGTAATATATTGTTCCTGTGAAATAAATAGAAAAAAATCTTAAATATAAATACAAACGTAAAAAACCAGAAGTAGTATAAAAACGCTTTGCTTTTGTCTATCGGGAAATAATAGTGGGCTACACATAGAATAACCACTAAAATTGATAAAACAAATTGAAATTTGGTAGAGGTAAAATAAAATATTGTCCATTTTTTTCCATCACCTATGCTTTGGTAAAATAAGAATCCAACTGCTGTTCGCAGAAAATAAAATAGTGAAATCGCTGTAAGACAGTACCCGAATTTATTCAACTGATACCCAAAAATTCTCAGATTTGCCGCATATTCCGGAACTACAGGAATATATTGCGAGATTAAAACTGCTAAACTTAAAGTGATTACACAGGAAGTAATGATCCAGCTGGGTAAATTATTGCTGGAATCAAAATATTTCTGCAAAAGAAAATCTTTGAGGTTGGCTTCCCGCTCTATAACATTCATCATGAAGATATAAAGGAACAGACATCCTATCAATATAAAAACTACCCAATCATTATTTTCGGGTATTCTTATCTGGTTAGTAAAAGCTTGTGATAATGGCAACGGATAATTTTTTGCAAAATTATAGATTATTTTGTATAAAATAAAAAGCTTAAATAACTTATCTTTGCCAATTGAAATGAAAAAACTCGTCATCATTCCAACATATAACGAAAAAGAGAATATCGAAAGGATAATTTCTGCTGTTTTTGCATTGGATCAAGAGTTTCATGTTTTAGTGGTCGACGATTCTTCGCCGGATAAAACGGCAGATATCGTCAAAGAATTACAGAAAAAATATCCTCACACGCTTCATTTATCAATAAGACACGTTAAAGACGGATTAGGAAAAGCCTACATTCATGGCTTTAAATGGGCATTGCAAAACAATTACGACTACATTTTTGAAATGGACGCCGATTTTTCTCACAATCCGAATGATTTACCTAAACTTTTTGAAGCTTGCCAAAATGCCGATATGGCAGTAGGTTCGCGATATTCAAAAGGAGTAAACGTAGTTAATTGGCCAATGGGTAGGGTTTTACTTTCTTATTTTGCTTCAAAATATGTGAGATTTATTCTTGGACTGTCAATTCACGATACTACTGCAGGTTTTGTTTGCTTTTCAAGGAAAGTTTTAGAAGAAATAGGTTTGGATAATGTGAAACTGAAAGGGTATGGTTTTCAGATTGAAATGAAATTCAGAACTTTCAAGAAGGGTTTTAAAATCGTGGAAGTCCCGATTATTTTCACCAACAGGGAACTAGGCGAAAGTAAAATGAATGGCGGCATCATTCATGAAGCCGTTTTTGGTGTTTTAAATTTAAAATGGAAATCCTTAATCAATAAATTATGAAGAGGCTAATTACCCTTTTTATGTTTTTATTTTTGGTTTCCTGCAACGAATATGTTGATAAGCCAAAAAATCTTTTAGATAAAACTACCATGTCTGAGATTATGGCAGATTTGGCGATAAATGACCAGATTACAAACACCTATCAAGGGAAAAATTTAGAAAGCGGAACAAGATATATTTTAAAAACCCATAATGTAAAAGCCCAAGATTTTACAGAAAGCTATAAATATTATGTAGCAACAGGAAAAATGAATAAAATTGTGGAAAATGCACAGGAGATTCTTTTAGAAAAAGATCCTAAAGCAAAAGGTTTTGTGGAAAGTAAATCTAAACCCAACACAAATCTTCCGAAATTAGTAAGATAAAATATGCAGCAATTTTTTAAGATAGAAAAAACTTCACAAGGGAAAGCACGAGCGGGAGAATTGGTAACAGACCACGGAGTAGTGCAAACCCCGATTTTTATGCCGGTAGGAACTGTTGCAAGCGTAAAAACTGTACACCAGAGAGAATTAAAAGACGACATTAAAGCTCAAATTATTTTAGGAAATACCTATCATCTGTATCTTCGTCCGGGTATGGAAGTAATGCAGGAAGCAGGAGGTTTGCATAAATTTATGAATTGGGAACTGCCGATTCTTACAGATTCAGGTGGTTTTCAGGTTTTCTCACTTTCAGGAACCAGAAAAATGTCTGAAGAAGGAGTAAAATTCAAGTCTCATATTGACGGAAGCGTTCATTTGTTTACTCCTGAAAAATCGATGGAAATCCAGAGACAAATCGGAGCAGACATTTTCATGGCATTTGACGAATGCGTTGCCTATCCTGCGGAATACAATCAGGTGAAAAAATCTATGGAAATGACCCATCGCTGGCTAAAAAGATGCATCGACTGGAACGAAAAAAATCCTGAATTATACGGTTACAAGCAAAGATTCTTCCCAATTGTTCAGGGTTCTACTTACTCGGATTTAAGAAAAATTTCGGCTGAAGTGATTGCGGAAGCAGGAGCGGAAGGAAACGCCATCGGAGGACTTTCTGTAGGCGAGCCGGAAGATGAATTATACAGAATTACCGATGAGGTAACCGATATTTTGCCTAAAGATAAGCCAAGATATCTCATGGGAGTAGGAACTCCTTGGAATATTCTAGAATCAATTGGGTTAGGAATTGACATGATGGATTGTGTGATGCCGACGAGAAATGCCAGAAATGCAATGCTTTTCACATGGCAGGGTGTGATGAATCTGAAAAATGAAAAATGGAAGAAAGATTTTTCGCCTTTGGATGAGTTTGGGACAAGTTTTGTTGATCAGGAATATTCTAAAGCGTATGTGCGTCATTTATTTGTTTCAAAAGAATATCTGGCAAAGCAAATTGCTTCTATTCATAATCTTGCTTTTTATTTAGATCTGGTAAAAGTGGCGAGAGAGCATATTGTAGCAGGAGATTTTTACGAATGGAAAAATTCTGTAGTTCCCATTTTAAGACAGAGACTTTAAAATAATCTGATGTTTAAAATTGTAGACGGATATATCATAAAAAAATACCTTGGAACTTTTGGTTTCATGCTGATATTGTTGTCTACAGTTGTGTTGGTCATTGATGTACAGCAAAAAATTCCCAGAATTGAAAATGCAACCGCTCTCGATCCCAAATTAAATTTAACCTACTTTTTGATCCATTTTTATCCGTTCTGGATTATCAATCTTGTGGTCACCTTTTTAGCGATTCTCGTATTTATTTCTGTGATTTATTTCACTTCCAGAATGGCAAATAACACAGAGATTGTAGCAATTATCAGTAGTGGGGCAAGTTTTCACAGGTTTGCAAAACCTTATTTGTTGACATCTCTTTTTATCGCTTTGCTCTCATTGACGGTCAATCATTTTGTTCTACCATGGGCAAATATTAAGAAGAACGCACTCGAGGCTTACACATATAATCAGACGAATAAAGATAAAATTCTCGGGACAGCCCCAGTTTCGGCTCAATTAAGCAAAACAGAATATATTTTTATCAATTCATGGAATAAAAAAGAATACCGTGGTTATGGGTTTGTCTATCAGAAATTTGACAAAAACCGCAAAATGATTTATGAGCTGAAGGCAAATGATTCTTACTGGGATCCTGGAAAAAAGCAGTTTGTACTCAATAGTTTTCTCGAAAAGACGATTAATAAAGATGATTCAGAAAAGCTCAGCCAGGGTTTTGAATTGAGGAAAAGCTACGGTCAGGCGCCTGAAGAGCTCTTTCCAAATGAACTTCTGGGGCAGAATAAAACCACTCCGGAGCTTATCAAATTCATCGATAGAGAAAAAGAAAAAGGCAACAGCAATCTGAATGCACATTTAAATGAATTTCACCAGAGAACCTCAATGCCTGTTTCGATCATATTGCTTACGTTCTTAGCCTTGTCACTTTCTTCCCAAAAGAAAAGAGGCGGTTTAGGGATCAACCTCGCAATAGGAATTTCCCTGGCTTTCGTTTTTGTATTCTCTTTTGAAGCCTTAAAAGTAGTCTCAGAAAACAAAAGCATGTCTCCCGCGTTGGCAATGTGGATGCCCAATATTATCTTTTTCCCGCTGACTTTGATTTTATATATAAGGCGAGCCAATCAATAGAGAAGTTTTATTTCTTTATGGTAAAAAGATCGTAACCCATCTTCAAATTCAATCCAGATTTCACCTTTTTCGTCAGCTTTTCGGATAATGCCATTTTGTCGTGTTCCGTCAATTTCAAAAACAGAAATTTCATCTTTTCTGAATAAATTTAGATTAAAATCTTCAAAAATTTCGATTTCAGTAGGTAAATTTTTAAATTTTTCAAACAAAAACTCATGCAGATTTTCAGTGAAGTTTTTTAAATCAATTTTTTTTCCGGTCTGTGTGAAAATAGAGCCTGCATTAGAAATTTCATCAAATTTTTCCTGAAGAATATTGATCCCCGCGCCTATAATAAAATAGTTTTCACCATTGTTTTTTTTCTTTTCTATCAAAATGCCTGCAACTTTTTTGTTGGCAAGAATGATGTCATTCGGCCACTTTATTTTTACAGTCTTTCCAGTCAATTTGGCAAGAAATCCCCGTACTGCTGTTGCGGTATAGTAATTGAACAAAAAATCACTGACATTAATGTCCTGGGTTTTCACGGCAATTGTATAGGCAAGATTCTGTTTTGGTTGAGAGATCCAGCGATTTCCATATTGTCCTTTTCCTTTGGTCTGATTAAAAGTGTAGAGACCAACGAAATTTGAGTATGGATAAAGTAAAACCTGAGATATTTCGTCATTGGTAGAAGAACACTCTTTGCGATAAAACAGTTGGCTCATTTAAGAAAACTTTAAGACATTAAAGCCCTAAAAGTAAGGTTAAAGTAAAAGAAAAACAATAAATTTGCAGATTATAGTATATTTTAATGAACAAAACAGTAGAAAAGCAAGCGCTAATAGATAAAATTGTAGAAGCTATCCAGGATGTAAAGGGAGAAGACATTATGATTTTCGATCTTTCAAAAATTGAAAACTCCGTAGCAGAAACATTCATCATATGTAGTGGAAACTCAAATACACAGGTTTCGGCATTAGCAGGAAGTGTAGAAAAAAAGGTAAGAAACGATCTTCAAGACAGACCTTGGCATGTGGAAGGTACAGAAAACTCAATGTGGGTGTTGGTAGATTATGTAACTGTAGTTGTGCATATTTTCCAGAGAGAAACCCGTCAGTATTACGATATTGAAGAACTTTGGGGTGATGCAGTAATTACCAAAATTGAAAGTGAAGTATAAATTTTAAAAGTATTAAATGAATAATAAAGGATTTAACTGGTTTTTTCCAATCGCAATAATAGCCCTTTTGTTATTTTTTGGCTCAAATTTTTTGGGAGACAATAATGCAAAGACTATCGACGAAGATGCTTTCTTTAGAGAAATGCAGGCGGGAAAAGTTCAGAATGTGTTGATTGATAAACAGGCGCAGAACGCAGAAGTTTTTTTAACACAGGCTGCCAAAACAGCTACCGTAAAAAAAGAAGATAAAACAAATCCTTTTTCAAGTTTAGGTATGTCTTCAAAAGCTGATTATAGCCTGAAATATGGTGATTTACAGCTTTTTCTAGAAAAATTTGAAACCATTAAAAAAGACAATCCTGCAATAAAAACGTCTAAAGATTATGCAGAAGGAAAAAGTCCGTTCACGGAAATCTTGTTCTCCGCATTGATTTGGATCGCCATTTTAGGATTATTCTACTTCATTCTTTTCAGAAAGATGGGAAGCGGTGGAGGTCCAGGCGGACAGATATTCTCCATTGGGAAGTCTAAGGCCAAGCTATTTGACGAAAAAGAGAAAATTCAGACGACATTTAAAGATGTTGCAGGATTAGAAGGAGCTAAAGAAGAAGTACAGGAAGTGGTAGATTTCTTGAAAAACTCTGAAAAATACACGAAATTGGGAGGTAAAATTCCTAAAGGAGTACTTTTGGTTGGCCCTCCTGGAACAGGTAAAACCTTATTGGCGAAAGCTGTAGCGGGGGAAGCTAAAGTTCCATTCTTCTCATTATCAGGTTCAGATTTTGTTGAAATGTTTGTTGGGGTAGGTGCATCAAGAGTAAGAGATTTGTTTGCTCAGGCAAAAGCAAAATCTCCCGCAATCATTTTTATTGATGAGATTGATGCCATCGGTCGTGCAAGAGGAAAAAACAATTTTTCCGGCGGAAACGACGAAAGAGAAAATACATTAAACCAATTACTTACTGAAATGGACGGTTTTGGAACCGATGTGAATGTAATCGTAATGGCGGCAACAAACAGAGCAGATATTTTGGATAAAGCATTGATGAGAGCAGGCCGTTTTGACCGTTCGGTTTATGTTGACCTTCCGGAATTGCATGAGAGGAGAGAGATTTTTGATGTTCATTTACAGAAAATCAAACTAGATGATACCGTTGATAGAGATTTCTTAGCTAAACAAACTCCTGGTTTCAGTGGAGCAGATATCGCAAATGTTTGTAACGAAGCAGCGCTAATCGCAGCAAGAAACAGTCACGAATCTGTTAACAAGCAGGATTTTTTAGATGCTGTTGACAGAATTATTGGTGGTCTTGAAAAGAAAAATATGGCGATTAAGCCGTCTGAGAAAAAAAGAGTTGCATTCCATGAAGCAGGTCACGCGACGATTAGCTGGTTGGTAGAGCATGCTTCTCCACTATTAAAGGTGACGATTGTTCCTAGAGGACGATCATTAGGTGCAGCTTGGTATCTTCCTGAAGAAAGACAATTGACCACTACTGAGCAGATGTTGGATGAGATGTGTGCGACTTTAGGAGGTAGAGCAGCAGAGCAGGTGATTTTCAATAATATTTCTACAGGTGCCCTTTCAGATTTGGAAACCGTTACCAAAAGAGCTCAGGCAATGGTCACAATCTACGGGTTGAGCCCAAATATTGGTAATATTTCTTACTATGACAGCTCAGGTCAGTCAGAATATAATTTTGGGAAACCTTATTCTGAATCCACAGCTTCTAAAATTGATGCCGAGATAAAATCAATTATCGAAAACCAATATGAAAGAGCAGTGAGAATTCTGAGTGAAAACAAAGATAAACTGAATGCTTTGGCTAAGAAACTATTAGAAAAAGAGGTAATCTTCCGCGAAGATCTTGAGGAAATATTTGGACAAAGAGCTTGGGATCCTGAATTGACAGAGAGACCGGTGACGAATACCATTCCGTTACAGGAAAAAATAGAAGAAAGCGAGATTCAGGCACCAGACAGCCCTTCACAGCTTTAAAATATTTATATTCAATTGAATACAACCCGGTGATTGTAAAATTGCCGGGTTTTTTCATTTTAAAGCGATATTATTAGAAGCAATTCTAATAAATTTTCTATTTTTGTAGTAAGTTGACTAAAAAACATTAAGTTGAGTTTATTTAAAAGAATTGTAAGCAAACTGACCAATCAGCCTGAAGACGATGACAAACAAAGTCTGGAAAAGCTGGGAGATTCGCTGAAAAACGCTGATCTTGATTATAAGTTTGCCCAATTGTTTACCCATTCAGGTGGTTTTTTTAATTATTGTGCTGATGAAGCGGAAGCTTTGCAGACATTAAACCAAATCTTAAAGATTGAGGGTGTAAGCTCTGTGTTTTGTTGTGATAAAGATTTACAGAATTTCTTAAATGTTGTCAAAATTTCCCACACCCCACAACTTGAGGTCATCAATGATGCTGCATTTATTACTTGCGAATATCTTATTGCCTACGATGGCAGAATTATGCTTTCGCACAATAATATTTTGCATTACCATTCTTCAAGACTTCCTTCAAAAATTGTAGTGATGGCAAATGTCTCTCAGATCGTCAATAATCTGAATGACGCAATGGGAAAAATAAAACGCAGCGGAAACATTAAAAATCTTACTTCAATCAGCGGAAACCATTCTAAACTGGATACTGCAACACATAATAATACCAAGCTGTTTCTACTGTTGTTAGAAGATTAGAAGCACTCTAAATTTTAAATTTTGGACAAAAATCTTATTCAGAGAACCATTTCGGGGATTGTTTACATTGCAGTTATTATTCTCTGTACTACACCTCTCGGAGCCCAGCTTCTGGATCATATTTCACCGGGCCTTGTAAAGCAGCAATATCTTTACTACGGATTGATCACTTTTCTTTTATTGGTTGGAACTTGGGAATGCATCAAAATTATGAAATTTGGTGACGGTTACGAAAAATGGATCGTTTTACCACTTGTACTATTTATATACTACATGTTTTCTAAAAGATTTTTCAATCATGATTTTTATTTCAATTTCAGGCTCTCAGAGATCTTAGCGATTTCGCTTACGGTCATTGCAGTCGTTACTTTATTTAAATTTTCCAGGGAATTGTATATAGACAGCGGAAAGCTTATTTTCACAGTAATCTATGTTGCTTTACCATTCTGTTTTGCTTTAGGATTGCCCAAATATTCTTCTCATGAAAATACGTTCTCTTTAGAAGTAATTTTTCTTTTTATACTGATCTGGAGTAGTGATACGTTTGCTTATTTGGTCGGAAAGTTTTTTGGAAAACATAAGATGGCTCCTAAAATTTCACCTAAAAAAACCTGGGAAGGATATGCAGGCGGAGTAATTCTTACTTTGGTTCTCTCATATTTTGTTGAACAATACCAACCCCAGCTTCGTGGAAACTGGATGATCGTTGGGTTTCTGATTGCAGCATTTGCGCCATTGGGAGATCTTGTGGAAAGCCAGTTAAAAAGAACGTTTGGAGTAAAAGACAGCGGAAACATTATCCCCGGACATGGCGGAGTATTAGACCGGCTTGACAGTTTTTTAATCTGCGTTCCTGTCGTATATTTGTACTTTATTTTAGAAAAATTTATTTAAATTATTAAAAAGCCAAAAATTGCATCACAAAAATGAGTGCTTAATGCGATTCATAGGCAAATAAAAACTATCCCTATATGAAATTACATAAAGAATCGAAAGGCACCCTTGTAGTTGCCAGTCTGTTGTTTGCAATTATCGCAGTGGTATCCATCTACTTCTTAGAAATGTGGTCACTTTTAATCATTATTCCATTGCTGGTCATTTACAGTTTGGTATTTTGGTTTTTCAGAGTTCCGAATCGTGATATTTTAGATCATACAGAGAATGTGATAGCACCGGTTGATGGCAAAGTAGTGATGATCAAAGAAGTTGAAGAAAATGAATTTTTAAAGGAAAAAGCGATTCAGGTTTCTATTTTTATGTCTCCTTTGAATGTGCATATTTGTCGTTACCCGGTTTCAGGAAATGTTATTTATAAAAAATACCATCCCGGGAAATATTTGGTAGCGTGGCATGAAAAATCGTCTACAGAAAATGAGAGGACAACTGTTGCCATAGAAAGTTTGACCAATCATAAAGTGGTCTTCAGGCAGATTGCAGGATATGTTGCAAGGAGAATCGTTTTCTATTGTAATGAAGGTGACAGTGCAAAAGCAGGTCATGAGTTTGGTTTCATCAAATTTGGTTCTAGAATGGATATTTTCTTACCGTTAGACACAGAGATTATCTGCAAAATTGGCGATAAAACAAAGGGTGGGATTGATGTGATTGCAAGAATGCAAGAGTAGCAAATATTGTAATATAAGTGAACTCATTTAAATAAATTATTACTCAATAACTAAATAGTAAAAGAGAAACTTTTAAAGGTTTCTCTTTTTTTGTATCACTGTCTCTCTATCCATTAAAAAAATGAAGATTTCTAGTATATCACTATTGAAGTAGCATTATTATTTCTAAATTTTAGTGTTAGATGTAGATATAATAGATTAAAAATAAAAACATTTAACATTTTTTTTGTTTTTTTAAGTTTTTATTAGGATATGTTGTTTTTTTTTATATTTTTGATAAACCAATAAAAACAAAACTAAAAACCTTAATATGAAAACACATATGTCCTTCCCAACTTAATATTTATTTACTCAGCACTTTTCATACACTCGAGAATTGCATTTTCAAAATTTTTATCAATCTTCTCACATAATTTAATTCATTATGTCAAAATATCTATGCCTTAAGACGGCAGCACTACTGGTATTCTTATATTCAGCCAGCATGTACTCTCAACTGATTGGATCTGATGTCCAGATCTGGGAAAAATCAACACCAACGCCTCGTGATATAGCCAATGCCAAAGATGAGAATTTGCTCAATTTTCATCCTGGGATTAAAAATCGGCTGGTTAAAAAATACATTAAGCACAGTAAAAATAAGAGCCATACTTTGAGTATAGTACATACTTTCAAAGACGACGAAAAGATCTGGGAGAACGAGGATAAAAAGATTTCATTGAGCAATAATCTTTATGAAAAAAAAGATTCGGATAAGAGTGTGAAAATTCGAAAAAGGCCCAGCCTTTTTACTTTTATCGGAAATGCCGAGAAACCAGACAGTAAATCTGACAGTATCAAAATCAAATTCGAGGATCGCAATCTTTATGAAATGATTTTTATCCCCAGAAAAGCAAAGAAAATGGATCTTAATAAAATCCATTCTTATCTGTCGATCAAGTACGGAATTTCTCTTGAGAAAGGAAAATATTATGGTAGTGATGAAAAAGTAATCTGGGATCCTGAAAAGCATAAGGATTTCAAGCACAGACCAACAGGATTAGGGAGAGATGATGGTAACGAATTGTATCAAAAACAGTCCTGCAATGTCGAAGATCAGTTTTTGACGATTGGTAAAACTGATATTAATAAAATGAATGCAGAAAATACGAGTATTTTTGATCATAATAATTTTGTCATCTGGTCTGATGATAATAAATCAATGGAGACGAAAGCAGATGGAAACTTTAAAGTTCTCGAAAGAAGCTGGGAAATTAATTTTATAGGCTCTACGATTCCAAAATCAAATTATAAGGTACGAATAGATAAAAAGACGATAAATCCAGATTCGCTACCGATTGTTTATTGGATGTTTTTAAAAAATTCAGCAGGCGAAGTTACCAAAGTTCAGGGAATTGAAAACGAAAATTATGTTGACTTCAGTAAGGTGAGTTTTTACAAAGACAGAGAAAATGAACTTTTTCAACATTTCACATTTGCCATTAGTCCTTTACGTGATGTAAAAGACATTAATCAAAGTAATTCTGACACATCGTCAATTAACGAAAATCAACTTTCTTTAGATTTAAATCAAATTGTTTTGTATCCTAATCCTGTTAAGAAGGGACAAAACTTTACAGTGAAATTTCTCGAAATGGAAAACTTATCAATTTCCATTTATGACGGTGGAGGAAGATTGGTTAGATTAGAGAAAATAGACCATCGTTCCAGATCATACAGCAGCTCGCTAAACATCCAAAGTTCATATCTGATTACTTTAACGCAGAACGGAAAAGTAATCAAGACCTTCAAATTAATTGTTGACTAAAAACCAGATCATGAAAATAAAATCTCTTAAACTTCCTTTTAAAAAGAAGTCAGCTCTGCTGGTATGCTTTTTTGCAACGATGTTTGTCTTCGCAAGCTTTACGAAAGAAGACCGGTATAAAGTCAGAGTCTTCAAATTGAAGATGATGGATAAATATATTAATCATCCGGCCATTGAAGATCATATTGCCGGGATATCTTTAAAAAAAGATAAATCAAATCCTGTTTCTGATTCAGTTTCTTCGTATGATAAAAATATAGGTAATACTGAAAATTTCACCACCATTGCCCAGAAACCATTTAAGGATAACAGCATCATTGATCAGGTTTTTGATTCTGAAGAAAAACAAGGGATGATTGGAGAGTTTTCCGATGACGAATCTGATAATCCTTCTGATAATTTTTTCACGATCAATATTCCCGAAATAAGAGGCCAAAATGTTAAAGCATTTTTAGTGTATGATCTATTCGGATTAGGATCCTATCATTCCGTTTCCAGATCGATTAATAAAAACATAGCGTTTGGTGGAAATATCATATTACCAAGCAGCAGCTGGAATTTGCAGAAAGAAGAAATTAGTCTCAATTCGCTTAGGAAGGGTAAAAACAGCATTCTTTTTACATCATCTATCAATGGAATAAAATATAAAGTTAGGAATGTAAAAATTATTTTAGAAAAAGGTCTACATTCTACCAAAAATATTTCATCATTACGTTCTGGTAATCAGCTATATATTAAAGGTATTCAAAATGAATTGGTTATAAATCCATTAATAATTGATAATAAATCTGTAGTAGTAAGCAACGGAGAATACGAAAGTTTTTTAGAATTAACCGAAGAAAATAAAGCTAAAGGTAGTGTTACGATTAAGACCACCAGTGGTGTAAAAGAATATAAAATCCCTGAAAGCAAATCTTCATTTAAAATATTGAATGAAACAAATTATACTCCGCTGACCATTGATATTTCAAAAGATATTGAATACAACGAAACGTATGAAAATGCCACAGTAAGTATAGAGAAAAATTCTGTAGAAACATCAGCTCAGGTACAGATTTTAAAACTGAGAAAAAAGGATTTCCCTGCTATTTCCAGAGAAATCAAAAATATGACGGCAAACTCTTCAGCCTATCGTCTAAGTATTAGAGCGGGTCAGCTAACAAAAAATATTAAACTTTCTATTCCTTATGATGATAAAAAACTGGGGGCCAGATCATCGAAAGAGGTCAAAGCTTTCTATTTCGACTACACATCAAAAAAATGGAAAGTTGATACTTCAAGTAAGGTTGACGCAGAAAAGAAAGTGGTTACTATAGAGGCAAAAGGAGATACAGACTATATCAATGGAGTAATTTCTGTTCCCGAATCTTCACAACTGGAATCATTTGCACCAACGAGCATCAGCGGATTAAAAGCAGCTGATCCAACTGCGGGATTACAGCTCATGGAGGTTCCATCAGCGAATCAGAAAGGGGATGCCAATGCAAATTATCCGATTCGTGTTCCAAGCGGTCTCGGTGGACTTCAACCTTCGCTATCTATAGGATACAGCAGTGGTGGTGGAAACGGATGGATGGGAGATGGATGGAATATTAATGGTTTGTCTTCAATAACCGTAGATACAAGATGGGGAGTTCCTACATTTGACGGAACCGGCGAAACAGAACTTTACTCTTTAGACGGAGAAATGTTGGTTTATCCTAATCAATATTTACCACACAGACATAATGATGTCAGCGAGAATAACACAGCAATTACCACTGCAAAACAGTTGAGAAGTGCATATACTGACCCGAGCAACAGTCAAGCAAAGAAATTTTATCTGAGAAAAAATCATGATTTTTCCCTCATTGAGAGAATAGGTAATTCGCCGGGTAACTACACATGGAAGGTTACCTCTACCGACGGAACAAAAAGTTATTACGGTGGTTCACCCGATTCAATGCTGTCCGGTTCGGGAGGAATTTCCCACTGGGGTCTTAGAATGATTGAAGACGTACATGGCAATACCATGGAATTTACTTACTTTAATGAAGGAGGTGGCGGTGGTCAGTTTTATCAGATTAAGAAAATTGCTTATGGTAAAAATAAAGACTACACTGTCAATTTTATCAAAGAAACAGGTATCACGAGAAAAGATATTATCAGTAATGCTAAGCAAGGGTTTAAAAGGGTAGAGCCTTACCTGCTGAAAGAAATTCAGGTTAAGTATAAAACTGAGCTTGTCAGAACATATAAGATGGATTACATTGATGGTGAATTTTTTAAGACGCTATTAAAACGTATTTATATTGTACCACACAATCCTTGTTCAACAACGCTCGCAAGTAAATCAGAAATACGTGATATTGATGATGGAAGCGGCGGCGGTGGCGGCCCAAGTGGTGGTATTCTCCCTACGTGTAATGAGATTACAGACAGTTATACTTTTGATTATTATAATGATGTAAAAGATAGCCAGGGAAATGTTAAGATCTTTGGTCCTGATACTACCATTAATTTTCAAAATGATAAAGAAGCATACTCTGGACTTGTTTCTGCTTTAACACTTAAACCTTCAAAAATTAATGGGAATGTAAGTTCTGAAACCGGTTTAAATGTTAGACCAGCGGTTGGATTGAATTTCTACACACCTTCAAGTGATCCGTACGGACATTTAATGTTTGGTTTTCCTTTCGGTACTTCGAAAGCTAAAGCAAGGAATGCTCAGCAACTCGTTGATTTCAATGGAGACGGTATTCAGGATATGATTTCCAGAGTACCAGATGCAGGATTATTTTTAAATAAGGGGATACTAGATAGTCAGGGAAATTTAAGCTTTTCAGGATCCCAGCCAATTGAAAATTATATAGGTGGCGATTTTTCCTTTACAGAAACAACGACCAATAGTCGCGGATGGGATATGGGTGCGATTGTTTTCAGTCGTTCTCAAATAAGTTCAACTTCGAATGGAACTACCAAAACTTACTTGACTGATGCCAATTCAGATGGACTAATGGATATTGTTCATAACGGAGAAGTATGGTTTAATAAATTTAATGGCACTACTTCTGAAATGACAAGACATTCTGAATATACAGAGAACATGGTGGTCAAAGCTAAAGCGGTACAGGCTCCAGTAAAATGGTGTGGTGACATTGGGAGTGATATGACTGAACCCTGCCCGGAAGAATTGGAAGAACTTACTCCACAACCTATCACTGATGTTGTAAAAGTATGGATCGCTCCCAAAGATGGGTATGTAAGATTTACTGATAATGTATATTTTACACAACCAGGTATTTTGTATGATCCTTATCCTCCAGCAGAAAAAAAGATGTACTACTCTGTAGAAATGCAAAGCCCCAACCCAAATAGTGGAACTACAAATGTTTATTCTAATACCAGAATATATTTAAAAGAGATTATTGGTACGGATCCTGTTCAAAATATAGAAATCAATCATTACAATGATTATTATTATCAAATGCAAGGGCTGCCTCTTGATCCTAATTATGGTATTCCAAATGGCGTCAATAGTCCAAACAGACTGTTTGTAAAAAGTGGAGATAAAATTTATGTAAGATTACACAAAAATACAACAAAAGATTTTTCTATAGATTCCAATCCAATGATTACTTATGTTAATCAGAATACAGGAAATGATCTTCCGAACACCTACGAGCTTTCACAGGATCAGTTTCAACTAAACAATGGTAATTACAGTGATAATTTTTTCCTTAATAATGTAGCAGCACCGATTTATCTTGATGCTCAGGGAATTGCGACTATAGGTGTACCAAGTATAACTTTTCCTTCTTTAACAGATAATATAACTTTTAGAATTGTAACAGAAAATGTGAATACTGGTGTTATTACACCTTTAATTCCTGCAGAAGTTTACGGCCCAACAAACTTGATAACCCAAGCCCATAATATAAGCCTCCCTGTAAGCGCAGCGGACCCAGTCTATTTGCGTTTTATCGTTGAATCAGACTCTCAAACTAATTTTTTAGCAGCAAATTGGAACACTAAGATCTGGGTTGTTTATAATGCTTCTACAAATTATAGCCCAAATTTAACTACCGAATTTTTGGCAGTTCCTGAATATCCTTCTTATGCAGTTACTCAACTACAGCAAAAACTTGATATCAATAATATATTAAGTGGCAGTCTACTTTCAGGATCTCACAATTTTGGCATACAGATTAATAAAAATATTACTAATAATAACAATTTAGGAACTGGATCGTTCTATTACATTATAAAGAGAGGAAATCAGATCCTTGGCAAGAGAAGGGTTGTTTTTTCCGATGCAAATAATACACTAAACCTAATAGAAGAAGATATGATTTCTACTCAACCTATTAATGGAGTAGTACCAGTTGACTTTTATACAGGTTATGCAAATTTTTTAAGTACAAATAATAACCATTTAGTTACTGTCGAAGTTTATTGTAAAACCTCAGGAGATTATAATTTATTTAATAGATATTCTGAATATTTTTCAGGGAATCCGTTCACAATATACTATGATAACTTTAACATCTACGGAGAAACATCTGCAACTGCAGTAAATACTGCCATGTATAATTCAAGATCAACTTTGTATAATAACTGGGGGCAATTTCTCTACAAACCGGGTGAACTTATAAATTATAAGTATGGATTCCCAATCGGTGCATTAGATTTTTTGACTCCTCCTGCACCGCAAAATACCTATCAGCCATGTTTGGTCTATCAAAATGATCCAACAGCATTAGCAGACTGTATTCTCAATATGGCGCCAATTCCTTCTGCAGGTCTGGCTCCGGATCGTGTTGCGCCAATGAAGGTAAACATTATTAGGGGACAACTTAAAAAAACCTATGTAAGTAAATGGATAGGCGCCGGACCATTGCAGTTTTCAGCAGCAGGAGGTTTTAATACTGATGAATATGTAAATTATTTTACTGATCCGGTTACAAATGTACCAGTTGTTACGCCTACAACATATATTGCAGGACAGCTTTCTGTAGATACTTCTATGAAAGCCATCAGCAGAGATCATAAAAGTAGTTCCAGAAATACAACTGAAGGATTAAGTGTTGGGTCAGTCAGTGGTGGAAATTCTGAAACGGTTCTGACCGGGGTTGGAAGTATAGAAACGCAGACCTTTTCTGACATGAATGGAGATGGTTATCCTGATTTAGTATATCCTCAATCTATTCAGTTTACTAATTCTACAGGAAGTTTAGAAGATGTTCAACTTGTTAATTACGGATTTTATCCTACAAATTCATTGAGTTACCAAAAAAATAATTCTGCAGGATTTTCATACAATGCATTCTCTGTTGGAGGACGAATCGGTGCACATGGAGGAAATGGAACAACTACGCAGGCGAGTAATGGTTTGCCTTGGTCAGGGGGCGCGTCTGTTGGAGCAAGCTTAAATCAATATTATAATTCATACGATCGAGGCGAAGGGTTTTGGATGGATATAAATGGCGATGGGCTACCAGATAGAATAAATCGAGGAGGTTCACAATATATCAACTGTTCCATCAATTTAGGAAAAAACCTTGAAAGCAGTGCACCTGTTCAAAACTTAATAACCTACAGCTCATATCCTAAAGGTGGCCCTAGTATTTCGTTGGGTACAAGTCTCGGATCTTCAGCTAACCTTGGGGCTTTAAGCAGCTTTGGGTTTGGTATCAGTGCCGGTGTAAGTGCCTCAACTTCCATTGGAAGTGCAGAAGTAGTATATGAAGACGTTAATAGTGATGGTCTTATTGACATTCTTGAAGTTGGTTCTAATGGCTCCACTCAAGTTCGATATAATCTCGGAAGTAAGTTTAATACTGCTGTTCCTTTAGTGAAAAGTAGTGGAAATATCAATTTTGCTGATGAGACGAGATCATTCAACGGTTCATTTACTTTTGGAGGGAATTTCATGTTTAATTTTGGACCAATTACGCTAATCCCCCCAGTTGTTGTGCTGATTTTATGGGTTAAAGCGGGAGCCGGAGCCAATGTAAACCTGGGATTGAATGTATCTGAGACAAGAAAGGCATTTAAAGATATGAACGGTGACGGATTCACCGATCTTGTACAGGATACAAATAGCGGATTTATTGTCAACTATTCCCAAGTAGGAAGGACTAATAAACTTAAATCCATCACGAATACAATTTCAAAAGGGAAATACTTGCTGGATTATGAATTTGCAAGAGCAAACTATAACAGTTCAAACGCTAAATTAGTAGTTAATAATATCAGTGTGCTTAACCCAGATGTTTTTTCGCAGAGCTATACCACTGAACAGGGAAGTAAAATGGTAACAAATTACAAATTCCTCAATCGGAAATATGACAGAAGAGAAAGGGATGATTTTGGTTTTGATACAGTGATCAAGCAGGAAATGAACGGTAATAACGTGGAGAGAACATCTACCGATTATTACTATAACAATACCTATCTAATGAACGGAACTATAAAGAGAAGCACCGTTCAGAATGGAAGTGGCAGTTTCATGTCAGAAGTAAATTATGAATATAAGCTTCGCAAATTTGTTACTAATACTACCCAGATTGATATCAATTCAGACCTAGGAACTGATTATGACATTGGTGGCCGTGAGGGAAGAAAGATGGCGTCTGCAATGTTGGTCCAAAAACAAAATAAAATTTTTGAATCGGGAGGAGATTTGACAACGACTGAACAATTCGAGTACACAACATTAGGTTTGATGGGACGATATCAGTATACAAGTCCTTCAATAAGTTACAATTCTAATATTACGTATCAGTCTTATGGTAATAACATCACTGGTATTCCGATTCAAATAGAAGTTTACGAGGGAAATACTCAATCAACATTATTAAGACAGCGACGTGCCGAAAATATAAACTACTATACAGGAGATGTGGGCAGTTATGTAACTTTTGACGGAACTCAGGATATTGTGACTGATGTGGAATACAATGCGGTAGGAAATGTCAGGAAAGTAACATATCCACCGAACAATAATAACAGCCAGAGATATGTGATAGAATATACTTATGACGATTTAGAGACAGGAAAATATGTTACGAAAGTGAAGGATATTTTCGATATAGAGTCAAAAGCGACGTATAACCCTCTTTTTGATGTAGTAATAAGAAAAGTTGATACCGGAGGTAATGCAATGGTATTTTACTATGATGGTTTCGGAAGGACGAGAACAATTACAGGGCCCAATGAGATAGCAGCCAATTCCACAGTTCCAACTGTAAAATATAATTACTGGACCGATCATGCAGGAATTCCTAATAACGATGCGACGGTTAAAATATACAGAGCATCTACCTCAAATTACGATCCTGAACATGCAGGTGCCAATAACACCATCATGACCGATACATATGCCGACTTTATAGGTAGGGTTATACAGGTGAAGAAAGATATTCAGACAGTCAACGGTGAAGCAAGATCAGTGTCTGGAAGATCAGTATATGATGATTTAGGTAGAACAATCCTTCAGTCACACCCATCATTTGAAGCAGTAGGAATTCAAAATCTAAATCCTGGCGGAGGTTCTGCTGCTACATCATCATCTTACGATAGTAAAGACCGTATTATTTCTGCTACAGATGAGCAGGGAAATACAAAATATAGATTATACAGTATAGAAAATAATCTTTTGAAGGTTACAGAAAACTTTCTCAACCAAAAATCGGAGTCCTATTCAAATGCAGAAGGAAAAGTGGTTTTGAAAAACGATTATCTTGATTTACAGCCGCTTTCTACTGTTTTTAACTATAGCACTATTGGTGAACTAATGGAGGTACAGGATCCGGAAGGGTTGACTATAAGATATTCATATAACCTTGCCGGAAAACGCACAGAGCAACGGCATCCTGACAAGGGAATTACGAGTTATGAATATGATCCGGCAGGTAATCTTGTCAAACTGACGACTGATAACTTACTAAACGATTCCAGCATCAATACCCATTTTATAAAATATAAATATGATTATAACAGGCTTTCAGAAATAAAGCTTCCGGATCTTCCTTCCGGCGGCCCTAATCCTAACAATGTAATGTACCAATATGGCCAGTATACAGCAGGAAATAATGCAGGAAAGCTTGTGGCTAAAGTGGATGGTACTGGAGATACTGTGTACAAATATGGAAGAATGGGAGAGGTGATTTCAGAGTTGAGAATCATACGAGGGCATCATATACCTGAAATGTACTTCAAAACCTATTTCAATTATGACAGCTGGAACCGGATCACAAAGATCAAATATCCGGACAATGAGCTTGTTTCCTATCATTATGATTTGGGAGGAAATCTTAAATCCGTAGATAACAATAATGGTGAGACTTATATTCAGAACATATATTACGACCACTATGAGCGTCGTACTGGTACATTATATGGTAATGGAACATCTCAAAATTACTATTACAACTCGCAAAATCAGCGATTAGAAAGAACTGATTTATATGACTCGTACAATAACTTGATGTTAAATAACTCATATCTGTTTGATGAATTTTCGAATATCACCAGAATTAAAAATGAAGCATATCCACTCGGAAACGGTATGGGAGGAGCGTTTCAATCATATTTTGGATATGATACTTTGAACAGACTCACCGGTACCGGTTCAGAAAAGATTATTCTAGATGGCGAACAACAGCCCATTCAAAATACCTTTATTGCTCCAACAACTTACCAATTAGAAATGAGATACAATGATTCAGGTGGAATTGTACAAAAAATACAGCATCATGAAAGAGATCAAAATATTGTTCACGAAAATACATATGAAAATAAGTATGAGTATGTGCAGAATAGCCATAAGTTGGAAAAGGTGTATGATAATAACACAGGAAATTCAGAAACATTCGAATATGATTTTAACGGTAATGTTATTAATCATAATGACAGTAATGGAACTAAGAAATTGTACTGGGACGAGCAGGAACGTCTGAAAGCATTTTATAATGACAACACCGGGACGTATCAATACTATACTTATGATGATAAAGGAGAAAGAGTAGTGAAATACGGGTTAGATTTTGGTACTCAGCTTTATCAAAACGGGGTTCCTGTTGAAATTAATGACTTAAAACTATTTGAGTTTAAAATCTATCCTAATCCTTATCTTACGGTGAGTTCTACAGGGCAGTATACAAAACATTATTTTGATGGTTCAAAAAGATTTGCCAGCAGACTGATGAATGGTGCGGTAAGATATGAAGATCCTTCAGTATTGTACATCAATAGATCAGAAGATGAAAAGCCTTCAGCGAAGCCGGCAGATGCAGGCTCTGACTTTAAAAAGTATCTCGAAAAAACGGATCTTGGGCAGAATGTATCTGTTGAGCTGAGAGAAGTATATCAAAGCCCCGATTTATATTACCTGCATGGAGATCATCTGGGAACGGCAACATTTGTTACAAATTCACAGTCGCAGGCAACGCAGTTTTTCCTTAATTTACCTTTTGGAGAAACGATGATGGAGCAAATGGATGGATCTTATGATAATCCGTTTAAGTTTAATGCGAAGGAATTGGATGATGATACTGGTTTGTATTATTACGGAGCAAGATATTATAACCCACGATTAAGCATATGGTATGGCGTGGATCCGCTGGCAGTTTACAATCCTGTGATGGAAACGGAGTTTTATGGAGATGGACAACATAATGGCGGTGTGTATTATTTAGGAAATCTCAATCCATATATCTATTGTTACCAAAACCCCGTTAAATATATTGATCCTAATGGAAAACAAACTTTACCATCTTTAATCAACGATTTAGAGAATTGGATACATGAAACAAAGGTTGGTAGAAAAGTATATCGGTGGGAACAGCGACACATGGATGATGAAACAGATAAAGCTATTTTATCCGCTACGCCTCTAAGAGGTTTTGTGATTGTTGGAGAGTTGATGGAAGGAAAACTTCCGGGTTTAAAAAGCAGGCCTTTGCCTAACGATTTAAATGAAACCTTTAAACAATGTTTTGTTTCAGGAACTTTAGTATCTACTGAAGGCGGACTGAAAAAGATTGAAGAAATTAATGTTGGAGATAAGGTTTGGTCATTTAATGACGATACTCATCAAAATGAATTGAAAAGCGTTGTAAAACTTTCAACCAGCGTATCTACTGAGATAATAAAAATTAGTATTGGTAAAGATGAAATTGAGTGTACAAAAGAACATCCGTTTTTTATTGACGGAAAATGGATCGAGGCACAAAATTTAAAGATTGGTGATAAAGTATTTTTATTTGATCAGACGGAATTTACTATTTCTACTATTTCTAGGAAAGTCAAATATGAAAAAGTTTATAATTTTGAAGTTGAAGACAATCATAATTATTATATTTCAAGTAAACGAATTTTAGTTCATAATAATTGCTGGAAGGACAGATTAAATTTGTTTTATGATTATACGAAAAAAATTAAAACAAGTCAACTTAAATCTCAGTCCGATACATTAAATCATTTGGAAAGTGTATTCAAAGTTTTAGATAAGAAGAGAACAGATAATGTTGTATTAAAACTTGTAGGAGATAAAAATAATGTTACTATGACTGAAAAGGGTACCATGCAAATTCAGCAAAATGGTAACGGTAATTGGACGGATATAGATAAGAATGGAGGATTTAGAATTTATAGGTCAGGAAAACTATATATTGATAAAACAAAATTATGATAGAAGATTTAAAGTATGCACTTTTTAATATTGGTGATTGGGATTTATATCTTAATTATAAACAGTCAGATGACGATTTAATTTTCACCTATAAAAATATAACTATTCAAGGAAAAAGAAATAAGATCAATGTTTTTTATGATGGTGATAGTTCTAGTAATATAGGAAATCTAAAATATCTTAACAAAATAAACTCTTACAAGTCTTTTGGAGATACTGCGACTGCAGTAAATTATATAAAATATCTTTCTAAGATTTTATCTGATAGCAGATATGAAATATATCATTACTTTTTGTTTAAACTGGCAATAAGTAATATAAAGTTTAAATGTATAACTTTTAGTGTAGTGAATAATACTTCTATTGACACATTCAGGATTAGATGTGATATTTCTCAGGTAACTGTCAATTCATCATTTGTTGATTATAATTTTGTAATTATATTTAAAAAGAATTACGAATGTGAACTTTCATTTTATCCAAAACAACCTCTTTGGGACGAAATGAAACGTTGTCCTAAAACTAATGTAGATGATATTATAGATTTTATTTTGGAAATAAATGTTGATTCATATGTCGACATCCCATTGACTGAAATTTAAAATGACAGAATAATATCACTTATCCATTTCATTGCAACTTATAAAGAAAATTTAGTCGTTTACAAATATGATTTTTCATATTGGCTTACTATTCAGAGTTAAGGTTTGTGCGTATGCAAAAGATAACCCAATGAATCCACATCACAAGATAAGGCATCCAATGCGTTGTACGGACGATAAAAGAGAATGGGATAATAAACAAATGAAGGGTGCTAAGCACCCTTCATCTTTTTAATTAGTTAGGAATTTCATACAGTGGATTACCGCATGAGGTTCCGCCTGCATTTTCGAAGAGATTATGAGTGTTGACCCCATCAGACCAGGTGCACACTTCCGTAATAACGTCCGGCTGACATGATTTTTCTGTCATAATACATTTTTCTACAGGTGCCAGTGGATCAAAACGATAACCGTTTTCCACTAAACTGTTTTCCTTCACAACGCTTATAGCGTACGCACTTCCTGCGCCTAAAAGCAAAACTGCTAAGGGCAATGCGATTTTTCTCATTTTTTTCATGATGATAAATTGAATATTGGTGCCTACTCTTGGTTCAGGTTTTCGGCTTCCCCTGAAATGAAATGCTGGGTGATGTTCTGCGCAAAACGATATTTAATGATTTCATTTCCTGTTAATACATAAAGATGCTGATGTGTAACGTGATATTGCATCTTTTTTTCCCCTCGCTACCGCACGAATCCTTTCGTGGTAGTTTTTGATTTATCAAACATTATTTTGAAGGCGCAAAAAGATTTGCGAGCAGACTGATGGGGCAGTGAGATACGAAGACCCTTCAGTGTTGTATACTAGCAAAACAGCTGAATATACCCCGCTACCGCACGAATCCTTTCGTGTGGCAGTTTGTTTTATTATCTGCAGGAATATCTAAGGAACGGCAACATTTATTATGAATTTTTAGTCAGAATCCACATAATTTTCTCAAGTCTAACTTTTGGAGACCCCTCGCTACCGCACGAATCCTTCGTGTGGTAGTTTTTAATTTATCAAACTTTTATTTTGCTGAAATCAAATACTTATCAGCAGACTGATGGATGAGGCAGTGAGATATGAAGATCTTCAGTGTTGTACACCAACAGAGCAGAAGATGAAAAACCTTCTGCGAAACCTGCAGATGCACAAGCTTATTTCAAAAGTATCTGGAAAAAAAAGATCTTAGACAAAATGTTTCTGTGTAATTAAGAGAAAGAACTTGGAGCCCTGATTTATATTATCTTCATGGGGACTATCTGGGAACGGCAACATTTGTAACCAATTCTCAATCAGAAGCCACCCAATTTTTCCTAAATTTACCATTCGGAGAAACGATGATGGAGCAGATGAATGGCTCGTATGATAATCCATTTAAGTTAATGCCAAGGAATTAGATGATGATACGGGACTGTATTATTACGGGGCTAGGTATTATAATCCTAGATTAAGTATTTGGTATGGTGTCGATCCATTGGCAGTATATAATCCAGTGATGGAAACGGAGTTTTACGGAGACGGACAGCACAATGGTGGAGTTTTCTACTGGGGGAATTTAAACCTTTATATTTACACTTATCAAAATCCAATTAAATATATTGATCCTAATGGAAAGCAAAAGACAGGATCACAGGAAACTAAAGGTAGTGGCTACAGAAGTAGCAGCACGAAGAGGAACTACAAGAAAAGAAGCCAACGGAAGTGACAAAATATTTTGATGTAAAAAATGTAGTTATCCAACGAGGGAAAAGAACCACAGGTAAATATAAAGGATTAGTTCCAACACCTATAACAATTAAAGTAAAATAATAATGAAAATAATATTAAAAGATTGGAAAACCGGGTTTGAAAAGGTAACTCTTACAAAATTACAAATTAATATACTTGGCATTTCTTTGAGAGATGCAGAATTTAATGTGGATTCTATCTTAAATGGAGATGAAGTTATTCTAAATGTTGAAGATGAATTTTTAGCTCAGAAGTTTATTGAAAAAATAAGTGAAATCCGGGTAAACTTTCAAATTTTTGAAATTACTTGATAGAATGACGTAATTAGAATTTACTAATGAAACCAATAGAATAAGGTAAATCCGTTAAAAGAATTACGAATTCTCCGTATGCTTTCGTTTGGAACGATACTGTCAACTATGCCGATCCTTCAGGAATGATGGGAGAAAAGAAAGGTGGTCCGGGAGATGGAAAACCTGATCCTAATAAAATATGTGGACCCTAAGGTGGTACCCCACGCTGGCGCGAGCGTCTCGCTCGTGCTGGTATATAACACAAAAACCTCGTAATTGCGAGGGCTTTTATTATAAAATAGATTGTATTTTTCTTTTGACAATAAAAGCGTTGATGAAGGAAAAATGGGTAGTGGATATTTTATCGTAACCGCATTTAAACATTAATAAATGAATTTTATAAAAGATTTTCCCAACTTGTTTCAGTTTTTTGGAGGTTATTTTCCAGATTCTGATTTGGATAACTTAACCGATGAAGATATCGTGTCTAAATATGTACTACAGCATTTTTTGAATAATGATTACAAAAAAATAGAAGAATTAATAGTAGATATTGAGAGATTGATAAACGGTATTGATAGTTATTGGGTAGAAGTTGGTGATGAGGCAAACCGATATTTTGAAAACTCACAAGATGCACTTAGATGGCTGAATATGATTAAAGTAGAATTAGATAAATTGTAATTGCTCGTATAATAATATTTGAATTCAAATATTATTTAACTCCTTAACCTCACCAATAACACTCAAAATAAAGTCAACACGCAAATCCTCATTCATATCAATCAAAAGGATTTTAAACTTCTTTCTGCCTTCTGAGATCAGTTCCGGGTGATCTAGTCGGTCGCCGTGATAAAAGCTGATGTAATGTTTCCTATATTTTTTGCTGTAATACAGATAGCAGAGCATTTTCTTTTTAAACTTAAAAAAAGGCAGCCCGAAGCTCAATGTTTCGGTAATATTTATAGGATCAGATTCTAGAATTTTCTTTCTTAAAAACAAAAGAGTACTTCTTTCAGGTTCGTCAATTCTGAAGAAATACTCTTGTATCGAGTTCATTTAATTAATTTAGAAACCTTTAATTAAAATTCTGAAGCTCTACCAATTTATAATATGTTCCGCGTTTCGCCATCAATTCATGGTGAGTCCCCTGTTCCATAATGTCCCCTTTTTCCATAACAACGATCCAGTCGGCTTTTTGGATGGTAGAAAGTCGGTGTGCGATGATTAATGATGTTCTGTTGGCCATCATTTTTTCAAGGGCATCTTGCACGAATTTTTCTGATTCTGTGTCTAATGCTGACGTTGCTTCGTCCAAAATCATGATCGGCGGGTTTTTCAAAACTGCTCTGGCAATAGAAATTCTTTGTTTTTGTCCACCGGAAAGTTTTCCGCCATCGTCTCCGATGTTGGTTTCGTAACCATTTGCTAGCTGGGTGATAAAAAGGTCTGCATTCGCAATTTTAGCGGCAGCTACTACCTCTTCTTTTGTTGCGTCTGGTTTACCCATCAAAATATTGTTGTAAACCGTATCGTTGAACAAAACAGACTCCTGAGTGACCATACCTAATAGCTTTCTGTATTCTTTGAGCTTTAAATGCTTAATGTTGGTTTCATCAATTAAAATTTCGCCTTCAGAAACATCATAAAACCGTGCTAAAAGATTGGCGATGGTGGTTTTTCCGCTTCCGCTTTGCCCGACAAGAGCTACTGTTTTTCCTTTTGGGATGGTCAGGTTAAAGTTTTTTAGAATCAGATTAGACTTATCATAATAGAAGCCAATATCTTTGAATTGAATATGAGTATCCAGATTATCTATGGAAACCGGATCTGCAATTTCTTCGATTTTCATATCCGCATCAAGAATTTCCAAAACTCTGTGTAAAGAAGCTTCACCTTTCTGAACATTAGATATAGAAGTTGATAAACTTTTTACAGGAGGTAAAATCTGGAAGAAAATACCCAGAAAAACAAGAAAATCGGCTGGTGAGATGCTTTGTTCTACAATGATCTGTTTTCCGCCATACCAGGCAATGATTAAAAAGGTTACCGATCCTAAAAATTCGCTCATTGGAGACGCCAATTCCTTTTTTCTTCCCAATCGTATTGAGCTGTTGATCCATTTTTGCATCGACTGCATAAAACGGTTATCCATTATTTTTTCTGCATTGAAAATCTTAATTACTTTATTGGATTTCAGAGTTTCATCAACAATAGAAAAAATATTTCCCATCTCATGCTGGGCTTCGTGAGAATCTTTTTTAAGGCTTTTCCCGATTAAAGCAATCATAGTACCCATTACAGGCAATACCAAAAGCGAAAAAAGAGTCATCTCTGCACTAAGAAAGAATAAAGTAATCAATGTACTGATTAGCATGAAGGGCGCATTAATCAAATCTACTAAGCTTCCTAAAATATTACCTTCCACATCGCCTACATCATTTGACATACGCGACATCATGTCACCTTTTCTGCTGTCTGTAAAAAAGGATACCGGTAGTGAAAGTATTTTACGATACATCGCCCCACGAAGATCTTTGGTAACTCCTACACGATAATTAATGAGCAAAAATGATCCAAGGTATCTGAAAATGTTTCTAAGTAAAAACATAATAGCTGTGATAATACACAACCATGCAAGTACCTGCAAAGCGCCATGCTGTGTTACCAGACTTTGTACATAGTAATTGGAATATTCTTTCAAATATGTAAAGAAGTCTAAAATCTCACCGGAAAAAACAGGAGCAGATTTGTATTTTTCCGGTTTGATCGTGCCGAAAAGCATTCCTAAAACAGGTAAAATAGTCCCTAATGAAGCAATTTGAAATACAGAATATAACAAATTGAAGAATAAACTTCCGTAAATATATTTCTGATGTGGTCTTGCGAATTTTAATATTTTTTTATATTCGTTCATTCAGTATAATTGGATAGCAAAATTAATTAAAATATAATGATAAGACGTTTTTAATTGAATTTTACTTTATCAGTATACTTCGGATTAAAATTTTTAGGAGTCAGTTTTTCTAAAGTTTTCCCGAAATTATTAATGAGTAATGTAAGGTTTTCAAAATCAACAATGTTGATGTCATCATTAACCTGATGATAATGCTTAATTTTACTCATATCAGCAGTCGAAATAGAGTGGGCAATTATTTTTTTCTTCACAAAACTCACATTATCTGACCTGTAAAACAATTGTTCTTTTGCATAAGGATCAGGATAAATTTTTAAGCCGTTTTCTGCATTTTGATTAAATAAATCGTCGAGGTCAGAAAACTCGTCACCGGTTATAAACACTGCATTTTTACCAAATTCAGATTCTGTTGCTACCATTTCGAAATTGAAAAGTGCAGATAAATTACTGTATATTTTGTCTAAATTTTTATCTGCGGCAATTGCTGTAGATCCCAGCATTCCTTTCTCTTCACCATTGAATGCCATGAAAACCATTGAAAATTCTGGTTTTTTATTTTTGAAATATTCTGCAATCCCTGCCAATGTTGTAATTCCGCTGGCATCATCATCGGCACCATTGTAAATATTATCGCCGGGTTTATCATTGCTTCCTATATGGTCAAAATGTCCCGAAAAGCCTAGCGTTTTTTCGGATTTACCTTTTCTAATTCCGCATACATTGTAAGCCGTTTTTCCCTTGTAATCAAAAGGAACGAGATAAGAATTACCTGTGCAGTATTCTAGATTATTTTCTTTGAAAAGCTTTGCAATATAATTGGCAGCATTGTCATTTTCAGCGGTTCCGATTTCGCGGCCCCTCATTTCGTCGGAAGCAAGAATAGAAATTACGGTTTTTACTTTTTCTGACGAGATGTCCTGTGCAAAAGCTGTTGTCGAAAGAAAAGACAAGATAAGATAAGGTAGTTTTTTCATATATAAAATATTTTTAATTTGATATGTCGTTCTTGTATTTAAAATGTTGCGTTCAATCTTAAAATAAAACAATAAAAGATCAGCAAATTTAAAATAAAAACTAACACCTATGAGCGAATCTTCATCAATATGTAGTTTTGTGACAATGAGAAAACAAAAAACAGCTCCCAAAAAGAAGCTGTTCTTACTCAAAAAAAATCATTGTAAGGTTATCGGAGTCTGTCTACAGATTTTACGAGCCTCTCATCTTTCTTGATAAATAGGTTTGCCAAAAGCAAACAGATTACCGCAATCAACGGGAAAACCGGCTCAATACCCTTCTCAGGAAAATCTATTCCTCCGGATAAGTTTTGTACCCAATACACCAATATACCAATCAACAAAGCGTTTATAATGATGCTGATATTATTCAGCATGATCTGTCTTTTTCTGTTTTTAAAGCTAAACAAACTGAATGCACCTACCAAAACCAAAACAATTGATGAGATGCTTATGATCGGGACATTTCCGAAAACTTTTACATCCTGTCCTGTAATGTATAGGAAAGCCGCTGCTAAAACGGATAGCAAAATCCAAATAGTCTGTATTCTTTGTAACATAGAATCTAAATTCAACAGCAAAAATAACATAAATTTTGCACAATTCAAAAATAAGTGTAGATTTGCAATATACAATGTACTTGAAAACAAAAGTCACCGGACTTACTTTTCTTACTCACAACTAATTACATTTTACTTTAAATATGTTTAACATAGAAACGTTAAGGTCAAAATCCGTAACGGAATTGGCTAAAATCCTAAAAGATTTGGGCGTTAAGGTTGCAAGAAACAGCAACGATAATGATAAAATCTTTGCCGTTCTTGATTTTCAGGCTTCTAACCCTAAAGTTACAAAAGACTACTTCAATACGACCGAAAGCAATACTGAGACTGATGAAAAACCTGCCGCAGCTGAAAAAGTGGCGAGAACTGCTCCCAAAAAACCGGCAACCAAAAAGCCCTCAAGACCAAAAGCAGAAACTCCGACGGATGCAGAACCTGCTGTAATTGCAGAGCCTGCAGAGGACAAGGAAGTTATAGCGGAAGCAATCGTAAAAGAGCCTGCAAAAGGTTCTATTGAAGAAAGACCTGCAAGTAATACATCAAAACAAAAGAGAAAAAGAGTTCCTACTACAAATACAAATGCACCTGAAAATCAATCTCAGGAAAAAGAGGAAACTCCAATAAAATCAGACTCTTCGGAAGATGCTCCGGCACCTTTACAAGGAAGAGAAGAAAGACCAAAGAGACCACAGCAAAATCAGCCTCAAAATCAAAAAGGTCCGAATCATTCCCAGCAAAACGGCGGAAATTCTCAAAATGCTGGAAATCCTCAAAATAGAAATCAGAATAATAATCAGAATCCTAACCAAAATCCTAACCAAAGCCAAAATATCAATCCTAATCAGAACCCCAACCAAAATCAGAACAGAAATTCTGACAGACAGGAAGAATCTGAGTCAAGAAAGGAATTCAATTTTGACGGATTGGTGAGTATTGAAGGGGTTTTAGAAATATTACCGGATAACTACGGGTTTTTACGCTCTTCAGATTTCAGCTATATATCTTCACCGGATGATGTGTATGTTTCGACCGCACAGATCAGAAATTTCGGATTAAAAACAGGCGATAATGTAAAAGGTATTGTGCGTTTGCCAAAAGAAGGTGAAAAGTATTTTTCTTTATTAAAACCGGTAGAAGTTAACGGACGCGATTTGGCATTTATCAAAGACCGTGTTGCTTTTGAATATTTGACACCGCTTTTCCCGGAAGAAAAATTTAACCTTTCAGGAGATAATTCTACGATGTCTACAAGAATCGTCGATTTATTTGCGCCGATCGGAAAAGGGCAAAGAGCAATGATTGTTGCCCAGCCAAAAACCGGTAAAACAATGTTGTTGAAAGATATTGCCAACACCATTGCTGCCAATCACCCAGAGGTCTATATGATGGTACTTTTGATCGACGAGCGTCCTGAAGAAGTTACCGACATGGAAAGAAGTGTCAATGCAGAAGTAATCGCTTCAACATTTGATGAAGCTGCAGACAAACACGTCAAAGTTGCCAACCTTGTTTTAGCGAAAGCTCAGAGAATGGTAGAATGTGGTCACGATGTAGTTATTTTGCTAGATTCAATTACTAGATTGGCCAGAGCTTACAATACCGTAACTCCGGCGTCCGGAAAAGTTCTTTCGGGTGGTGTAGATGCAAATGCTCTCCATAAACCGAAAAGATTTTTTGGTGCAGCGAGAAAAATTGAAAATGGAGGTTCATTAACAATTATAGCCACAGCATTGATTGATACAGGTTCTAAAATGGATGAGGTTATATTTGAAGAATTCAAAGGTACCGGAAACATGGAACTTCAATTAGATAGAAAAATCGCCAACAGAAGAATTTATCCTGCGATTGACCTGGTATCTTCAAGCACAAGGAGAGATGATTTATTGCTGGATGAAGTTACTTCGCAGAGAATGTGGATTTTCAGAAAGTATCTCTCAGAAATGAATCCTATTGAGGCAATGGAATTTGTCAATAAAAATATCAGAGGAACTCTGAACAATGAAGAGTTTCTGATGTCTATGAATAGATAAGAAATTACATCCATAAAAGTATATAAAAACCGCATCATAGCGGTTTTTTTTATTTATAATTTGTAAATCTGATTATTATTTTTCTAAAGAATTGAATAAATATCAATAAATATGTTAAATGTTTTTTATATTTAATAAAAAATTAAACTAATTGTTATGGAAAATTTTAGAACAATTGCATCAGAAGATTTAGATCCAAAATTTGTTTCTGTTGCAGATAAAATTAGTGATGCAGTAATTTCCGCTTCATACCGAACATTACTCAACTGTGAAAACCCCAGCCAATACCAGATGCCTGCAAGCGATGATTCGTTTGAGCATGCCATAAAAAATTACCTTAATACAATACCAGCAGCAGAATTAAAGGCTGGAATGCAAAAAGTTGCCCAGCCTGGTTTTATCCCAAAAGTTTCTGACGAAAGTTTATTTCGAAGTATTGATCTGCAAAGTACTCATTCGGTTGTAAACCAAATTTTCAACGAATTTGATACTGAATTAAGACCATTAAGTCTACATGTTGATTTTGATAATAAAGGTAATTCTAATTTGACTATGAATGTCAATCAGCTTTACTGCGCTGAAGAAACAGGACTTACAAGCAGTGGAAGTGATCATGTTTATATGCAGGCTGTGAGAATTGATGCATTTGGAAATGCGCGCCAATCTCCTTTATTAGATTTAGAAGGAGGATGGGATAATAAAAATCTGGTCAATTGGAAGAATAGAGGAGATGTTAAAAATCTGGTCAATTTTAATCTTGATTATGGAAAAGGATGGCCGAGAAAATGTACGGTTATAGTCGCTATGTCTGTTCGTTCATCGGAAGGTTTGATCAAATTAATAGATAAAATCGCCGAAAAAGCCAAAGAAGAAATAATAAAATATGCAGCAGCTACGGCAGGTGCGTTTCTGGGTGCAAAAGCAGGTGCGATTTTAGGGAGCACACTCGGACCAATCGGAACAGTTGCCGGCGCTATTGTAGGAGCAGTTGTCGGTGCAATTGTGGCGTATGTTTTTGATAAACTCTACGCATGGTTCAAAGATTTGTTTTCGGGTACAAAATTATTTAAGCCTATAACAATAGAATATACCATCCCATACAGTGGTTATCAAAACGGTAACACAGGACATATTTTGACATGGACCGGGCATCACGGGCAATATGAAGCACAAATAGAGGCAGTCCTAGAATGGGGTATTGGAAGGGGAGTCCCTACAGCAATAAAGCATGGCAAATTTACCAATAGTACAGTATATAAAGTAAATGATCAAAATAAAATAGGTTTTTACTGGAATTCCGGAAAATGGGGAAATTCCGGAAAATGGGGCGATACAAAAGGTATGGCTTCTGTAGATTCTCCTGTAAGTACGGTAGGTAACTTTGATAATGGTGAACTTAATATTTTAGTAATAGGCTTAGACGGAAGAGTTTGGCATACCAGTGTAGTAACAGAATTGACAAAGAAGATTGATGGGTTTTCTTTTGGTGAATATAGAGATTGGCAACCCGTGCTTAATGGGCAATTTGTTATAGGTACTAAAGTGGCAGGAGCGTCAAGAGGAGAAAATCTCATTGATATTTTCTGTGTAGGAACGGACGGTCAGATCTGGACGGCCGCAAAAGGACCTCAAACTAATGATGTTTGGGCAGGATGGTGGTCACTTGGTGGGATCGATGCAATACCTGGTTCACCATTGTCTGCCATTTCGAGATCTGCAGGCATATTAGATATTTTTGTGACAGGATTGGATGGTAAGGTGCACACAATAAGCTATGATCCGGCTGCTTCATGGACAGATTGGTTTCATTTCTCAGATTATGACCAGTTTATACCGGGGATCGAAATTACCGCAATTTCAAGAAAAGAAAATTATATAGATTTATTTGCGATAGATTCTAGTGGCAACGCTTATACAGCTACGTGGAACCCAAGTGAAGGTTGGCAAGGCTGGATAAAAATTTTATCAGGAGAATTTACACCCGGAACCACTGTCTCAGTAGCATGTCGTACCCCAGAACATCTTGATGTTTTTGCTGTAGGTATGGATGGTAGAGTATGGACTGCCTCAAAAGGACCACAAACCAATAACGATTGGGCAGGATGGTGGCCAATAGGAGATTTGGTTTTCGAAGAAGGATCTACAATTGCAGCAATTTCACCGTTTCATGATATGATAAATATTTTTGTTACCGGAAAAGATGGTAATACTTATGCATCAACTTTCGATGGAGAAAAATGGGAATGGAGTAATATTGGATAGTTTAAAATAAACTTAATTCATCAATGTTAAAGATTTATTAAAATAATATTCAATTGCTATTATTGGCTTAAATATTAGCTAAATTTACATATTAACATTAAAAATTAAACTTATGTCATTTGAACTACCAAAATTAGGATACTCGTACGACGCCTTAGAGCCGACAATTGATGCAAAAACTATGGAAATCCACCATACAAAGCATCACCAAGCTTACATCGATAATTTAAATAAAGCAATTGAAGGTACTGATCTTGCAGAATTATCTATCGAAGATATCTGCAGAAACGGTGTTGAAAAGCCGGCTGTTAGAAATAATGGTGGAGGTCACTTCAATCACTCATTGTTTTGGGAAATCTTAACACCTGGTGGGAGCAAAGAGCCTGTAGGAAGCGTAAAAGCTGCTATTGAAAATTATGGAGGGCTTGAGAAATTCAAAGCTGATTTTTCTGAGGCCGCTAAAACAAGATTTGGTTCTGGATGGGCTTGGTTAGTTAAAAATGAGGACGGATCTGTATCTGTAACTTCTACTCCAAATCAGGATAATCCGCTGATGCCGATCGCTGATGCCAAAGGAACGCCGGTTTTAGGATTAGACGTTTGGGAGCATGCTTATTATTTAAACTATCAAAACAGAAGACCAGATTACGTTGCTGCATTTTTTAGTGTAGTCAATTGGGATAAAGTAGAAGAGTTATTTAATAAATAATAATCATCTTAATTTTAAAATAAAAAAGGTTCAGAAATTTTTCTGAACCTTTTTTGATGCTAAAATCTTGTAGTATCTGAAGCGCTAAGTCCGTTCATTTTGAGTTTGTATTTCCAGTTGACGTAGGCAAAAACCTGATACAGTTTATATTCAAACTTAATCCCATATTTCTCTCTTGGATTGTAATCTATTGATGATTCTATTACATTTCTATATTTTCCTGATATGTAATAGGAATTCCATTCTGTAACAAGGGTTGTGTTTCTGCTTTTCAGGTAAGATTCAGAATATTGGCTGATCGGTTTGGCAATAGCATTCAAAAAATAATCAAACTGCGTATCAATAACTGTAAGATCCCAATCTCCATCATCATTTTTCTCAGGCTGCATAACAGATTCTTCTTTTATATTCTTCTTGTTGTTTTGTGCAAAAGAGTAGAAAGGAATTAAAATTAAAAATATTGTTATAATTGAATTTTTCATAAAAATAAAGTTACAAAAAAAGCACTCAGTTAAGAGTGCTTTAGATCATGGTTCTTTCTGCAGAACGACAAATGCCGGAAAGTGGTCACTGTAACCGCCTGTGAATTGGTCGCCGTTCCAAGATCGGAAAGGGTAGCCTTTATAATTTCCTTCTTTATTCACTAAATATGCCGGAGCATATACTTCAGCTTTATAAACAGAATATTCCTTTGGGTTTTTATCTAAAACCAAATTTTTAGATACAATGATCTGATCAAATAAATTGGGTGCATCCTGATACGCCAAAGAAGCAATTCCTTTCTTATATAATGGATACATTAAATTCAGATATGGTTTTTCATCACTTAAATCTTTCTCACTGGCAACGGCGTTCAAATGATTTTTTAAGCTTGCACTTACAGGATCATCATTAAAATCGCCCATTGCGAATAGCTTTGTTGAAGGATCTGCCGTTCTTATGCTGTCCATCTGTTGTTTCAGCAATGCTGCAGCAGCGTTTCTTTTAGGTAGAGAAACTGCTTCACCACCTCTTCTTGAAGGCCAGTGATTCATAAAGAAAGCCACCTTCTCGTTATCCAAGAAACCTGTAACAACTAAAATGTCTCGGGTGTATTCTCTTCTTCCGTCTTCGCCGTAAACTTTCAGCTCTTTTTTTAGAGAATTGGTTAATGTAAATCTTCTTTTTTGATAAATTAGTGCAACGTCAATCCCTCTGTAATCATAAGAATTGTAATGTACAATTCCATAATCGTATTTAGCCAAAACAGGTTGCTTTATGAGATCCTGAATTACCTGTCTGTTTTCAACTTCAATTAGTCCTACTACTGCAGGAGCCGTTTTTGTGTATTGAGAACCCAATTCGGCAATTACTTTTGCAGCATTTTCTAATTTTTTCTTATAAATCTTTGTATTGTAGTTTTTTCCGCTTTGAGGGGTAAATTCTTCAGAACCGCTCTGGTACCTTACCGCTTTTTTACCCGCTAACAAACCGTCACTCCATTGTCCTTCATATTTTTCGGCTTCTAAAAATTTAACCGAATCTAATGGAATGCTTCTATGAAAAGCAGGATTTGTTTTGTCTTTTGTTCCGTCTATATAATCAGCTGAACGAATCGTATCCCAAAGGTTTTCTACATTCAGAAATCCTACAGTAGCTACTTTCTTTATTTTTCCCTGCTGTGCAAACGCGATTACCGAAAAAATAACTGCCACCAAACTTAAAAATTTTCTCATCTTAGAATATTAAAATTATTTAATCCGCAAATTTACTTATTTTTAATACATGCCATTTTAATTAAATGTAAATTTATCATTTTAAAATGAGCTAGTTTTGTGAAATATTATAGAAATTTAACAATATTAAGAAATCATAACGTTAAATAAATTATTAAATACAAATTTTTACTAAATTTGTGCCCCCAAAGTTTTTAACCTTTTGGAAATGAACATTAAAAGTATTAAAACAAAGTACATCACGCATGATTAAAAAACTATCTTTAGTCTCTTTATTTACTTTACTTCCGGCATCTTTTTACTTTGCGCAGACTACCGTCTTTGCTTATGTAAAAGATTCTCAGGGAAAGCCTGTTGAGCAGGCAGAAGTAGATGTAAAAGGGGCAGAAAATGATGTAACGGCTGATAAGATTGGTTATTTCCAGCTTGTCGATTTGCAGCCGGGGCATTACCAACTGGTCATTACCAAACCCAATTACGAAACAAAAGTAATGGAGTTTGATGTTGCCAACGATGAAAAAAGAAAAGATCTAGGAGTTGTTACATTATATTCTAGTCTTACTACTGCAGATCAAGGATTGGCAATTATCGACAGCAATGATGACGATGAAGACAGCAGCCAAGCATCTACTGTAGGATTATTGCAATCTTCTATGGATGTTTATAGTAGAATTGCAGCGTTTGATTTAGGATTCTATTGGTTCCGACCGAGAGGTATCGACGGCAGATCAGGTGAAACCATGATGAATGGTGTTTCTATGGTAAAATCTGATAACGGGAGTGTAGACTTCAGCAATTGGGGTGGCCTAAATGAAATCACAAGATATCCTGAAATTTCTCAGAACCACGCACCGTCAGAATATGCTTTTGGTGGTAATAGCTCAGTGATTTATAAAAATACAAAAGCTAGTGAGTACAGAAAGGGATTTCAGTTTACCCAGTCTCTTACCAACAGAAACTACAGAAACAGAACTTCTCTTCGATACACCTCTGGGATGAATAGCAAAGGCTGGGCATTTACAGTGATGGGTGCAAGAAGATGGGCAGAAGAGGGTATTCAGGAAGGAACTTTCTATGATGCATACGGAACTTATCTTGGAGTTGAGAAAAAGTTTAATGATAAGCATTCAATGACATTCAATTTCATTGGTTCACCATACAGGAGATCTACGGCAAGCCCAAGTACTCAAGAGGTTTATGATTACAGAGGTGTGCATTATAATTCTTATTGGGGTTATCAGGATGGTGAGAAAAGAAGTGAAAGGGTGAGAAGAGGCTTTCAGCCTATTTTTCAACTTCAGGATTTCTGGAAAATTAATACAAAATCCAGTCTTTGGACAACAGCCTCATACCAATTTGGAAAAGATAGGGGTTCGCGCCTAGATTGGAATGGTGTTACAAACCCTTCACCGCAATATTACAGAAATTTACCAAGCTATTATATCAACAGCATTATTTATAATGCTACCAACAACAGTTTAAATCCTGCTTTATATACTACATTAACCGATGCTTATAATACAAGTTTACAGGGATGGTTAAATGGTGATCCTTCTATAACGCAGATAAATTGGGACAGATTATATGAAAATAATCAGAAAAATGATGTTGTAGATCAGGCAGAAATGTCTCGTTTATATAATTTGAGCGGTAAAAGATCTAAAGTTTATATGGTAGATGATGTAAGTGATGATAAAATCTTCAACGCAGGAACTCACTACACTTATAATTTTAATGACCGTACAAAATTTATTCTAAATGCTTCTTATCAAAACTACAGATCTGAATTGTATCGTGAGATGAAAGATCTTTTAGGAGGTGATTATGCAATCAATGTAGATCCGTTCAAAGAATCTGCAAGGCCGGGCTCTACAGGATTTTATAATACAAATGATTCTGATGTTGAGGTAAAAGTAGGTGATCGTATGACTTACAACTATATCATTAGAAGACAGGATGTTAAAATAAACCCGGGCTTGAAATTGTCTACCGGTAACTTTGATGTATTTGTTTCTGCATTAGCAGGATATTCTACCTCAAACAGAGAAGGCTTATTTAAGCATTATTTGTACGAAAATTCAGAAGGAAAAAGCAAAGATTATAACTTCTGGAATTTTGGACTAAAAGCACAGGTTGTTTACCGTATCAATGGTAGAAACTTCTTGGTATATAACGGGGCAATGTACAATCAGGCGCCATTCTTAGAAGATTTATTTATCAACCCAAGAGTTAATGCTTTGGTAAATCCAAGTATCAGAAGTACAGTATATACAGCAAATGATTTGAGTTATGTAATTAGTACTCCTTTCCTTAAATTAAGAGCTACAGGTTATTTAGTTGATACTCAGAATGAAACGAACGTACAGAGGTTCTTTGCGGATGGTATTCAATTAAACAATACCAATCCCGACGGTTCTGTTTCTCAGGTTCAGAGCGCATTTGTAACCCAGGTAATGTCAAATGTTGAGAAAAGAAACATGGGTGCAGAATTAGGTGTTGATGTCAAGGTTTTACCGACATTGTCTTTACAAGGTCTGGCAAGCTACGGTCAGTTTACCTACCGTAATAATCCTGATGTATATTTGGTTTCAGACGCCTCTGGAAGCAGCGTTACTTCGTTTGGACAAGCATATATCAAAAACTACAAGCAGGGAGGTACCCCTCAACAAGCATACTCTTTAGGTTTACGTTACAACAATCCTAAATATTGGTGGGTAGGTGCAAACTGGAATTATCTGGACGATAATTATCTAGACCCATCTCCTGCTTTAAGAACCAATAATTTTATTCAAAATCCGTTCTCTAGCACACCATTTTTAGGACTTGACAATGATCAGGTAAGAGATATGCTAAGACCGGTGAAGCTGCCTTCAGCATTTTTCCTGAATGCTAATGCAGGAAAATCATTTGTATTTGGAAAATATTACTTATTGCTTACCGCATCTGTGAACAATATTTTAGATAATAAAAGATACATCACCGGAGGATTCGAGCAGACGAGAGAAACCAAAGCGGCAGATTTTGCGGCAGATTTCTATAGTCCGACGCCTTCTTTTGGTCCGAAGTATTGGTATACTCAAGGACGTTCATATTTTGTTAACTTACAATTTAGATTCTAACAGAAAAATAAAATAAAATGAATAATATCGCTAAATTTTTAAAAACGGCATTTGTAGCAGTAGGTGTACTGTCTGCTGTGTCTTCTTGCGTGAAAAATGATGAGTGGGAAACACCTCCTATTCAATGTACAAACAAGTTTGCTGCGCCTACGATGACAATGGCTGATTTTGCAGCACAAGTTCCTGCTAATGGTTATAAACTGATTACAACAGATCAGATTTTTGATGGATACATTATTTCTTCTGATGAACAAGGAAATTTTTATAAGACTATTTCTTTCCAGGACAAAACTGTAAATCCTACTGTTGGTTTACAAATTGAAGTGGATAAGGCAAGTAATTTTGCTGACTATCCGGTCGGAGCTCATATCAGAATAAATGCTAAAGGTCTGAGATTAGGCCTTGACAGAGGTACTGTAAAATTAGGTTCAGAAGATCCTACTTTTGCCATAGGTAGAATTCCTCAGGCGCTTGTAGGAAGATATGTATCTGGTGTTTGTAACGGAAACGGTCTTGATATCCAAAAAATCACTCCAACTGTTCTTACATCATTGGCAGACGCAAAAAACCCTAATTTAATCAATACATTGGTAACTGTTCCTGGTGTACAGTTTACTATTGCAGAAATATTCCCCGTTCAGAAAAAATTTATTGATTATGATGCTGCAGGACAAGGTTTGGATACAGATAGAAATATTGAAGATAAACTTGGAAATTCTACAGTAATCAGAAATTCTGGTTTTTATAAAACAGGTGGTGAGGTTTTACCTTCAGGAAACGGAAACATTACTTTTGTAGTAAGCAGATACAATACATCTTGGCAAATGTTAATCAGAAGCGCATCTGATATTGCTTTTACAGGACCACGAGTAGATTCTACTCCACCGAAAGGAGGTGCCGCAATTGCTTATTCTGGTTCTTTCCTCGAAAATTTTGAAAGTTATTCTTTAACACCTACCAATCTTGAGGTATATCCTAAATATGTTAATGATCCGGTTTTAGGAAACAGATATTGGCAGTTAAAGACATTTAGCAACAATAAATATATTCAATTAGGTGCAAACTCAGGATCAGGTCCTTATGTGACTTATTTTGCAGTTCCTGTAGACTTCACGGCTGCAAGTACATTTAAGTTTGATGTAAATGTTGGATTCTGGAACGGTAATGCTTTAAAGGTTTACTATACAACCAACTATACACCGCTTGGAGACATTACAGCAGCGACAAAAACAGATATTACATCAGCATTTACAATTCCTCAGGCACCTATAAGTGGCTATGGAACATTAGCTCCGGCTGGTACATACACAATTCCTGCATCTGTAACAGGTAACGGATTTATCTTGTTTGAATATACAGGAAATGGAAGTGGTGTTACAACTACCATTCAATTAGATAATATTCAAGCTCAGTAATATTCTAATTTAAATACTCTTAAGGCTGCCAATAAAGGCAGCCTTTTTTATGAGGTCATTATAAAAAAACCACCGCAATTGCGGTGGTTTTTTTATATAAATATAAATTCTTATTAAAAAGAAACTTCGTTTGTCTCTTTACCACGTTGAAAATTCATGGTTTTTTGATTTCCTTTATAGGCAATATTTACGAGGTTAATCTGTTTAGGAAAAGCACTTAGAAGAATGGTATTCTTAATCTTAAGACTGCTTACATCAGAAACGCCTCCTGTTTCAAAATAAACCCATACTGTTTCTCCACTCACCTGACTTCCTGTGAATGTGAGAGTTTTAGGAGAATTGTTTACATAAACATCAAAATTATTATTGACGTATTTCTTTACTTCGGCTTCAAAACCCGCTGTACTTCGGTTGATTTTGATGGCATCCGAAATATGACTCGTATTCATTTTTGTGGTAAATTTCAGTGTTTTGCTTCCGTCAATATAATCTACTTTCGTCATTGATGAGAAGAAATCTGCAGTCATGAAACTCATCAATGCAAATAATGATAAAATACCTGATATGTATAAAAATTTTTTCATCTTAAATTATTGTTAATCATCTTAGTAAATATATCTGGCTCAAATATAATGCCAATTAAAAGTTAACATTGACTGCGTATTTTTCATAGAAGGCTCTGATGTGCTCTACAGCTTCGTCAGCGGTATCTACCACACGGTACAGATCCAAATCATTTTCAGAAATCATTCCTTCTCTTAATAAAGTTTCTTTAAACCATCCAAGCAGACCGCTCCAAAATTCAGATCCCACCAGAACGATAGGGAACTTCCCGATTTTATTGGTTTGAATTAAGGTAATCGCTTCCGTTAGCTCATCCAATGTTCCGAAACCTCCGGGCATCACTATGAAACCCTGAGAATATTTTACAAACATGACTTTTCTGACGAAAAAATAATCGAAATTTAGCGAGTACATTTTGTTGATGTAAGGGTTGAAATGCTGTTCAAATGGCAGATCAATATTTAAACCGATAGATTTTCCTGCAGAATTGAAAGCGCCTTTGTTTCCGGCTTCCATGATTCCGGGACCACCGCCGGTTATTATTCCAAAACCGATTTTTGTAATTTTTTCGGCAATTTCTACAGCCATTTTGTAGTACTTACTTTCAGACTTTAATCTTGCAGAGCCAAAAATAGAAACACAAGGTCCTATTTTGGCCATTCTTTCATAACCGTCTACAAACTCTGCCATGATCTTGAAAACCATCCAGCTGTCTTTGGTCACGATCTCATCCCATGTTTTCTGTCTGAAACTGTTGTGTAATATTGATTCGTTGATATCTAATTCAGGATTTTGTAAACTCTCATCCCTGCTTCCTTCAATTCCCATTCTGTTTTATTTAAAATATTTTTCGGCTTCTATGATTGATGACGGCCTTCCTACATCGATCAGAATACTGTCATGCTTAAAACCATGAATTTTTTCGGTCTTCATCAGATCCAGATATTCTTCCATCACAGAAAATTTACCGGTACGTTTTATTTTGTCGAAAATAATCGGATTTATGCAGTGTACACCGCTGAATGCATAAGGTTTAAATCCCTTATTAAATTCTGCCAGTCGCTGCTCGCCGGTCTGTACATTCAGCCATCCTCTCAAAACCATATCATCGTTAAATAATAATTTTCGCGAACTTTCTCTGTCTGACACGGCTAATGTAACAAAATCTTTTATGTTTTGGTGATATTCCACCAGATCATTGATGTTAATGTTGGTCAGGATATCCGCATTCATGATGATAAAATCTTCACCATGGTCAAGAAATTTTTTGGCAAAGATTAAACCTCCCCCTGTTTCCAGAAGTTCTTCAGATTCGTTTGAAATTTCAATTCTGCAATTAAAATTGTCGTTTTTCTTTACAAAATCAATAATCTGATCGCCAAAATGATGTACGTTGATTACAAAATCAGTAATCCCAAAACTCTTTAGATATGTTATATTTCTTTCCAAAAGCGGAATGCCATTTACTTTTGCCAAAGCTTTCGGATGATGATCTGTAAAAGGTTTTAAACGGGTGCCTTTTCCTGCTGCAAAAATTAATGCCTTCATTTTTTATAATTGATAGGTGATGAATGATGATCGATAGAGATAGTTTTTAAGTAATCATTTATAAATTATCAATTATCATTTATTATTGAGTTGATGTTGCTCATCATGATGAAGGCTGACTTCCACTTTATCTCCATATTTTTCTTCAATAAAATGAGCGATTTTGATGGCTGAATATACCGATCTGTGCTGTCCACCGGTACAGCCAAAATTGATCTGAAGATTCTCAAACCCGCGACCCAGATAATTATCGATGTTGATGGAAACCATGCTTTTTACCAGTTCTAAAAATTTGGGCATATCTGTTTTTGCTTCCAGATATTCCTGTACGCCGATATCTTTCCCGGTTTGGATTTTATATTCTTCCACTCTTCCCGGATTTAAAATTCCTCTGCAGTCGAAGGTAAAACCGCCCCCATTTCCTGAATCGTCTTTAGGAATTCCTCCTTTTTTATATGAAAAACTGTGGATGTCTATGTGTAGCATATATTTTTTATAATTGATTGTTTATATTTTATTTTAAAGAGATCCTTCGACTGCTTCTCGCTCAGGAGGACAGTGCTAATACTGTTTAAATGAATATAATTTTAACGGTGTCATTCTGAGACTGTCGAAGACTTTAACTCTGTAAAATCTCTTCAATTTTTAATTTTGTTTTCTCCAAACTCAACTGTTTAATCACCTTTTTCAGTTCGGGATAATTTTTCATATCTTCCCAATCGTCTGAAAACTCCTTTAAATTTTCAATTCCTTTATCAATGCTGGTAATAAAATGTTGTTTTCTTTGAATTAATCCGCGGAAACCATACGCTCCTAAAACTTGCAGAAACCGCATCAGCTGAATGGGTCTTACCGATTTTTTTAGTTGGAACTGGGTCTCCTTATTTTCAAATTGCTGAATGTAAAATTCAAGCATTCTATTTTTAAAATTTTCCGGAAAGTTGGCTTTTGCCTGAAACAGAAATGAGATCACATCATATATTAAAGGTCCTTTCATTGCAGATTGATAATCAATAAAAGAAACTTCATTTTGATTGTTCACCATAATGTTTCTTGCCTGAAAATCACGAATCATCAAACCTTTTGGCTCAAGATTTTCGATGAGGTTCACAATTTCTTTAAATTCTTTCAGCAGGGTCGACTTATGGTATTCAAGCTCCAAAACATCGGCAATGAAATTTTTGAAGTAATACAGGTCATGTGTTACCGGAAGCTCGTTATAACTTTCGTATTCAAAGGTTTGAGTAAAATCAATCTGTTTCTGCGTTTTCGTTTGTAATTCGAAAAGATTTTCCAAAGTTTGTTTTACAAGAGATTCTACATTTTCAGATAAATTTTCTTTAGAAATAATTTCTGAAAGCGTATGATTCCCGAGATATTCCTGAATATACATTTTTCTGTCATCCGATACCTTCAATACCTTCGGAGTATTAAGATTTAAATCTGAAAAAACCCTTGAAAAATAGAGAAAACTATCATTTTCACGAATATTTTCATTGTAAGTGATAATGTAATTCCCTGTCTGATTTTGAGCCCGAAAATTGACTCTTGCAGAACCGCTTTGAGCTAAAGTGACAAATTCTGTAGATTTTCCGCCAAAATGGTTTTCAAAAAATCTTTTTGCATTTTCAAAAGTCATAATATGAAACAAATATACTAATTTACAGTCGATTTTTTATCTTTGCAATATGCTAAAGGACTTTAGGCCTGTTTTGGGAATTCTGCTGCGTTTCATCATCATTTATCTGGTGCTGCTATTCGTGTATCAGTTTTATCTGAACAGTTTTAAAGCTCAGGGCCTCGATCCTTATTCGCGGATTATTGCAGACCATGTGATGTTTATTCAAAACAAATTGCAATATCCTACCTTATTGTATAATGACGTTCCTAATGAACAGGTTTATTACTATGTAAAAAAAGTATATGTCACGAGAATGGTGGAGGGTTGCAATGCGGTGTCTGTCATCATTCTGTTTGTATCTTTTGTTTTTGCATTTTATAAAGGGACTAAAACTTTCGTTTTTGTTGCTGCAGGTCTTCTTGCTCTTTACATTATGAATGTTTTGAGAATTGTAGGACTTAATATTGTAACTCGGGATTATTCAGAATACAATAAACTGGCTCATGATTATCTGTTTCCAGCTGTTATTTATGGGAGTGTCGTGGTTCTTTGGCTAATTTGGATCAAATTTTTTGCTTTAAAAAATGAAAATTCTTAGCTGGCTGATCGTTATAGCCGGAATTTTCGGGCTTGTTGGGGTGAGAATGCTGGAAGATCAGATTTTTTATGATCCTTTTCTAAATTATTTCCATGAGGCAAATAAAAATGTTGTTTTCCCGGAATTTGAATGGGGAATTCTGGTTCTCAGCCATATTTTCAGATTTGTCCTGAATCTTATTTTCTCAAGTATTATCATTCATTTTTTGTTTAAAAATAAAGAATGGACAATACAAGGTGTGCTTTTAATTGCTATTGTTTTCATTATAACTTTCCCCATCTATCTCTACTGCATCTATGACAGATTTGAAATGGGATATCTTTTTTCTTTTTATATGCGCAGGTTTGTTATTCAGCCTCTTATTTTACTTCTGATTGTTCCGTTGTTTTATTACAGGAAACAAATCTTGCTGAAAAATTCGTTATAGGTTAAATGCTTTTATTCTGAAAGTAAATATTTTTTTTGAGCTCCGTAGGAGCGAAATGTTTGTGGATGTATTAAGTAATTCAAATTTGAGCCCGTAGAAAGCGACATATTTCTTTTTACATATTTTAATCATTTCTATTACTCAACGGATTTATTGGTGCTATTTGTCAATAGCCCGGATCGCAGCGGTTACCCCACAACAAGCGATGGCAATATAAAAGTAATATCAATATAAGCGGCTGCGTGAGGAGTATGAGCATAGAGCAGGAATAGCTTCTAAAATTATTCTGCTGTATGTTTGTCGACGTTGGTTACATTTTCGGCAGTCCATTCAACTCTTCTTATAAAGGGTTGTTCGCGGACAGGGCAATCCATGATCTGACAGATAGGGCAGGAGATGGGTTTGCAGTCATCCATATGGAAATTGAATTCAACTGTCCTTATGGTATTTTTAGCTAAAAGAAGAATGACTTTTTCCATTTCTTTGTGCGCATCACGAAGACTGTAATACCAAGGTAGCGTAATGTGTGCGTCGATATGTAATGACGCTCCAAACTGCTGGATTTTCATGTTATGAATGTCGATCCACTCTGTTTCTCTATTATTTTCTAAAAGCTGAATAATATTGTTTAAAAGTTCAGGATCCTGCTCGTCCATGATTCCACTTAAGGATTTCCGGATGATTTTGTAACCTACAAAAATAATATAAAACCCAAATATGAGGGCAACAACCGAATCTATCCAATAGATTTTGGTGAAATAAACAATAATTAAACTGATCACAACACCCAGCGTCGTAATGGTATCAGACTGCAGATGCTTTCCTGAGGCGATAAGAACGAGAGAGCTCTCTTTTTCACCTTTTTTTATAGAAATATATCCAAGGAAATAGTTGATAACTGCAGTCGCAGCAATGATGGCAATTCCCCAATCGAGGTCATTTAATATTCTGCCGGTTACCAAACTATTGATGCCTTCATAGATAATCATAATTCCGGCAATGGCGATAAGGGCGCCTTCGATTCCTGCAGTGACAAATTCTACCTTGCCATGACCATAAGGATGGTCTTCGTCTTTCGGTTTTGAGGCTAAATGCAAGGAATACAGCCCCATAAATGCACTGATCACATTCACAATACTCTCCATAGCATCAGAAAAAACGGCATCTGAGTTGGTAAGTTTCCAGGCGATAATTTTTGCGACAAAAAGGACGATCCCAAAAACGGCAATCCATTTTTGAAAGCTTATTTTATCTTTATTGATGTTTTTGTTAGAGCTCATAGTTTGATAAAAAAAAGAATCTCTTTTGGAGACTCTTTTCTTTTTGTTAGTTTATACTAAGTTGTTTGCTACCAGGTATTCTGCAATCTGTACAGCGTTGGTTGCAGCACCTTTCCGTAGGTTGTCTGCTACAATCCAGAGGTTAAGGGTTTTCGGCTGCGAGAGATCTCTTCTGATTCGCCCTACAAAAACTTCATCTTTCCCTTCTGAATAGAGCGGCATTGGGTACTCGTTGTTTTTTACGTTATCCATCACGATAACTCCCGGCGTTTCTGATAAAATTTTTCGTACTTCGTCTAATTCAAATTCGTTTTCAAATTCGATGTTTACGCTTTCAGAATGGCCTCCCTGTACCGGAACTCTTACTGCGGTTGCGGTTAAATTGAATGTGTCGTCTCCTAAAATCTTTTTAGGCTCTTTCATCAATTTAATTTCTTCTTTCGTGTAATCGTCATCTGAAAATACATCACAATGCGGCAAAGCATTTTTAAAGATTTGATAAGGATAAACTTTAGCAACAGAATCATCACCGGCAATTTCAGCATTCAGCTGATCAACCGCTGCTTTACCCGTACCTGTTACAGATTGGTAAGTAGAAATAATGACTCTCCTTAAATCATATTTTTTATTCAACGGACCTAAAACCATGACCAGCTGAATGGTAGAACAGTTTGGATTGGCAATAATCTTGTCTTCTTTTGTCAATACATGTGCGTTGATTTCCGGAACGACTAATTTCTTGGTAGGATCCATTCTCCATGCTGAAGAATTATCGATTACTGTAATTCCTGCTTCGGCAAATTTTGGAGCATATTCTAAAGAAGTTGAACCTCCTGCGGAGAAAATAGCAATATCAGGTTTCGCAGCTATAGCGTCGTCGATGCTTACGATAGTGTAATCTACCTGTTTATACTTCACCTGTTTACCGATGGATCTTTCCGAAGCAACCGGAATTAACTCTGTTACAGGGAAGTTTCTCTCTTCGAGAACTTTAAGCATCACTTGGCCAACCATTCCTGTTGAACCTACTACAGCTACTTTCATAAGTGAATAAAATTGTTTTTAAAGGTTAACAAATTTGAATCTCCCACAAGAATTTTTAGGTTCTCAGTTAAATCAAATTAATCATATTTTTAAGATTAAGCTCCAAAAAGTCTGTGCCACTGAAATGCCCAAAGCATTAAGGCAATTGCAACAAAAGCGATGATTACCCAGCTCATCTGGATTTTATCGTTTGTCTTCAGTTTTTTATTGAATATGGTCAGCAAAACGGCAGCAATAATCATTGCGGTAGGATGTTCAACATAGGTGTTTCTCAAAACCGAATCTTTCATTAACATACCTGATTCTTTTGCAGCTTTAAATCCCGGAGAAAAAAAGAATAGCATGATTAATCCGATCAGGGCTTGCGTATGAAAGAAAATCATTGTAAACAGTGTAGATTTTCTCAAAAGCTTAGAAATTTTTCCTGAGTATCCAAACATGGTTACCAAGAGCGCCACTACCAAAACTGCAGTTGCCAATAAGATTAAATAAGCAAAGCCACGGTGCGCCTGAAGCATAAAGTTGAAATCCATAATATTTATTTTAGTTGATTGCAAATATAAAAAAATCCCGGCTATAAAGCCGGGATTTGGTATGTATAAAATCTAATGTTTATTTATTATTTATTAGAAGTTGAAAGATAATGTTCCAGACCATGTTCTTCCAAATCCGAAATAAACTTGGTTAGTCTGGTTAACACCACTGTAGTTACCAGCTGCCTGATAAGTTGCAAAGTTTGTGGCATTAGAAGCAAGTGTTCCTCCATTGATATCCGTATATTCCTGTGCTGTAAGATTAGCGTGAATATTTGTATTTGCCTCAGAAATGTAAACTTTATCCAATAAATTATAAACATTACCTCTTAGAGTAAAGTATTGTTTTGGATTTTTAAGTTTTATTTTAAATGTAATGCCTAAGTCTACTAATCCAAATGTTGGTAGTTCTAATGCACCCTTATTACCTGCTGCTTGCGTTTGGAAGTTTAATGGATTTACGTTAGCATATAAATTTTTAACTGCTCTGTATGTACCATCTAAAGCAAACCATTCTGTCGGTTTGAAAGTGAATCCTCCAGCTGCAGTAAACTGAGCTGAACTTCCCACTTTTACATTATCCAAATAAACTGTACTATTTGATGAGCCACTTGGTAAAACGAGAGGATCATTAGTTTCTGTAAATAGATCACTTGTTGCATTACCTTTGTAATACCAGTCCCCCATTGATAGCATCCCGTTAAATGATAACATTTTGTGAACATTTGCTGTTGCATCAATTTCGATTCCCTGATGCACTTCCGTAATACCTGAAATATTAGCATATGCCGAATTTGTTGTGCCCGGAAGACCTGTTGTTGGATCTATGAAAGGACTTGTAATATTTGTTCTTCTAAGGAATCTGTCTTTCCATGAAGTTCTGTAAATATTTACATTAGCATTGAAAATTCCTGAACGGAAACCATAACCAGCTTCAACTCCAAAGATTTTCTCATTCGTTAAGTTTGGATTTAGGAAGTTTTTGTTATTTGGATAAACCGAATTTAAGAACGGTTGTTTTTCATAGTAACCGATATTAGCAAAAACGTTATGGTATTCATTAATATTATAGTTTGCACCTGCTTTTGCATTAAATCCGATAAGATTTTTGAATCCTGTTTTAGTGTTGAGAGCAGGATTTAAAGCTGTAGGCTGAATAATTGCAGGGTTTGTATTGCTTGTTGCATATCCTGAAACGTTTCCATTAAGAAGAGATCTTCCATCAACAAGGAAGTTATCAATTCTTTGGAAACCTTGATTAGAGATAGCTCCAGATACAAAAGCAGATAATTTATCATTAGAATATTCTAATTGTCCGAATCCACCATACCAAAGAACTTCACCGTCATTATTATATCCGATTCTGTTTTCTAAAGCATCAATTTTCCCTCCAAAAGGATTCCAGTTTGGTTCTGCTTTTGAAGTATTAGAAACATAATTATAGCCAGGTACAAACACATTATTGTTATTCGGAGCGTATAGGTTTCTATTAGCAGAATCTCTGTATGAAGAACCTCCTAAAAGGTCGCTTGCTACTTGGTAATGGTAACCATAGTAATATCTTGTATCAATACCAACTGAAAAGTTTAAATGATCAGTGATTTTATGATTGAAGCTAGAAATGATTCCGTACCAGTTATGAGAATTGATCGATGAGTTTCTGATAAGAATACCTCTGTCAGCATTTGATGCTGCATTCGCTGCAGAAAGAGCGTCAAAATCAAGAATTCCCTCAGCCGTTCTAAAAGATTCTAAATTCCTTGTAGTGGTATTTGCTAGATTTCCAACATTTCCAACATTTCCCGTTCCTGCACCTCTACCAAATGAAGCATAAGCAACAGTGTTTAATTTAGATTTATCTGAAATATTCCAGTCCCAGTTTAACGACATTACTGGCTTGTGGTAATAATTTCTTCTTAAACTATATTCTTCTCCATTCAAATAACCGTAGTCTGCATTATATCTTGTGTCAGGAGTTCCGTCTTTATCAGAATTATATTTAATGTAATTCGCTATAGTTGAAAAAGTGCTTCTTTGATTATGAGCCTGAGGAGCACCAGTGATTGTAAATTGAAAATCATGCTTGCTTCCTGGTTTGTTGTATCCTAAAGCAAAATAATAGTTGTATCCTTCAAATTCTGTTCCTCTCGCAAACGTAGAACCAGAAGCTCTACTCATCAAAAATGATGTAGACCAACCTTTTTCAGATTTACCTGTATTGTAAGCAAATAAGGTTTTAAGATAATCATCATTACCAACTGTTAATGATACGACACCTCCTTCTTTTTTATCGGCTGCTCTCGTTAAAATATTTATGGTTCCACCAACAGAGGCAATTGCTAATTTTGAAGAACCAAGACCTCTTTGAACCTGCATTGAAGAAGTAACATCAGAAAGTCCTGCCCAGTTTGACCAGAAAACACGTCCGTTTTCCATATCATTGACAGGCATACCATTTACCATTACAGCAATGTTTTCTTGTGCGAATCCTCTAATGTTAATTTTAGAGTCTCCAAATCCTCCACCTCCTTTAGTAGCATAAACAGATGGTGTTGTATTTAGAATCTCAGGAAATTCTTGGTTTCCTAATCTTTCAACGATTTGTGCCTCTTTAATTGTAGAAACAGCAACAGGTGTTTTTCTATCTTTTGCAATATCTGCAACACCTATTAACACTACCTCATCAATATCCTTAGACCTAGTTTTTGTAGTATCCTGAACTTGTTGAGCGTAATAAACACTAGCTGTAGAAAGTGTGATTACCACAGAAAGCATCGATTTGTTGATTAATTTCATAATCGTAAGTAATAGTTAGAATTAAATTTACCGCAAAATTCGGCAAATAAATTTTAACTCTTATTAACTCAATGTTAATTTTTAATCAGTCTTAATAATGCTTAATGCATTGGTTATTAGGTATATATAGAATTTATGAATTTTGACGTGAAAAATATCATATTATTTAATATTTAACAAATGGCACTTCTTTTTATTAAAAATATAATGTTTTACATAACAGCTTTTAAACTTAAATCGATATTTTTAGCTGAATGCGTTAATGCACCTGCGGAAATATAAGTAACTCCTGTGGTAGCAATTTCTTTTAATTGATCTCGTAAAATTCCTCCTGAAGCTTCACTTTCACACGATCCGTTGATTATTTTTACCGCTCTTTTCATCGTGGCAATATCCATATTATCAAGCATGATTCTGTCGACTTTGGCGTTGACAGCTTCCTGCACTTCTTCAAGATTTCGGGTTTCAACCTCGATTTTAAGCTTTTTCTTTGTTTTTTTCACGTAATCTTTAGCCATTTTCACGGCATTTGTGATGCTGCCATTGTAATCGATGTGATTATCTTTGAGCATGATCATATCATACAGGCCATACCTGTGATTGGTACCGCCACCTATGGCAACTGCCCATTTTTCACAAACTCTGAAGTTTGGAGTTGTTTTTCTAGTATCCAGAAGTTTAGTCTTTGTCCCTATCAATCTGGAATCCCAATCCTGAGTGAGCGTTGCAATCCCACTCATTCTCTGCATGCAGTTGAGTACCAATCTTTCTGTTGATAAAATAGATCTTGCGCTTCCAGTCACGATAAATGCTACGTCTCCCGCCTTTGCTGTTTCACCGTCTTTTATAAATCTCTCGACTTTCAGATCTTTATCAAAAGTTTTGAAAATTATTTCTGCCAATTCTACACCAGCCAGAATACAGTTTTCTTTAACCAAGAGCTTGGCGCTCTGTTCGAGATCTTTAGGAATTGTTGAAAGGGTTGAATGATCTCCATCCTGAATATCTTCTTCCAAAGCATTTTTAATGAATTTTTTTAAAACTTTATCTGTTGCGTAGTTGGGTCTTTTCATTATTTTTTTAAATAATCAGTTATGCTTGTACTAAATCTTTATTATAAAACGCACCTTTGTTCTGTTTCATCTCCATCGATTGGGTAATAATGAGGTGTGCAACGGTGGTCAGATTTCTTAATTCTGAAAGCTGAGGCGAAAGAATAGAGTAGTGGTAAATCTCATCAACCGCTGCAGCGATTTCCTGATGCTTCTGCAGAGCCATTTTTAAACGTTTGTTGCTTCGCACGATCCCTACCAGATCGCTCATCATCTCCTGGAGCTGTTTTCTGAGGTAAGAAACAATTACCATTTCATCAATGATTTTCATGCCTTCTTCATTCCATTCAGGAACGGCTTTCAGATCATCAAAATTAAAATTATTTTCATTTAATAATTCAACGGTTTTCATTGCAGCATTATGACCATAAACCAAACCTTCCAGCAAAGAATTTGATGCTAATCTGTTGGCTCCGTGCAGTCCTGAATTGGTACACTCTCCTACAGCAAACAAATTGTTTATCGAAGACTGTCCGTCTTTATCAACTTCTATTCCGCCCATCAAATAATGGCAGGCCGGAACTACAGGAATTAATTGTGTAAAAGGATCAATTCCTTCGTCTTTACATTTTTTGTAAATATTGGGAAAGTGCTCTAAAAATTTCTTGTGGTTCATTGCTCTGCAATCAAGACCCACGAATTCGTCACCCGTCACCTTCATTTCCGCATCGATGGCTCTCGCAACGATGTCTCTGGAGGCCAATTCTTCACGCTCGTCATATTTATGCATGAATTTCTGACCTTTTTTGGTTCGCAGTTTTGCGCCATCTCCGCGTACGGCTTCAGAGATCAAAAACAACATTCCATCGAGTTTGCTGTAAAGTGCAGTTGGATGAAACTGGTAATACTGCATATTGGTCACCTTACCTTTTGCGCGGGCAACGAAAGCAATGCCGTCACCGGTTGCAATAACAGGGTTTGTAGTGTTTTTATAAACGTGTCCGGCTCCTCCTGTGGCTGCCAGAGTAATCTTTGAAGTGATTTTTTTGATGATTTTAGATTTTTCGTCTAAAATATAGGCTCCGTAGCAATTGATTTCGCCTTCATTCAATTCTTTTCCCGGAACATGGTGTTGAGTAATGATGTCAATGACGTAATGGTGATCAAGAATTTCGATATTCGGACTGCTTTTGGCAGTTTCAAGTAAAGCTCTTTCAATTTCAAAACCTGTAATATCTTTGTGGTGTACAATTCTGTTTTCGGTGTGGCCACCTTCTCTTCCAAGGGCAAATTCGCCATTTTTCATATCAAAATTGGCTCCCCATTCTACAATTTCGTTGAATCTTGCGGGTGCTTCTCTTACGACCATTTCTACAACATCGCTTTTGTTTTCACCATCTCCGGCCCGCATCGTATCTTGGATGTGCTTTTCAAAATTGTCATTTTTAGAGTCTGTAACTACTGCTAAACCGCCCTGAGCATATTTAGTATTGCTCTCGTCTTCATCAGATTTTGTTACAATAATTATTTTGGCATCGGGAAGCTGTTCTGAAACTTTTATGGCATAAGAAAGCCCGGAAATCCCGGAACCAATCACTAATACATCCGCTTTTATCATATTCTTGCTTTAAGACACTTGTCTAAATAATTAAATAAATTTAAACAATTTATCGTTTGGTTTTCTTACTTTTTTCATATGCTGGAACTGATCTTCCTCAGATCGATAGCCTAAAGCCAGCGTTACGGTCACTTTTTCTTTTTCAGAATCAATATTTAAAATTTCCTCAATAAGATCTTGCCTGAAACCCTCCATCGGACAGGTGTCAATATTTTCTATTGCAGCAGCATACATTAAATTAGCCAATACGATATAAGACTGCTTTTCTGCCCAGTTCAAGATGTCGTCATGTTCCTGCCTGCTGAAATGACTCGTAATACTTTTTTTGAATAAACTTAAATCTTCAACAGGATGTTCACGCACTTCTGAGATATGATTGAAATATCCGTCGAGATACGTCTCTTCCATGTTTTTTTTTGAAACTAAAATAATGAGGTGCGAACAGGTAGAAATCTGCGAAGGATTATAGAAAGCCGGCACCAGCTTCTCCTTCATTTCCTTGCTTTCAACTATTAATATTTTATAAGGCTGTAGCCCCTGAGAGCTCGCTGCGAGTTTTCCGGACTCAAGAATATTGAGAAGGGTTTCCTGTGGGATGATCATTTCGGGATTAAATTTTTTCACAGAATATCTTCTGCTTAAAGCTTCCAAATAATTCATAAAGACAAATTTAAGAATTGAAATGTGAATAAAGAGCGTTTTGTACCGAAATTCTATTTTTAAATTTCAGAAATAAAAATCACTCCTTTTTAGGGGAGTGAAACAATATAATAAAATATGAAGAAAATTAGTCTCTGTTTTTTACCATAATCCAGCCTGAGAATTTGATTGGGGTTTTGGTTTTATTGTTTTCATTCCATGTTACAGAATACCAATAACTTCCTGTAGGAACTTTTCTTCCGTTGGCAGTTCCATCCCAGATGTATCGGTTGGTTTTGTCTCCTTGGTGAAGTTTTGAGCCATATCTGTCAAAAACATTAAATGTAAGATCTATTTTACCTGACAGTGCAGAATAGTCGATGTAATCATTTTGTCCGTCACCGTTTGGAGTGATTACATTGATTAAATTAGGTACAGTAATAGTAACTATGATAGGTTCGCAATCATAAGCATCTCTAACATAAATTTTATGTATCCCTCTTGTGATTTTTGTGAATACATTAGAATCTTGCCAGTTGACATTATCTAAAGAAAATTGATACGCCGGAGTTCCACCGTTTACATTCACGGTAATTGTAGTGTTTGAAATATCAACGTACGTGACAACCGGCTGTTCTGAAGCGTACACTTTTACAGTCTGTTTTGAGATACAATCTCCTGTTTTTAATTTTACCCAATAAGTTCCGACTCCGATATTGGTAATGATCTGAGTTGTTGCTCCGGTGCTCCACTCATATCCTGTAAATCCTGATCCTGCGTCCAAAGTGGTTTTATCTTCAATACAAATTACCTTATCAACCAAAACTGTAGAATATACTGGAGGAATAATGATCAATGTTACTTTAGCAACTGTAAAACATCCATTTCCGTTGATTACTTTTATGTATACAACGCCATTTGGAGCAGTATAAGCGGTAGGATTTGTAATTTCATTCGTGCCGTTTACTGCATCTGTTAATGATGGATAATATTTTTTAGTAATACCTGTTTGCAGGGTTACATTAGCATTTGTTAAATTAAATGTTCCTAACGAAGGATTGGTTGATTCTGAGCATACTCTTAAAGTTGCATCATTCACTACAACTGGCGGAAAAGTATTCAGGGTAATTATCGCATTATCTACGCAACCTTGAGCAGTCGTCACTTTCACATGTATGGTAGTTCCCTGTGCTGCCGGAAATGCTGCAAAGTTTGTGATCTGATTGGTTCCTGCAATGAGATCTGCAAGGGTAGGATAATATTGTTTTGTAACTCCGGGTAATGTGGTGACTGCAGCGTCATTTAGATTAAATATTCCCACACCCGCATTGTTGTTATTGCATTTTGTAAGCGACGCATCAACTGCTTCAAACGGGGTTGGATTTAAAATAATTCTCCCATCACCATTGTCGCATAATGTGGACGTCGGATCTTTAATGACTACAGAAATCGTTGTGTTTCCACTGTATTGAAAGTTGTTGGGCGTTGCAATGGGCGTTGCATTTCCTAACACATAGTAAGTGATGATATAGTTACTCGGAATATTGACAAACTGTGACGCATACGAGGTCAAATCCACAAAACCATTTCCTGTAGAAGGATTGGTACAAACAAACGGTGTAATGGTACTTTGAAAAATAGGAACTTTATCAATAAAGATTTTTGCATTTTTTATTGAATGCCTTGCACTCGCAGCTCCTGTGCCTGATGAAAATCCGAAATATCCTGTTGTCATTCCGATAGCTCCGCCTGAAGGTGCATATGACTGATTGGTAATCACGACACCATCTATTTTAATCTGTATAATCCAGTTGTTGAGATTGGCCGGATCAACCTGTCCGTTTACTTCAACATGCTTGTAGGCAGTTCCTACGAAAGGTTGTGTAGTCTGCAGATCTGCAGAATGAAAACTGCTTCCTGCTGTTACATTGTATTCAATATTAGGATTTCCTGCAGGAACATTGTTGGTTCCGTAGAGAAGATGCACTTTGCTCATCTGTCCCTCTGTAGTGTTGTTGAAAATATCAAACGCAACCATCAGTCCGTTTGCATTAGCAGGAATTCCCAATCCGCCGCCTGTAGTAAATGCTGTTGGCGGGTTTGAAAGATACCAGAAAGTTAAACCATCACCTCTTCCGTATGCTGTTGTTCCATTTCCGTCGATTCTGAAATCAAATTCGACCTTCCATTTGTCACAGTATTTTAAGTTAATAGGATCCGAAAGCTTTATGGCTCCGAACTGGCTGGTTTGGTCTGCTGTCAATCTTATAAAATCTCCGCTCACTGCTGCAGAAGGCACAATGTCCCATCCAGTAGTGTTCACAGGATTCCCTGTAAGCTGATACGTTTGAGCAGATGTGTTTTGAAAGAAAAATAAAAGAATTAATGAAAAGTAAAAGAGTAGTGTTTTTTTCATTTTATTGTAGTGGTTATGGTTATTAGATTTAATTACAAAGTTGATTTCGAATAAATAATTAAAAGTGAATTATATTTATTGATATTGTTTAAAAAGTATCATGTGTTTACAAATTATATCGTATTTGTGGTAATTTTGCAAATTATTCAGCAATATTTAATATTTGTATTAAATTTTTTACTGATTGTACTGCTTACAAAAAATCACTCCGGATGTGGAGTGATTTTAGTTATAGATTATTCTCTGTTTTTTACCAATACCCAGCCATTGTATTGTGTAAGGGTATTGTTTTTATCATTTTCGTTCCAGGAAATGGTATACCAATATGTTCCTGTCGGCATTTTCTTGCCGCCGGAAGTTCCGTCCCATTTGAAATTTCTCATTTTGTCGGCTTCGTATTTTTTATTGCCATATCTATCATATACAATAAATAGTAAATTTTTCTTGTAAGCTAACGCACTGTAATCGATCAAATCATTCACATTATCTCCGTTTGGAGTGATTGCATTCAGCAGATTGGGAACAGTAATCTGTACTTCCACCGGCTCACAATTGTAAAAATCTTTTACAAATATTTTGATTTCTCCTCTAGGTAATCCTGTGAAAACATTAGAATCCTGCCAGTTGATTCCGTCTAAAGAATATTTGTATGGCGCTGTACCTGCTGAAACATTGACCGTAATTGTATTATTTTTAATATCAATACTGGTAATTACAGGATTGTTGGAGGCTTTTACTGTTACAGTCTGTATGGTAAAGCAGTTTCCTGTTTTCAGTCTTACCCAATACATCCCGATTGGTACTCCTTGTATTGATGATGTTGTTGCTCCGGTGCTCCATTCATAACCGTCAAAGCCAGGTCCTGCGTCAAGGGTTGTTCTGTCATCGATACAGATAATTTTATCTTGTAAAACGGTGGATTTTACAGGAGGTATCACTTTTAAAGTAATTTTCTTAATGGTAAAACAATTGTTTGTTGAAGTTACCTTCACAAAGACCTCTGTACTCTGGGAAATATACGCAATAGGATTTGCGATTTCATTTGTTCCAGCTAAGGCATTTGCAAGTGAGGTGTAGAATTTTTTAGTAATACCGATATCTGAAGTTACAACGGCAGAAGTTAGATTGAATAAACCTGTCGTAGAATTTGTAATAATAGAGCAAGCTTGCAATGTAGCATCAGTCACAACTGGTAATGGGAGGAAATTTAACGTTATCTGGGCATTACCGCTGCAACCTTGTGGTGTTGTCACCTTCACATAAACAATTCCCGGTGCCGAAATATACGCTGTCGGATTGGTGATCTCATTGGTTCCCGCAGTAAGGTCAGCCAAGGTTTTATAATATTTTTTTGTAATACCCGGAACGGCACTTACATTCGCTGTTGTAAGATTAAAAGTTGCTGTAGCTGCATTATTGTTGTTACATTCAGATATGGTGACATTAGTCGCGGTAAAAGGTGATAAGGTGAGTTGAATCTGTCCGTCGGGATTATCACACAATATTCCTGCATTATCTTTAATAAAAACGCTAACGTTTGTATTGGCTGTAAAAGTGTAATTCGTAGGATTGGTAATAGGCGTACCTCCCACAGAGTAGGTAAATGTATAATTGGCCGGATTGGCTACAAACTGCGGATTGAATAGCGTTAAATTTGCTGTTGCTGCACCTGTCGCAGGATTCGGGCAAAAAGATTGTGTAGCAGAAGGTTGTAAAATTGGTACTTTATCTGTGTAGATTTTTACATTTTTAATAGAATGTCTTGATCTGTTTCCTCCTGTAGAAGCAGAGAATCCAAAATATCCCACAGTCATTGCAGCCGCTGCACCTGATGGTGCAAAAGACTGATTACAAATTGTCGTGCCGTCTATTTTTATCTGTATAATCCAGCTGGTTGGTGCAAGAGGATTTACTTCTGCCGTAACCTCGACATGCTTATAAGTCAGTCCCTGAAATGGCAGAGTAGTATTTAAGTCGGGTGAATGAAAAGAACTTCCGGCCACATTGAAAAACTCAACATTGTTGGCATCTGTTGTATTCACAACCTGTCCATAAGCAACATGTACTTTGCTCATTACCGCCGTTGTGGTATTATTATAAGTATCAAAGCCGGCAACAAGACCTACAGCATTCTGAGAAACTCCGAGTCCTGATCCCAAAACACTGGCAACAGGCGGGTTTGCTAAATACCAAAAAGCAATACCGTCACCATTGGCAGTCTGATTAGAATCCATCCGGAAATCGAATTCTACTCTCCATTTATCACAAAATTTTAAGTTGATCGGATTATTCAGCCGGATTGATCCCGATTGATCATTGGTGTCTGGAGTAAGCTGAACGAAATCTGTATTTACTACAGTAGGTCCCACAGTAGTCCAACCTGTCGTATTTACAGGATTACCTGCGAGTTGATACGTCTGGGAATGTAGTTTTCCGGTAATACAAAAAAGAATCAGTGTAAAATAAAACAGTAAATTTTTATTCATCTATACAGGTTATTAGATTTTGACGTGTAAAGATATTAAATCCTGATAAATAAATGTGTATTTAATGTTAATTTAGCAAAAATTACTGATTATATTGTAAAAATATTTTAAAATTAAATTGAATAATGAAAATATTTAGTCTTAAATCAAAATTATCAAAAATTAAATTGAATTAAAATAAAGAATTATTGTCAATATTTTCAAAAAAAGAATCTATTTCAAGATCTGTAGAGTTGGCAGCGGCTACAGCAAGCTTGTCACAAAGCTCGTTTTCAAAGTGACCGGCATGGCCTTTTACCCAATGCATTTTTGGCTGATACTGATTAAAAAGTACAACAAAGCGTTTCCAGAGATCCGGGTTTTTTACATTTTTCCAGCCTCTTTTGATCCATCCGGCCAGCCAATTCTGGTTGATAGCATCTGAAACATATTTACTGTCTGTAAAAACATGAATTTCATTTTCGGTAGATTTCAGTTTTTCCAGAGCGGTAATTACAGCAAGCAGTTCCATTCTGTTGTTGGTGGTTTTTCTAAAACCTTTTGAAAATGTTTTCTGATAATTTTTTTCGGGTACCTTCATAAGGATGCCGTATCCGCCCTTTCCGGGATTTCCGCTGCATGCACCGTCTGTGTAAATTTCGATTCTCAAAATCTTTAGCTAAGGTTTAATGTTAGGCTGAGGTGAGTTTTGATTAAATTCAAATTCAAGCAAAATCTTAATCTCATCCTTTAAAAAGGAAAATCGTCTTCGTCATCCAAATCATTCATTGAAGAGCCGGAAACTTTAGAATTATCAGGTAAATCAAACGCAGCACCCGGTTGAATAGTGGTTTTTATTTTTTCGAAACCACTTGGCTCAGATGATTGTGCTCCTGCAGACGGATATCCGTAATCATTGTTTCCATACGGATCAAGATCTCCGAATTTTGCAAAATGTTTCATAAACGAGAGTCGCACATCGGCTGTTGCCCCGTTTCTGTGTTTTGCAATGATCAGTTCGGCCTGGTTTTCGGTGGAAGATTCCTGTCCTTCTTCATCGTTATCCCAAACGGCAATTTTATAATATTCCGGTCTGAAGATGAATGATACAATATCTGCATCCTGCTCAATCGCTCCGGATTCTCTCAGATCCGAGAGCTGGGGTCTTTTTCCCGGACGGGTTTCTACGGTTCTTGAAAGCTGCGAAAGTGCAATTACAGGAACATTGAGTTCTTTGGCAATTGCTTTTAACGAGCGAGAAATCATTGCAATTTCCTGTTCACGGTTTCCTACACCTTTTCCACCGCTGCTTGCGGTCATCAGCTGAAGATAATCGACCATGATAATTCTTACACCGTGTTGCATCACCAGTCTCCGGCATTTGGCACGGAAGTCGAAAATCGACAGGGAAGGGGTTTCATCAATATACAGGGGAGCGTTTTCGAGTTCAGAAACGTTTGAGAACAATCTTTCCCATTCTTCGTCGCTCATTTGCCCTTTTCTTAGTTTTTCTGAAGAAATTTTTGTTTCTGAAGCAATCATTCTGGTGATCAACTGTACAGATGCCATCTCGAGAGAAAACAAGGCCATCGGGATTTTGTGCCCTACAGCAATATTTCTTGCCATAGAGAGAAGAAATGCTGTTTTACCCATAGCAGGACGCGCTGCGATGATAATTAAATCTGAATTTTGCCAGCCACCGGTTTCTTTATCAATTCCGGCGAATCCCGAAGGAACTCCGGATATTCCTTCTTTATCTTTTAAAGATTTTATGGTATCAATTGCCTGTTTTACCAATGAATTTGCCGTGTCAAAACCTTTTTTAATCGTGCCGTTGGTAATTTCAAAAAAAGACTGCTCGGCTTTATCCAAAAGTTCAAAAACGTCAGTCGATTCCTTATAAGACGTATCAATAACATTTGCTGATACATTAATTAAGCTTCTGAGAATATATTTTTCAAGAATTACCCGTACGTGATATTCGATATGCGCAGATGAGCTTACACCCATCGTAAGTTCTATAATGTAATGATCTCCGCCGGCAGAGCTGAGCTTATCGGTTTTTTTCAGTTCCTGGATAACGGTCATTAGATCGACAGGATGATTTCCTTCGTATAATTTTAAAATAACTTCGAAAATTACCGCATGTCTTGGATCGTAGAAAACTTCAGGTGTCAAAAGATCAATGGAATGATCAAGTCCTTTTTTATCAATCAAAAAAGTACCAATCACCAATCTTTCAAAATCTATTGCATTAGGGGGCATTTTTCCATCTGCAATAGACAATTCTCTGGCAAAGTTTCCTTGGGTAAGAGATGATAATGTTTCTTTCTGCGCCATAATGCAAAGATAGTTTTTTAAAAAAATAATCTGAAAATATTAACTAACATTTTGTAAAGAACCCCCTTCTACATCTTATTAATAAAGGATAGATTTTGTTAATAAAAAAATCACCCCATTGCTGAGGTGATTTTTAATGATATTAAAAATTATTTATTCTCTGTTTTTTACCACGATCCAGCCATTGTATTTGGTCTGTGTATTGGTTTTGTCATTTTCCGTCCATGTGATGGTGTACCAATAAGTTCCTGTAAGAATTTTCTTACCGCTTGAAGTTCCGTCCCACCTGTAATTTCTCATTTTATCGGCCTCATAGATTTTGTTTCCGTATCTGTCGTAGACAGTGAAAATTAGATCTTTCTTATATGCCAATTCAGAATAATCTACCACGTCATTTACGTTGTCACCATTCGGTGTAATTGCATTGACAAGGTTTGGAATTGTGATCTGGACAATGACAGGGTTACAATCAAAAGAATCTTTTACATATATTTTGTTTTCACCTCTTGGTAAATTATTAAATACATTTGAGTTCTGCCAAGTAATACCATCCAGTGAATATTCGTAAGGAGCTGTTCCTCCTGAAGCATTTACCGTAATTGTATTATTTGTAATATCTAAGCTGGCAATAACCGGCTGTTGAGAAGCATATACATTTACTTGCTGTAATGTGAAACATTTACCAGTCTTTAGCTTTACCCAATAGGCTCCCACAGGAACGCCCTGAATGGTCTGCGTTGTCGCGCCTGTGCTCCATTCGTAACCATCAAATCCTGGCCCTGCATCAAGGGTTGTTCTGTCTTCAATACAGATGGTTTTATCTTTTAAAACTGTAGATTTTACAGGAGGTAAAACTTTCAACGTTACTTTAGCAATAGAATAACACCCATCTGAATTAAATACTTTTATATACGCCTCACCGTTTGTGGTGATGTATAATGAAGGATTAGGTATTTCATTAGTTTCTGCTGTAGCATTAGCCAAAGTGGTGTAATACTTTTTTGTAACACCGGTTTGGGATGTTACATTTACTGCTGTTAGATCAAAAACTGCTGTAGAAATATTAGCTGGTATAAAACAAGATTCAATAGTTGCATTATTAACGATTACCGTAGGATAAAAAACAAGGGTAATTTCGCCATTTCCTGTACAGCCTGCACTATTGATTACTTTTACATAGATCTTTTTAGGCACTGTAGAAGTGTATGCAGTGGGATTGGTAATTTCATTAATTCCCGCAGTTAAATCAGCTAAAGTCAGATAGTATTTTTTAGTAATATTTGTACCTGTGTATACGATTGCTGCTGTCAGATCAAAAATGCCACTGCCTGTGTTGTTATTGTTACAGGTAAATAAACTGACATTGTTGACAGGAAGCGGAGGTAAAAACTGCAGGGTAATTTCAGCTATATCAGTACATCCTTCCACAGAAGTCACTTTTACAAAAACTGTTTTTGGTGCAGTAGAGATGTATGCTGTAGGATTTGTAATCTCATTAGTTCCTGCATTCAAATTATTTAATGTAGGATAATATTTTTTTATTGCAGTGGGATCAGTAAATACGTTAGCCGTCGTCAGATTAAAGGTCCCTGTTCCAAATCCATTTGTATTACATGCTGTAATTGTTGCATCGGTAGCTACGATATTACCTTGCTTAAATTTGAATTTACCAGTCAGAAAGCATCCGTTTACAGGGTTGTTAGGATTTGTAGGATCTTGATACTTAAGTCTGTAATAATAGATAGTTGTACCATCAACGGTAGTTACAGTAAGTGGTGAATTACCTGTAATGGCATCGTTACTTGTATTGTGATAGGTAACTGTAAAATTAACATTTCCGTTTAAAATTCCTGTTGTAAGTGTTGTAAAATCAAACTGCATCGGTAACGCACATTTCAGAATTTCATTCGGATTGGCTGGGTTTGCAGCCGGAACACCAGGTGTAATAAAAGGGTTAGGTGTTAAAGTAGGATCTGAAAAAGGAGAAGTCAGGGTAGCTGTACCTTCCCAATTTAAAGAAAACCCGGCATTGGCAGCATTACTGAAGTTATCTATAACCAGAAAATAGGTCTGTCCCGCAACAACGTCTAAATAGTCTTCGAAATATGCAGATGTGGTAGGAATAAGCTCCAATCCTGTATTTCCTGTAGGGGAAGAACCTGCAAAATTACATCTGATTGGTGGTCCTAGAGCTGCACATGTTGCATTGGCAGCATAAACAGCAAAATCATAATCAGTTGTATTAATATTGGCATCAATTGTAAAAGCCAATGTACCGGAAGTAGCTACTGTAATAGTATACCAAACAGAGAAGTTTTCATCATCAGTTAAACAGCCTCCCAAGTCTTCTAAAACATTTCCGGGTCCGGAAGGTGTGTAAGAAATATTAGAGTTTCCACAGACAGGAATTGCTGATGTACAATCTGATTGCGAAAAATAAAGCTGTGATGTGATTAAAATAAAAAAAAGTAATAATTTTTTCATGTGAAATGAATTTATAGCAAATTTAATTAAAATATTACAATTAGTCATTAGAAATAAAAAAATCGCTTTTTAGGGCGATTTTTTTATTATAAGAGTGATATTTATTCTCTGTTTTTCACCATTACCCAACCAGAAAATTTGATTGGAGTACTGTTTTTATTGTTTTCGTTCCAGGTTACAGAGTACCAATATGTACCGGTTGGAACCTTCTTCCCGGCTATTGTTCCGTCCCATTTGAAACCATTTGTTTTGTCTGCCTGGTGGATTTTTGTTCCGTATCTGTCAAATATGGTCAGAATCAAATTACTTCTGTTTGCTAATGCAGAATAATCAATTACGTCATTCACACCATCTCCGTTTGGAGTAATAACATTAATGAGATTAGGTACAAGAATATTAATTTCTATAGGTGTACAGTCGTAAGAATCTTTTACATATACAGTATGATCACCCCTGTTAAGATTGTTGAATACATTAGAATCCTGCCAATGCACATTATCTAGAGAATACTGATATGCAGGAGTTCCACCTACGACATTTACTGTAATGTTGTTGTTTGAGATTTCAATATTAGAAACCACAGGCTGCTCAGTAGCAAATACTTTTACCTTTTGCATTGAAGTACAATCTCCCGTTTTCAGCTTAACCCAATAAGTTCCGACTCCAACATTGGTAATGGTTTGAGTGGTTGCTCCGGTGCTCCATTCGTAAGCGCTAAATCCGGGTCCTGCGTCTAGTGTTGTTTTATCTTCAATACAGATCACTTTGTCAACCAGAACTGTAGAATATACCGGCGGAATTACAACAAGAGTAACTTTAGCAACAGTGTAACAGCCGCTTCCATTGGTCACTCTTACATATATGACACCATTTGGGGCAACGTAATTTGTAGGATTAAGAATTTCGTTTGTCTGATTTATTGCATCCGTTGCTGAAGGGTAGTATTTTTTAGTAGTACCTGTCTGCAATGTCACATTGGCATTCGTTAGGTTAAATAAACCTGTTGAAGGGTTTGATTCAATGAAACAGGCTCTTAAGGTTGCTTCCGTTACTACAACTACAGGGAAGAAATTGAGCTTTATTTCAGCAACATCTTTACAGCCAAACTGTGAAGTTACAAGAACGTATGCTGATCCTCCTGCGGATAAATATTGATAAGGGTTTGTAATTTCATTAATGCCTGCATTAAGGTCAGACATTGATGAATAGTATTTCTTTGTTGCATTTGCAATTGTAGTTACATTCGCATCAGTCAAATTAAATACAGCTGTTCCTTCATTGTTATTATTACATTCGGTTAATGTATCGTCAGTTGCGACAATACTTCCGTCTTTAAATTTAAAACTACCAGTCTGTTTACACTTGTTAACAGGATTATTCGGATTTACAGGGTCTGTATAACTAATACTGTAATAATAGGTATCCGTTGTGTTTACAGCAATTGGTGTTGTAATAGGTGAATTACCGGTCAACAGATCATTTGTATTAAGATGATAAGAAACGGTGAAATTTGTATTACCATTGATAATCCCTGCGTTTAATGAAGAAAAATTAAAAGTTGCCGGATTAGAACAGATAATAACTTCGTTTGGTGATGCAGGATTTGCATTAGGAAGTCCTGGTGTTATAAACGGATTTGTGATTAAAGCAGGATCGTTGAATGGAGATGCAAGAGTAGCAGTCCCACCCCATGTTAAAGAAAAACCATTAGCACTTTTAGAGAAATTATCTACAACAAGATAATAAGTTTCGCCGGCAATCACATCCATGTATTGGCTCCAATATCCTGTGAATGGTGGCGTTAAGGTTAATCCGGTTGTTCCCAGCGGGTTAGATCCTGCATAGTTGCATCGTAAAGGTGCACCTAAGGTTCCGCAGGTTTTGTTTGGGCCATACACTCCGAAATCATAATCATCAGGATCATTATTAGAATCAATGATGAAGGTTAAAGTTCCAGAAGTTGCAATGGTAAATGTATACCATACAGAATAGTGCTCATCTGTAGAGAGGCACCCTCCTAAATCTTCTAAAATATTTCCTGGTCCTGACGGGGTGTAAGATACACCAGAGTTACCGCAAACAGTAATAGCCGTTGGACAGTCTGATTGAGCAAAAAATATCTGAGAGAATATCAACAGAAAAACGAGTAGAGTTTTTTTCATTTTTGAAAAATTTTTAATACAAATATATAAAAAATATTAAGCTAAATTTGAAGTTGTTAAGATATATCTCAATAAAACGTATAAATCCTTCTAATATTGCATTCTTCTTAATTTATGATTTGTACCTGCGACCACCAATGCTATTAGTAATGTCATGCTTCCGCCAAATACAACCGAGCGTACAACTCCCATTAATTTTGCAGCAAGACCGCTTTCAAATTGTCCCATCTCATTACTCGACATGATAAAAATAGAATTGACGCTCAAAACACGTCCACGGATATGATCTGGCGTTTTCAGCTGTACAATTGTGCCTCGGATAACCACCGAAATTCCATCCAGCATTCCGCTTAAAACCAGAAACATAAAAGACAGCCAGTAATATTGAGAGAGCCCGAAACCGATAATGCAGAGCCCAAATCCGGCCACTACACAAAGTAAAATTTTGCCCTGGTTTTTTCTTAAAGGAATGACAGATAGCGTCATAATGATAATCATCGAGCCAATATCTGATGCTGCATTAAGTAATCCGAAACCTTCAGCACCTGATTTGAGAATATCGGTTGCAAAAACAGGAATCATCGCAACTGCACCACCGAAAAGTACCGCAAACATATCTAAACAAAGTGCTCCCAGGATCTCTTTCGTTTTAAAAATATAAGAAATTCCTTCACGCATGCTCTCGAAAACTTTTATCTCATCTTTTTTATGCTCTGAAAACTGTTTATTCAGCTGCCAGAAGAAAATAGATGCAACAGAAATCAAAGAGATGATAACAATCAAGGTCCATTTGACTCCAACCAAGCCAATTAAAAATCCCCCTGCAGCATGCCCGCAGACCGAAGAAATTAAAAAAGTACCCTGATTGAGTGTGATAGCGCTTGGTAAATTTACTTTCTGAACAATTTTTGGAATCATTGATGGAACAATCGGACCGATAAACGCTCTTACAATTCCCGTAAAAAAAATAACGCCGTAAATGTAATAAGTGATTTCGTGTCCTGAAAAATGAAGCTCCTTATTATAAAAAGCAGGAATGAGCAATAGCCCGATAAGAAAAACATAGAGATATGTGCAGACCAGCAACAGCTTTTTCTTTTCATTCATATCGATAACGTGACCAGCATAAAGAGCACAGCTTACGGCAGGAATGACTTCAGAAAGCCCGATTAATCCGATAGAAAATGGGTCTTTAGTCAATTGATAAACCCACCATCCGAGTAGTGTAGCAAGCATTCTGAATGCTAAGACAATAAAAAATCTCCCTGTAAGAAGATTTCTGAATTCTATATTTTCTAAGATTTTAAGCGGCTGAAGAGAAATCATTCCGCAAAAATAGCCCTAAATATTTATTCAGGGCTATCAGTATATTGAATTTTCAAAAGATAATTAAAATACCTACTGAAAGATAATGTCTATTTAGTCGGCTCTCATGGCGCTGATCACGATGGCCGCAACTCCTGCAGCTCCTATTACGGCAGCACCGGCTACCACTCTCCCTTGAGATCTGTCTTTTACAGAAGCAATATTAGATTTAGGAATTACCACTTCTGCGCTGTCTTTTTTACCGGCAGTACCTATTATATTGTCACCACTGATGTTTCTGAAAAGAATGGTCTGTTTTTTAGATCCGTCTCTTGGTGTTACCACATACATTTTTCCTGCTTCAAGATTAGAATAATTATTTGTTGAAATATTTTCGCTGTACTTTGTGGTAGCACAAGATGAGATGATAAATAAACCCGTTAATAAAGATGATTTTAAAAGTACAGATGCTTTCATTATAAAATTTTAGTTTTCCAAATTTATCATTTTTTTTGAATATACGTTTTGATTATGAATAAAATGTGGCTAAATTTTATACAATTTCAAAATATCTGCAATTTTTCTGTCATTTGCCAACCTCGGAATTTTATTCTGACCACCCAGCTTACCTTCAGATTTTGCATATTCCTGAAATGCATTTTTAGAAAGTTTACTAATTTTTAATTTTTGAAGAATATTTCCTGAAATCAAATCATCATAATATGTATTGCGTTTTCTCAGCTGATCATCTAGCTCATTTTTAAATTGATCTAAATTTTCAGGTTCTTTTTCAAATTCTATAAACCATTCATGGTAGGGAAGTCCTTCTTCAGGATTTACTTCGGGAGCAAGGTGGAATTCTGTAATCTGAGCGGAAAATTTCTCAACTGTCGCCCTCATAGCTTCTTCTACTTCAAAAGCAATAACATGCTCGCCAAACGCTGAGGTAAAATGTTTGGTTCTTCCGCTTACCAGAATTCTGTGGGGATTTTTATCAATAAATCTTACGACATCACCGATAGAATAGGCCCACAATCCTGAATTTGTTGTTAAAATTAAAGCATAATCTTTATTAAGTTCAATTTCTTTTAATGTCAATCGTTGGGCATCTGGTTTTCCATATTGTTCCAAAAGAATAAACTCATAGAAAATCCCGTGATTGGTCAGAAGCAAAAGCCCTTCTTTGGTATAATCATCCTGAAAAGCAAAGAAACCTTCTGATGCCGGAAATGTCTGAACGATGTCTACTTTTCCGCCCAAAAGTTCTTCCATTTTTTCGCGATAGGGCTCGTAATTGACGCCACCGGTTACAATCAGCTGAAGATTAGGGAAAAGCTGTTTGATCTTTTTACCGCTTTTCTCAATTAGTTTTTCAAAATACATAATGAGCCACGGCGGGATTCCGGAAATCAAGGTCATGTTTTCCTTTTCTGTTTCTTCGACTATTTTGTCGACTTTTGTCTCCCAGTCTTCTATCAGATTGGTTTCCCAACTTGGAAGACGGTTTTTTTGAAGATAATTGGGAATATGATGCGCCACAATTCCGGAAAGTCGGCCTGTTTTAATTCCGAAAACTTCTTCCAGCTCCGGACTTCCCTGCAGGAAAATCATTTTTCCGTTGACGAAATCGGCGTTTCCTTTTTTGGATATATAATGAAATAATGCACTTTGTGCTCCTGCAACCTGATAAGGCATTCCTTCTTTTGAAATCGGAATGTATTTTGAGCCCGAAGTGGTGCCTGAAGTTTTCGCAAAATACTCTGGAGTGCCTGTCCACAGAATATTTCGCTGTCCTCTTTTTACTTTTTCGATATAAGGTTTCAGATCTTCATAATCTGCAATCTGCACATTTTTCTGAAAATCAGCTGTAGACCGAATGTTTTCAAACCGATGTTCTCTCCCGAATAGTGTTTTCTCGGCAGTTGATACCAGCGATAAAAGCAGTTTTTCCTGATTTTTTTCTGCATTTTGCTTACAGTCATGCGCTTTCTGCACATGTTTTTTTGCCCAGATAAGTGCCGCATTTTTCTTGAAGAAGTTTAACATAGTTCAAATTTATAAATAAGTATAGAATTCTCTCATGATTTTAAATTTAAACATAAAAAAACCGGCAAAAAATCACCGGTTCATCAAATCTTGCTATTAAAACAACAGTAATGTTGATTATTTGTTTGCCTTATATCTTCTATCCGGCGTGCCGTCCTTTTTTAGATTTTGGTTTTCTTTAAATCTTCGATCGGGAGTTCCGTCTTTTTTCAATTTAACTGCAGATTTAGCAGCTTGCGGCTTTACATACTTTACCGTTTTGGTTGTTTTCTGCACAGTGCTTTTTGTTGCAGGAACAGCTTTTTGAGCATTTGCAAGCCCCAATCCTAAAACGATGGACATTGCGGTAAGAAATTTTTTCATGCGTGTATATTTATTGTTTAAGTAAAGTTATATAAAATCTTAAGATGAAAATTACTTTTTTAATTTACTTACTAAAAGTATTCATAATTAAATAAAAACCTGCTTCCCAAAAGAGAAACAGGTTCCAGATATGTATGAATAGTTATTATCTTGTACAGTTGGCTGTCCAGATCTTCCCATCTTTAGCATAAAACATCTTCAATTCGTTATTGTCTATTCTAATATAAGATGATGCCGTAGCTCCTACACTTACCAGTACATTATCTCCCTGCTGCTCAAATTCTACACCGTTCAGATCGGGGATACTGTTTGAAAAAGCAAAGTTATACTTTGTACCGCTTGCAATTTTTGTTACAAATACACTTCCGTCATCTGCTGAAACGGTTGTTGATCCGTCGTTATAAGAAATATTTCCTTTGTATGTACCTGCAAAAAAATCATTATTTGCCGGATCATCATCATCACTGCATGATGTGAATGAAATTGCCGTGAACATGACAAGCATAAAAACTCCTAAAATCTTGATTACATTTTTCATAAAATTATTTTTTTTGGTTTATGGATTTAGATTTTTCAAACACCATGCCGTATAGCTGAAAATGAGCTGTTTTTAACTCATTTTTGGAATTATACTGATAATTTAAGATTTATAATCATTTATTGTTGCTTTATATTGATATGATTTCATTCAATCTATCATAAAGGAAAAATAGCATTATCTTTGTAATGCTAAAACGGTTTCGGAATTCTCCCGAAATCGCTTTTGTCGTTTACCCCCTATATTATTTTATGCATTTAAAGACCATAAAAGAGAGTTTTCTCCCTGATCTTCTTAAAAAAGAATTTGGAAAAGAAATTTTTATCCAGCTGGAAAATCATCAGCATCTTTCTGTAAAAGGCAGTGCAGGATCAGCCGTATCAATATTTATTGCCGAACTTTTTCTTACGAGAAAAAAGACCTTACTTTATCTTGTCGATGATAAAGAAGAGGCTCTGTATGTGAATACTGAGATGGAAGATCTGCTAGGTAAAGAAAAGGTTTTGTATTTTCCCGCAACGCATCTGGAGCCTTATCAGGTTGAGAAAACCCAGAATGCCAATCTTGTATTGCGGACTGATGTTTTGAATAAATTAAATTCCGAAAAATCTCCAAAAATCATTGTTGCCTACATGGGCGCCTTGTCTGAAAAGGTTTTAAAGAAAGAAGATTTTAAAGCAATATCGCATCATATAAAAGTTGGCGATCAGCTTGATTTTGATTTTGTGGACGAATTACTTACCCATTATCAGTTTCAACAGACCGATTTTGTTTCTGAACCGGGAGAATTTTCTGTACGTGGAGGAATTGTTGATGTTTTTTCATATTCCAACGAAAAACCTTACCGAATTACTTTCTTTGGAAATGAAGTTGAAAATATAAAAACATTTGATATCGAAACTCAGCTTTCTGTAGATAAAGTAAAAGATTTTCAATTGGTTTCGAATATGAATTTTTCAGTTTCGGGAAGTCGTGTTTCTTTGTTGGAGCTTTTGCCGAAAGACAGTTTCGTCATTTCTAAAAATGCTGTTGTAGGGTTAAATAAAATCAGAAGTTTTTATGAAAAATCTTTGGAAAAATACGAAACATTAAGCAAAGATATTTCGCACAGAACTCCGCAAGAATTGTTTATGTCAGACGAAGAGTTTTTATTTGACTATAAAAGATTTAAAAGCATAGATTTCAGTTCGCAGGCCTTAGAACTTACCAATGCTGAAAATCTCCAGCTCAATCAAACGCAACAGCCGTCATTTCATAAAAATTTTGAATTATTAATTGAAGATTTAGAAGAAAAACAGCAGCAAGGCTTTGAAACCTGGATTTCTTTTTCGACAGATAAGCAAAAAGAAAGACTCGAATCTATTTTTGAGGAAATCGACTTTTCGCAATCCGGTTTATCTAAAATTTCGTTTAAAAGTTTTAAATCTGAACTTCACGAAGGTTTTGTAGATTCTGATCATAAAATTTTGGTTTACACAGATCATCAGATTTTTGACCGTTATCAGAGATATAAGGCTAAAAATACCTTTGCCAAATCTGAACAATTGACGCTGAAAGATTTGATGTCGTTGAAAGTCGGAGATTACATCGCTCACATCGACCACGGAATCGGAAAATTCATGGGATTGGTGAAAGTAAATAATGACGGGAAAATTCAGGAATGTTTTAAATTAACTTATAAAAATGGAGACTTATTATATGTAAGTATTCATTCATTACATAAAATTTCGAAGTACAACGGTCCGGACGGAAAAGAAGTGGTTCTGAGCAAACTCGGTTCACCTGCATGGAAATCTTTAAAACAGAAAACAAAAGCCAAAGTCAAGCAGATCGCTTTTGATTTAATTAAATTATATGCAGAAAGAAAAACCGCAAAAGGATTTGCTTACACACCGGATTCTTATCTTCAGAATGAGTTGGAAGCAAGTTTCATCTACGAAGACACACCCGATCAGGAAAAGGCTACCATCGATGTAAAAAATGATATGGAAGCTGATACCGTTATGGATCGCCTGGTTTGTGGTGATGTAGGTTTTGGGAAGACGGAAGTGGCAATACGTGCTGCATTCAAGGCTGCAACAGACGGAAAGCAAGTTGCGATTTTAGTTCCGACAACGATCCTGGCATTTCAGCATTACAGAAGTTTTAAAGAAAGGCTGAAAGATTTTCCGGTCACTGTCTCTTATTTAAACAGATTCAGATCTGCAAAACAAAAATCTGAAACCATAGCCGGTTTGAAAGACGGAAAAATCGATATCGTCATCGGAACCCATCAATTGGCTTCTGAAAAGGTAAAATTTAAAGATTTAGGGCTATTGATTATTGATGAAGAGCATAAATTCGGAGTTTCTGTAAAGGATAAATTAAAAACTTTGAAATCAAATATTGATACATTAACATTAACCGCAACGCCAATCCCTAGAACTTTGCAGTTTTCATTGATGGCTGCAAGAGATTTATCCGTAATCAAAACACCACCGCCAAACAGACAGCCCGTGGAAACGCATATGATCGGCTTTAGTGAAGAAATCATACGCGATGCCGTTTCTTATGAACTGCAGCGTGACGGACAGGTTTATTTTATCAACAACAGGGTAGAAAATCTTAAAGATATCGCCGGATTAATTCAGAGGCTGGTTCCTGATGCAAGAGTGATTACCGGTCACGGACAAATGGAAGGCAAGCAGCTTGAAAGAAACGTTCTGGACTTTATGGAAGGAAAATATGACGTTCTGGTTGCAACAACCATTGTAGAAAGTGGGGTAGACGTTCCGAATGCGAATACCATGTTTATCAATGACGCACAACGATTTGGGATGGCAGATCTTCACCAGATGAGAGGCCGTGTCGGGCGGAGCAACAGAAAAGCATTTTGTTATCTGATCACGCCGCCTTTGGATATGGTGACTTCTGATGCAAGAAAAAGACTGGAGGCTATCGAGCAGTTTTCAGATTTGGGCAGCGGTTTTCAGATTGCGATGAAAGACTTAGAAATTCGTGGCGCCGGAGATTTGTTGGGTGGTGAGCAAAGCGGATTTATCAATGAGATGGGCTTCGAAACGTATCAAAAGATGATGCAGGAAGCTTTGGAAGAATTAAAAGACGATAAAGATTTTGAAAATTTGTTTGAAAATGAAGGAGACCGTCAGAAATTATTTAAATCGGTAAAAGAAGTCAATATCGATACTGATCTTGAACTGATGCTGCCTGATTTTTATATATCAAGCACTGAAGAAAGACTGTTACTGTATCAAAAATTAGCCGAAATTGATAATGAAATTGATCTTCAGAAGTTTGAATCTGAATTGACAGACCGTTTCGGAACGCTACCCGAAGAGGCCATCAATCTGTTGAAAAGTGTTGCGCTCAAATGGCTCGCAGCTGATATTGGCTTTGAAAAAATCGTTATGAAAAACGGAATTTTCCTCGGTTATTTCCCGAATAATCCACAGGATAAATTTTATCAGACAGATAAATTCAGACATATTATTAGTTATTTAACCCAAAATCCTTCAAAAGCACAGTTGAAAGAGAAAATAGGAAAAGAAGGTAACCAATTGATGATGAGGAAAGATGGAGTGCAAAATGTAGATGAGGTCAATATTTTGTTGAAATCTATTCTTGATATTTAAAATCACCTTTAAATTTCTGATTTTCGAATCATTTAAGATAATCTAAATCTAAAAGCGAAAGTTTTTAGATTTTTTTTGATAAATATTTAAAATAAATCAGGTCGTGTTGAAAATTAATTATATTTGTGCGACTAAAAATTAAAAACTATGATCAAAAACAACTTTTTTAAAGTAGTGGCAGTATTACTTCTGGGCTTCATGTTTTCTTGTGATAACACAACGAGTAATCCCATCAATAATAATATAAATAATCCCTCTACGGGCACAGGAGGAAGTGGATCTACTGGGACTACAATCACAGGACCAAGAATTTTACACAAAATTACTGCTAATAATGAGATCACCCAAGAGTTTGTAACCACTGGAGGTATACTTGAAAAAGCAATTTACAGGGAAGATAGTGGACCAAATTCATTTCTAATAGCAGTTGTAACTTATACTTCTGGGAAGATTACCAAAGTTAAAGTTGACCAGCAAGTTAATGGTACTACACCAGCGAATAATATTGCATATAATTTTGATATCACTTACGATTCTGGTGGGAAAATTAATTCAACTATTGGTAATACAAGCATAGGAACTACGGCTGGATTCACGAGCGAGTATGCATATACATATGATAGTGCTGGGAAAATGACAAAAATTGTAGAAAAGAAAAAAATAGGAGCTGACTATTCACAATACACTAATTATAATTTTACAAATACTGGAGATAATATTACCAAAGTAGTAACAGAAACAGGACCTACTACTTCTGCTGGTGTGCCGACTTCGACAGTTTTGATGACTACAACTTATAATTATACTTCTTATGACAATAAGATTAATCCTTACACAACTTTACCAAAAACATTTTTTGTAATTTGGAGTTTGATGCATCCGCTTAATTTCCCATTGTTATCAGTTAATAATGTCACCAATTACAATGTACAATATAATGGAACACCAATGGTGAGCCCTAACTTTACTTATCTTTACGATTCGATGAATTACCCGATTTCAGATCAAACTCAAACTCAAAAATATATTTATAAGGCTTTATAAGGTGTTTTCATTTGATAGTTTAACGAGAATATAAATAAAAACGTGCTTTTTATTCAAAAAAAAATTATATTTGTGGAAAAATAAATAATCCCTTCGGAAATGAAACGACTTTTCTATTTTATTTTACTTGTTGCTGGTATCGCGTCTGTCCATTCTTGCAAAGATCTGACTGACGAAGAAGGAAACCCGCTGATCGACTTGAATGAGTCTAGCGGTTTCAACGGTCCCAGAGCTTTATTCAGAGAAATTACAGATTCTGATACTATTGCAGAATACCAATATAATGGCCTACTGTTAACAAAAGTGATTACAGATAAATATTCTGTAGCCAATGTGATGTGGAGCGGTGATAAGATTAGTCAGATCGATTTCAAAGGTCACTTAGATAACGATGGTGACGGAGATCTGGATGAAGACAGTATCGTTTATACACAGCTATTCACGTACGGAAACCTGGGAAGATTGACCATCATTTCAGAAAACAGATCTACCTTTAAAAGAGGTTTGCCTATACCTCCTTCTACGACTCCGGGACCCTATGCGCTGAACTCTAAAGTGAAAATTTTATATGATCTTAATTACAGTTCTACGACAGGTAAATTAGATATCATCAATATGAAAAGCGGTGCCGATGTAATAGGAGTTCCTTTTGTATATCAGGATTACTCAAAATCTTGGTACACCTATCTTGGAGATAATGTTTCAAAAGTAGAAAGACATTACGGTAAAATAAATGCTGGTGTTAATGGTCCGGCAACTGAAAGATATGCTTTTGAGTTCTTGAATTATGATTCTCAAATCAATCCATACACCCTTCTGCCTTTTGCATTTAAAGTTTCTACAGTGTTAGCCGTTAAAAATGGAGATAAAAAATCTTTTGTTTTTTCTCCAAACAACCCGAAACGAATAGCTATAACAGATTTGGTGCCTCCAATTCCGACCCCGGTTATATTCTCTACATCTTACAGATATGATGCACAGACCTATATGACACAAGGATTTGCAGTAAATTATATTTACAAGCCGATGTAATTGCATCATTTTAAAAATATTTAAACTCAATTCTATACGGATTGAGTTTTTTGTTTAATAACTCTTAATTTTGCAAAAAATTTCTCATGAAATATTTAATTGTTGGTCTGGGAAACAAAGGACCGGAATATGAAAATACCCGTCACAACATAGGTTTCAAAGTAGCCGAGAAGATCGCAGAAAGTTTGGAAGTCTCTTTTAACACTACCAATTTTGGCTGGATGGCCGAAGGAAAATATAAAGGCAGAAAAGTTTTTGTCTTAAAACCGGATACTTATATGAATCTCTCCGGAAATGCAGTTAAATACTGGATGCAGAAAGAAAATATCCCGCTGGAAAATGTAATGATCGTTACAGATGACCTGGCTTTACCTTTCGGCACTTTAAGAATGAAAATGAAGGGTTCGGATGCGGGACATAATGGACTGAAAAGCATCCAAGAAAGTCTGCAGACCCAAAATTATGCAAGGTTACGATTTGGAATTTCTGCTGAATTTCCCGAAGGAAGACAGGTTGACTACGTTCTCGGATCTTGGAATGAAGAAGAAAAAGAAAAACTGGGGGAGCGGATTGAAAAATTCTCTAAAGCCTGTTTATCATTTGTTTTTGCAGGAATTGGGAATACCATGTCTGCATTCAACGGGAAATAATCTGTAGATTAAATAAAAATGATTCGATATAAAAACGCCGGGAGCAAAGCTCCCGGCGTTTTTATTTAATGTGTTATTTACAACCAGCTTACAGCCCCGGTTTCTACATCGTAATTAGCACCAACAATTTTAATTTTTCCTTCTTCTTCCAATCTTTTTAGTGTAGAGCTTTGCTTACGGATGTCATCGATCGCATTTTTTACATTATGCTGATTCAGTCTTTCAAGAAGGTCTGCATTGGCTGATGAACGTTCTTCGCCATCATTGATAATTGTTTTAATAATTGGGTCAAAATGATCAATAAGATGATTTAGATTATCCATCCCCATACCTTCAATTTTCGCTGCATCAAGACCTCCTTTCAATGCTCCGCATTTGGTGTGTCCCAAAACAACGACAAGCTTTGATCCCGCTACGTTGCAGCCAAATTCCATTGAACCTAGAATATCCTGATTAACAAAATTACCCGCAATTCTGATGCTGAAAACATCGCCTAAACCTTGGTCAAAAATCAGTTCTGCAGAAGTACGGCTGTCAATACAGCTTAATACCACTGCAAATGGCCATTGGCCTTCACGGGTAGCATTTACCTGTTCCAGAAGATCTCTGTTTGCTTTAAGATTACCTACAAATCTCTGGTTTCCTTCCTTTAAAAATTCTAAAGCTTTTTCAGGAGTAATGGTTGATTGTGTTTCAGATGTATGTGCTTTCATACGATATATATATTTTTGTGTTAATTAAAAATTAAATTTGTTGTTACATTGCTCTTTTGTGAGTAATGATTACGTGAGAATCTTCGTCTTTTTCATAATCACGGTATGAAGTTTTAAAACCGAGAAGCTCGACGGTAATATCTTCTTCTTTTGCCCTAATATTAGCAAAATCCTGTATCATTTCCAACACATCTGTGGCAATATATGAAGTTCCTCTTGCGTCGATGATCACAGTAGAATTTCCTTTAATGTTTTTCAGGGTCTTTTTAATCGCAGCTTTGTTAAGAAAAGATACCTCTTCTGCCAGTTTTATGGTGATACCATCTGCGTCGTTCAGCTTTTCTCTGCTCAGATAATACGCACGCTTCATATTCCCCTGAAGAATATAAAAAACAGATATCGCCAAACCAATACCGACACCCTTCAGAAGATCGGTCGCCACAATAGCCACTACAGTTGCCACGAATGGGATGAATTGAAATTTTCCAAGCTGCCAGAAATGTTTAAATGTTGCAGGTTTTGCCAATTTATATCCTACTAAAATCAATACTGCAGCCAATGTTGCTAGTGGGATTAAATTTAATAAAAAAGGGATCGTCAGTACACATACTAACAGTAGAACACCGTGAATCATCGTTGACGCCTTGGAAGTTGCTCCAGCATTGGCATTAGCAGAACTTCGTACTACGACTGATGTCATAGGCAGTCCTCCAATAAATGAACTTACTAAGTTTCCTATTCCTTGGGCTTTCAGCTCAAGATTGGTATCGGTGGTTCTTCTTTGAGTGTCTAATTTATCAGATGCTTCAATACAAAGTAGCGTTTCAACTGATGCCACAACGGCTATTGTTGCTCCGGCAATCCACACTTTATAATTTGTAAAACCGCTGAAATCCGGGAATGTAATTAGATTTTTGAAATCTTCAATGGTTTTGGGTACCGGTAAAGGCACTAAATGCTCTGAGCCAATTGCTAAGGAACTTCCAGAAAGCTTGAAAATTTCATTCAATAAAATACCGGCTACGACAGCTACCAAAGCTCCGGGAAGCATTTTCATCCTTTTTAAAAAAGGAACGTGATCCCACGCCAGCAAAATCGAGACAGAGGCTAAAGTTACAAGTACTGCGCCTGGCTGTATAGCCCCGAGCAATTCAGTAAAATAATTAAAATTTAAACCTTGATCAAATATCGATTCATGCCCTTCATAATCTTTATCAAATCCCAGTGCGTGAGGAATCTGTTTTAAAATAATGATGATGCCAATTCCGGCAAGCATGCCTTCGATGACGTTATTAGGAAAATAATTGGAAATACTTCCGGCTCTTATAAATCCTAAAACCAGCTGAATAAGTCCTGCAATAATACCAGCACAAAGGAAAAGCTCGAATGCTCTCAAATCTGTAATTGCCGTTAAAACAATTGCTGTTAATCCTGCTGCAGGACCCGAAACTGATACGTTTGAATTACTGATTGCTCCGATCACCAAACCACCTACGATTCCGGAAATTACTCCAGATAAGGGTGGTGCGCCCGATGCTAAGGCGATTCCTAGGCAAAGGGGTAGTGCTACCAAAAATACGACTAGACCCGAAGGGAAATTCTCTCTGATGTCTCCAAAGAAAGTTTTTGTTTTTTTCATGACAATTGAAAAATGCGTTGATGTAAATAATTAATCTATTAAAATCAATCAGAAATGATTTGAAATTAATGTAATGTGGTGATATCCAAATCAAAAATGATTTGAATACATGAAATTGTGATCAAATTTACGCTTCGGGAGGCGGTGAAAAAATTCTCAGAAGAGGAGACAGATGAAAATCGTCATCTATCAATGTAAAAGAAGAGCCTTCAAGATCAGGCTCAAAAAACTTAAGATAATCGTAGACATCCAAAGTTTTCGGTAAAGTTTTTTCGTAAACTGAAAATAATGATGAATAGTGAGTGTGAGTTTCTTCTTCATTCACTATCACATTGGTTTGCATGATCTTCCAGTCAGCAATCGCAGCAATGCTTGGCAATGCTGTGAAGTTGAGGACGATCATCAATGTAATAATGCTCCAGAATTTCATTTACTTTTTATTTTGTCTTTTTGCTCATAACCCAATCTGAACCTGTAAGATTGTAGATTTTTTGGATGTCTTTTAAAATTTTCTCAAAATCAATCTCCAGATCTATAATTTTCCCGGTTCTGAGGTCAAATACCCAGCCGTGTACTATAGGATATTCTTCTAAAATATATCTTTCCTGCACACAAGCCATTTTGACAACGTTGATACACTGTTCCTGAACGTTCAGTTCTACAAGTCTGTCATACCGTTTATCATCATCAATAGCGTCTAATTCTGCCTGATGTGTTCTGTAAACGTCGCGGATATTTCGTAGCCATGGATTTAATAACCCTAAATCTTCAGGAGTCATCGCAGCTTTTACTCCACCGCAATTATAATGACCGCAGACAATGATGTGTTTTACCTTTAAGTGCTCTACTGCGTATTGAATAACAGCTGTTGAGCTCATGTCTAATGTATTGACAACATTTGCAATATTTCTGGTGACAAATACTTCACCAGGTTCTGTACCCATCAGTTCTTCGGCAGTCACCCTACTGTCTGAGCAGCCGATATATAGATAATCGGGATGCTGGGTTTTTGCAAGCTCTTCAAAAAATCTAGGATCTTTTGTGATCTTGGCCTCAACCCATTTTCTGTTGTTTTCAAAAATAGCTTCGTACGACTGTGACATAAATAATGGTCAAATTGATTATTTATTTCGTTTAAATTATTTTCAAATTCAATAGACTAAATCAATAATTATACAAAAATATAATTTTTGCAGAATTATCAATCATTTTTAACAAAATTTAATATAACTTAATAATTGAACTTGTATTTACACCTTATTATTAATGTAACCTTCAGTCGCATTTTTGGTTGGATATATTTTTGCTTTATTTCCTGCAACTATAGAATCACTAGGTACATCAATGTTTACATAAGAGTTTGGAGCGATTAGAACATTGTTTCCTATCGTGATACTTCCGACAATTACAGCATTGGGACCGATCCAGACATCATCTCCAATTACAGGAAATCCTTCATTTTTCCCTCGGTTTTGCTGACCAATGGTTACGCCTTGTGCAATATTACAATTTCTGCCGATCACAGCTTTAGGATTTATTACAAGCGTGCCCCAATGCCCTAAATACAGACCTTCCCCAATCTGTGTTTGTGGGTAGATCTGAAAACCATATTTAATCTGGAAATGCCTCAAAACCATTTTCCAGTAAAATCCTAATAGAGGAGTTTTTTCAAATTTCTGGGCCTTTCTGAGTATATATATGAAATGGAGATTAGGGTTGATGCATTTTAGCAGAATCTGAAGTGGTGAAAGCCATTCTCCGCTTTCCCGGAAAAAATCTTTTTGTATAATTGAATAATTTTTGGGCATGCAGCAAATTTAGGGATTCTCTTTTTATTTCTATTATGATTAAATTTTAATTATAGTTCATCTAAAACAGAAACTATTCTTGCAACAGAATGATCAAGGTTGAAGGGCATTGTATAATTTTCAAGTTTTTCGGTAAATCCGGCAAAAAATTCTGGTTCCGTTAAAGCTTTTTTCATCCCGAGGTAGATTCCTTCTTCGGAGTTGTCTACCATCAAGCCCAATTCACCATTATTCAGCATCTCACTCACTCCGGAAACTTCTGTTGCTATAATTTTCTTTTTCAACGTGATTGCTTCAAACAAAACAGTAGGAAATCCTTCATATCTTGAACTTAATATATAGAAGTCAGAATTTTTAAAATAAGGATAAGGATTATCTGTGAAACCGAGCATAGTGGCAGTCTCGCCAACTCCCAGTTCGGTTTTTAAATTTTTAATGTTTTCAAAATCGTAACCGTCGCCAATGATTAAAATTTTATGTCTGAAGCCTTCGTCGATCAGTTTTTTATGTACTTTTAAAAGCCTGTCGAAGCCTTTTTGAGGAAATACAGTTCCTACGGAAATAAATGTCGGGATGTTCTTATCAAATTCATAATTGATAACAGACTTTTCGGCTTTTGTTATAATTTCTTCGGTATCTAATGGATTGTAGATTTTTACAATTTTCTGCTTTTCAGATTCGTTTCTGGCTAAACCGTGAAAGAGTTGTTCTATTTTTTTTGAAATGACCATAATAGAATCAAACCCAAAAAACTTTCGTATTTCTTCATCAGTGTACTCTTTTACCTGTGAAAGATCATTGTGAATCCAGACAATTTTTTTTGACGAATGATTGGCAGAATGGAGTATTTCATCTCTCATCCCGTGAATTGCCGCAAACTCGATATCGTATTTTTTATCTTTGAGTATAAGCGTGTACAAAAGGTCAGGAAATTCTTTTAAAACCTTCTGGAAAATAACTCTCGCTGCTTTTTCGGGGATGTCCTGAAGTCTGTTTGTGGTGATCATCTCCCCTCTATTCAGGTAAATGATATTCACCCAATCAGGAACTTCACTCAGATATTTCCCCGAATATAAATTCAAGAGGAGATCGATTTCGTACTTGTCTTTCGGAAGGTTTTTGAGAAATGTTACAAGCACTTTTTCTGCACCACCATGACGCAGGGAACCGATACGGATGAGGATTTTTTTCTTTTCGATCATTTTGTAAAAAATAGATGTTTTTGAAGTATAAAAATAGAGATTTTATATGGAACAAGTTTTATGCTTAAAAATGATTGATATTAATTTTTCCTTACTTAAGCAAGATCTTATATGCTTTTAACAACCGAATACTATTGATTTTTATAAGTAAAAAAAGTATTTTCCTGCCGATAGAGGCAAATTTAAAATGCTGATAATGAATGGTCTTTTTAAACGGTGTAAGATCTTTTCTTATCTTGCTTGATGAAATATGAATGTTTTGATCAATGCCGCTTTCGATCATATCCCAATCAATTTTATAAAAGTACTTTAGATTATTATTGGATAAAATCTTACTAAAATTGATGAATTCTGATATTTTAATATGAACCAGAAAATAATTTTTTAATGAGTGGTTTTTTGAAGTACTGAGAGATCCCGGAATATATCGGTAATTATATGTTGTAGCATTTAGAAAGGTTACATTTTTAAGGTGCTTTACATATTCTAAAAAAAAGATTAAATCTTCACCATAAGATATGTCTGTATTAAAAAATAGCTGATTATCGGATATGATAGATCTGCTGTAGAATTTAGCAAAAGGTGCACCTGAGCGTAGCAGATTATTTTCGGCAAATAGATCTGCTAATTCGTTTTTTAAGCTGTAATTTTTGAACCTGTAATTGCTGATTGTCTTTCCGTCTCTTTTTATATTCTGAATAAGTAATGTCTGATGATCACGGAAGTTCTCGATAAAAACTTCGAGATAATCTTGGTCAACCCAGTCATCGGAGTCTATAAAGCAAATAATCTCACCCTTTGCAGAACGAATACCAACATTTCTTGTATCGCTCACTCCGGAATTAGTTTTGTGAACGGCGTTTATTCTCGAATCTTTCCTGCTATATGCATCAATTATTTCGCCGGAATTATCTTTAGAACCGTCGTTAATGAGATATAATTCAAAATTCGTATACGTTTGAGATAAAATCGAATCAATACATTCTTCCAAATAGGCTGAACTGTTGTAAACTGGTACTACGATAGATATTAGCATAATTATATAGTATTAATTACAGTCATCCACTTTTCTAAAATATATTCCTTTTTCCATTTTTTTGATTCGTCATATGAGCTCATATTTAGTTCCTTCAGCTTGTCGTTATGATCAAGAAGATCTTTTAATGTTTTCTGAAACATAATTTGATCATTCATAGGAATCAAAAAACCGTTGTTGTCACTGATTATGTCTGAAGGACCATATCTGCAGTCGTAAGATAATAAAGTGACGCCGCAGAATAAACTTTCCAATAGTACTGTAGGTAAACATTCTTTCTTACTCATAAAAAGAAAAATTCTACTCCCTAATAATTCAGTTTTAATTTGTTCAATAGACATCTGACCTGTAAAAATTATTTTTGATTGAAGACTTTTCTCTTCAGTCAGTTTTATTAAATTTTCCAGTTCCGGTCCGTCACCAATGATTTTGAAAGTAAAATCTTTCAGATCTATCTTTGAAACCGCATCAATAATGCTGCTTACATTCTTCTCCTCATCCAGTCTTCCTACATAGACAAGCTGATTTTTTTTTGATTCGAAATCAATTTTATCAATATTTTCAAATGGTTCTCCGATAATATTTGATATATGAAAAGTGTGAGGGTTTAATTTTTTATAATACTCAACAGAAGCTTTATTAATGCAGATCACACCTTTCAGATTTTTATATTGAGGTCTCAAAAAATCTCCCCAAATCTTTCCACCTACCTCAAAATTAGAATGTTCCCAGGCAATAGTTTTTGCAGCTAAAATTCTATTGGTGGCAATCTGTGCAGATAATTTGTACCAACAGGAAATGATCATATCAAATTGGGAATGATTTTTTTTCAGCCATTTGTTCATCACATCCCATTGCCCAAAATCATAAACATATTTTTTAAGATTATATCTATACCGGAATTTTTTTAAATAACTATCCAATACTGGGTTGACTTTATTAAACCCCCAGTGCGCAAAAGAATCTACAGTATAAATTTTTATGCGTGGATTGATTTGATAAAACGTATTTTCTCCTTCCATCAAAAATAAAATACTAATGTCATATCCGTTCTCACAGAGTTCATTTGCAAGATTGATCATTACTCTTGCAACTCCGCCTGGTTTCACATTTTGATAGTAGATGAAAAGTATTTTTTTTTGCATTCTAAATAAATTTTGAGAATGGATAGAGTAGCGCTGCAATTAATCTGATGGCTGCAGAATCCAATTCAGAAATGGTTTTATTAAAAGCCCGTTTATCCAATGCAGCAAATTTGATATATCCACCGACGTTCCTGATAATTGATATAGGATTGCTCAATAATTTATTACTGTAAGTATTTAAAAAAGCTTTATAATTTTCCGCAAGTCCGAATGCATTTTTTTTATCATAAAACTGATTTGCCAGAGAATGTTCGTCTTCCTTATCACGGAAATAAATTCTTGTTACTTCATTGATACAATAGTGCAGACCTATTTTGTCAAACTGAAACTGAAAGACACCTTCAGGAATAAAGCCTTTACCAGCTAAATCACCAAAATTCAGCTTCATTTTTTTATAAATTTCCGTTTTGCCCATTCCCCATTTATCACCTTTGATTTTATATTTGTAGCGCATATCAAAGATACTGCATATCAATGGAGTGCTCGGAAAACGATCTCCTATCACATTGCCGAACTGGTCTTCACAAAGGGTAGAAACAAAAACGATATTTTGACTATCCGAAATACCTTCCCAAGTTTTTACTAAAATTTCCATAGAATCTACAGGCAATGCGTCATCAGAATCTAAAGGAGAAAAATATTTTCCTTCGGCTAAATCTATTCCCCTAAAAAAAGTTAAAAATTTATGTTGATTGTCCTGATAATAATAACGTACTGTAAAATCGGCTTCTAGCTTAAACCCTTCGACTAAACTTTTAGTATTGTCAGCTGACCCATCATCTATTATCAACCATTCAAAATCTTTGAAGGTCTGCTTCTGCAAAGATTCAAAAACTCTTGGTAATGTATGCGCACGATTGTAGGACGGCGTAAGTATGGTTACTTTAGGAGCCTTCATTATTCAGATGGTATTGGTTGAGAAATACGGATGTGACTGCATCGTAGATTTTTTGATTATCAAATTTCTCTACTCCTTTTTCGGTATTGTATTTTATTTTTTTAACGATTTCAGGATTTGTGAGAAAGATTTTCATCCCCTCATAAATCGAATTTTCATCGGGTTTCACAAGATATCCGTCTGTCTGATGATCAATCATTTCAGGAATACCCCCGACATCAGTACTTATAATAGGAATGTTCAGGGCCATTACCTCACCAATTGTAAGGGGGTAAGATTCTGACTCTGAGGGTAATACAAAATAATCTGAATTTTTTATATACGGATAAGGATTTGTCTGTGTATCCAGCAGTAAAAATGTTTTTTCAACATCAAGCTCTCTTGCCTGTCTTTTCAGGTTTTCCATCTCGTTGCCACCGCCAATGACTGCAATTGCATGTATAAGGCCCTCGTCTAATAATCTTCGATGAATTTTCATCAGCGTGTGATAGTTTTTTCGGCTATGCAATCTACCCATTGATGAAAATATAGGATGATGATTATAATCAATAGGGAATTCTAATGCTTTTTCCTTTACTTCATTAATTTTAATTGAATTATAGATTACAGAACTTTTAGGATAGTCTATATGATAGAGATCTTTTATCACGTCTCTTGTCTGTTTAGACCCAAAAATAACCCAATCAAATTTTTTCAGATTGTGAATTCTGTTTAATACTCTTTTCTGATCAGGATCATAGCTTACATCTGTATGAAACCATGCAATTTTTCTTGATTTTAACGGACTGGATAGGATATTTTCAAACTCTGCATAAGTAGGAGCTATTTCGATATCAAAATCTTTTTTGATGATTTTTTTGTATAGTAATTTCGGCTTTTTTCTGTAAAAAAGAAGAATAAGACTTCTTTTGATCATCTGTAAAGTTTTGAGCAGCTTATTTTTGCTCATATCTTCTTTTCCTTTTTGAAAGGTAATCACATTAATATCTTTCGGAATATAATTTCTAAGTTCTCCCTGATTCAATGTCAGGAAAAGTGTAATATCAAAAATCTCCCGGGGCAGGTTTTCTAAAAGATCAATAAGAACTTTTTCTACACCCCCCATCTCCATAGATCTGTGACGGAAAAGAACTTGTATTTTTGGATGCATTTGTGTGTTTAAAAAAAAGTTTCTTAAAAAAACAAATATAAGACTGTTTGAGCAATTCTTTTGTATTTTTGCACATTAAAACATATTGTATGACTAAAATTTTCGAAATTGCAACTACTTTTTTTGCATATCTGAAACGTCCTGACCTTTACCCTGAACTACGACGTAAGATCTGGAAAAATATTTTTAATCGCTCTTCGGGTTTACGAGGCAAAGATGAAGCCGAAAAATGGTGTCAGGATTTAGCAGTTTCAGAGAAAGATTTTATAGAAAATGTATTAAAAACAGAGTTTGTTTCTTTCGAAAAAATCTTCCCCCAAGACTTTGAACAAGCCGTTCTGGCTCAAGAAAAAACCCCTGTAAAAATGGGTGGTGCGGGTTCTTTAAGCGTAATATATTATATTAATGAATTTGTGAAATCCCAGAGTGCTATCGAAACGGGTGTTGCCTACGGATGGTCATCTTTTGCAGCACTTGCATCTTTGGTAAAGCGAAACGGAACACTTTACAGCTCAGATATGCCCTATATTTTACAAAATCAAAGTGAAGATTTTGTAGGGTGTGTAATCCCGGAAAAATATAAAAATAATTGGGAGCTTTTTAGGTTTGCTGATAAAGAATCACTCCCGAAAATTTTTGAAAAAACCAATACTTTTGATACTGTACATTATGACAGTGATAAAACCTATGATGGAAGAATGTGGGCTTATAGTTTATTGTGGGATAAACTGCGAAATGGCGGAATTTTTATGAGTGATGATGTTGGAGATAATGCTGCCTTCAAAGATTACTGCGAAAGGAATGGCCGGAAGCCACATATCATTGAATTTGACGGAAAGTATGCCGGAATTATTATAAAGGATTAAAAAAAAACCATAGAATTTCTCTGCGTTTTATGATTTAGAAAAATTTCCGTTGGATTTTTTTGAGAATACTGTTTTGTTTTGTTTTTAAAAAAACCGGAAGATTTTCTATTTCGGATATTTTCTTTCCGTATAAATATTTAATATTTCTTCTATTGGCTGTGTCAAAAATGGTCTGATGCCAGTTTTTATGTAATTTTTCTTTTTTTGAAGATTCCTGAGATACACCTTTGTCATGTATACGATAAAAATAAAGCGGAATTTTCACAAATTTAAAATTACCAATCTCATAAAGCTTCAAATACAAATCCTGATCGACTGCTGATGTCAAATTTTCGTTGATTCCTGAAGTTTTGTAATACGCTTCTTTTTTAAATGTAAAAAAATGAGTAACTTCAAAAAAGACATTAAAAAAATTTTTATCACCATTTTTAACAGAACGTGAATGTGGAAATACTTTAACTGGCTGTAGTTTCGCATCACATTCGTAGAATTGAGAATAAACTGCAATATTATTTTTACCGTAATTTTCTATAATAACCTGAAGAGCATTTTCTACTAAAGTATCATCAGGATCAACAAATCCGCAGATTTCTCCGGAAGCGAATTCAATACATCTTTTTTTTGTGAGTCCAACACCTCTATTTTCATTATTTCTGAAAATCTTAACTTTTGGGTCATCTTTTGTGAGGTCTATAATTTTTTGATAAGAATCATCCACAGAGCAGTCGTCTACAAGTATAACTTCGTAATCTTGGTAAGTCTGCTTCAGAATACTGTCATAACACTCTGTGAAGTATTGATAGTTATTATAATGTGCAATGAGAATGGAGAAAAGCATATCGAATTATAAATTTTGTAATGATATATTGATTTCGTTCTGAAAATGCTGTTCAGAATATAATTCACGCAATTTTTGATTGTTCATTTCAAGATTTTCATTTGTATCAAAATTATTCCGAAAATTATTAATGTCAAAAACTTTTATTCCGTTGTCTATAAAATAATCATAAAATCCGTTTTCTGTATTCAGATATACCTTAATCCCGGAACCTATTAAATGAAAAAGATTTCCACCTGCCTGTTGTCTTCGCTGATTCATCATCGCCACTGAGCACGACGATAAAACCTCGGAATATTGAGCCAATGGAAGTCTTTCGGTAAGCGGAATAAATCTATCGCCAAAATACTCTTTACCACGTCTTATTACCTCATCGATGTATTCTTTACTGCCCCCATAGCTTAATGGTGAGATTATTTTTTGTGTAGACAGATTGCAACTTTTCAAAATTTCAAGACAATCTAGGTGATTATTGGTTTCTGCCGCTGAATGTGCCAATAAAATATTATTTCCCTGAGCTGAATCACCTTTATGGTTTTTAATATGATGAAACTGTGGAAGATTTGGATCGCTGTATAAATGACAAAATACTTTTCCGGGGAATATCTTCGACAGAATTTCTTTTTCTTTTGGTACAATATAACTGATATAATCAATATTTTTTTTAATAAACATATAACGATCAACAGCGAAATGATTGTTTAATTTGGTTAGCAATGTAGATTTTATACCCTTTGAATTGATGTTTTTTAGAATATTAAAAATAAATGTTTTAACTTCTGGTTTATTATATATTTTTCTTAGAATCGATTTATCTTTTTCGAAAAAAGCCAAGTTGTGTTTTTCGTATAAATTGAATGGATAATAATAATTAGTATCATAAAAATCATTTCCCCAAAGGCACCAGATCTTTCTTATATCTTTTCTCAGAGAAAGAATGATATCCATTTTTACAGCATTCAAAACATGGAAGAAGGCAACTTGGGTATTTGTCTCATTAATAGATTGGATGATTGATAAGCGTCTAACATGATTACTTGTATCAAAAAGTTTTACATTGGGTTTATCCATATAATGATGATGTAATGCACCATTATTAATAATGTAAAAAGTAACATTAGATGATGTTTTTTCAAAACTATTAATAAATGCTTCTGTAAATAAAGTTGCTTCTAAGAAGTGTATTATTTTAATATTTCTACTCATTTATTTTTATAATTTTTGCAGGAATCCCTACTGCTACGCAATTGTCGGGTAGGCTTTGAGTGACGACAGCTCCTGCACCAATTACTACATTATTACCGATCACCAGATCAGGAAAAATAATTGCTCCACTTCCTATTTGTGTGAAATCACCAATTTTTGATCGGCCGAGTACTGTTGTACCAGGAGACAGTTCTACAAACTCTCCAATTACAACGTCATGTGTGATGATTGAGTTGTAATATATTATAGCACCTTTTCCGATTATAACGTCGTTTGATATTTTAACGCCGGAAAGAATATTACATCCAATTCCTATTTCTACACCATAACTGCCACTCTCCGTATCTTTACTAATAGTTGAGGTGAACGTTCCTCCAAGTTTCATAAATTTTTCAAATAACTTTATTCTCAACTTAGGATTGCCAATTCCAATAGTAAATCTTGTATCAATTTTTTCAAAATAATCTCTAGCTTCTTCTAACGATTTCAAAATTGGAAACTTCCCATACAACAGACCATTCGAATTATCATTCACATCATCATAAAATACGAGGTTGTCTATCTCATTATTCTGATGACATATTTCTAATACTTCTTTTGCAAAACCTTTGGCACCAACGATCAACATATATTAATTATTTTGAACTCTTAGTATTAATCTGCATATGAAGTGTACTTCTTCTAAAGTAAGATCATAAAAAAGAGGAAGGCATAGTACTCGTCGTGAGATATCATGAGAAATTTCTAATTTTTGCTTTTCAATATAAGGTAACGTTTCTGCGAGACTAGGATAAAAGTATCTTCTGGTAAAAATCTCATTTTTATCAAGTTCAGATTTTATTTTTAGTAATAATTCTTCACTTTCCAAAATTATAGGATAATAAGTATTATTGTTTTCTGAATCGTGATGCCACTCTGGAATATAAGCTTTTAAGGTGCTTAATGATTTAGTGTACTGTGTGGCCAAAATTTTCCTTTTCTCTAGAATTGAAGTAACATATTTTAGATTTGCCAAACCCATGGCAGCATGAAATTCAGAGTTTTTTCCGTTGATTCCAAGCTCAGAAAAAGAATTAAAATCTGAAAATCCAAAATTTCTTATAAGCGAGAGTTTTTTTAATAAATCAGGATCTTTAGTGAATATCAAACCACCTTCTACAGAATGATAAAGCTTTGTCGTGTGCAGAGAACAAATCGAAATATCACCGTACTCAAATATAGATTTTTCTTTAATTTTTACCCCGAAAGCATGAGCTCCGTCGTAAATCACTTTTAGATTGTATTTGTCTGCAATTTTCTCAATATTTTCTACATCACACGGATTTCCGTAGACGTGAGTGGCTAAAATTGCTGTAGTTTTATCAGTAATTGCAGATTCTATTTTTTTAGGATCAATATTTAAAGACTTTTTATCAATATCAACAAATACAGGTTTACAGTTTTCCCACACTATAGAACTTGTGGTGGCCACAAATGAAAAAGGAGTAGTAATAATTTCCCCTGTAAGACTTAATGCTTTAATTGCCATATGTAAGGCGATGGTACCATTTGTAACAAACAAAAGATGTTTGACATTCAGGTAATCTTTTATATCCATTTCCAATTGACTGGCTAGAGGGCCCATATTTGTCAACCACTCTCTTTTGTAAATGCCTTTTACAAAATGCGAATATTCTTCAATAGGGGGTAAGAAAGGTTTTGTAATGGGAATCATCGTTCAAGTACAACAGTGTTAGTAAAAATTATTCAATTTCGGTAATAAACGAGACAGAAATTTTTTCTAAATATTTATCCAAATGTATTTTAATATATCCCATACAGAAATATGCAAAACCGCCTGGCTTTAGAATCAATTTGTGTCTTTGGCGTTAAAAGTACAATAATTTCTAATATTTACAAAAAAGAAGATAGAGGTCTACGGAAATTGGCTGTGATATTTTAAATATTATCTTTTAATTTCATCTCAAATAACGTATCACGGAAAAATTTTAACGGAATGTCAAATGGTCTAAAGGCAATTAATATATTGTGTCAATCATGATATAATTTTATTTCTATATTTTTGCTTGAATTATTAATTATATTCTCTCAATGAATCCTTTAGTGACTATTTCTATCCCTGTTTTTAAATGTGAAAAATTCATTATCAGATGTCTGGAATCTGTGAAAAAACAAACATATGGAAATTTAGAAATCATTCTTGTTAACGATTGTACGCCAGATAACAGTATGGTTCTTATAAGAGATTTTATGACACTTAATCAAAACCTTAACATCAGAATCATTGAACATGAGGAAAATTCAGGGCTCTCTGTTGTAAGAAATAACGGGATAAAAGCAGCTGCGGGAGAATATGTGTTTTTTTTAGATAGTGATGACGAAATTACGTCAGACTGTATACAATTGTTGGTTGAAAACGCATTAAAAACAGATGCTCAGATCATTATAGCACAAAATCGATGGATTAATACCTTTGACAATACAACTAAAGATTTCGGCTTTCCCACCATCGCAGAAAAAAAATATTACGATACCAATCTTGAAATATTTTCAATTTACAGCAAAGGACGATTTCCTTCCTCGTCATGGAATAAATTGTTCAAAAAAGACTTTATCATTAGTAATGAAATTTATTTTGTGCCTGGATTGTTTGCGCAAGATGAGTTATGGTTTTTCCATTTATTACTAAAAACAGATACCTTAGCAATTATTGATGACATTACATATTTGTATTATCTTCATGGTGAGTCGGTTATTTTTAACAGGAAAAAAAAGAATTTTGAAAACTACCTAACCATTCTCCACTACATGACCAAATCGTATAAAGAGGAAAAGAATAAGGTATTAAAAACGCTTATCAAAAGCAAAATTATACTTTTCAAAGAGATGGTCTTGGTGATGCAATGGAAGGCTCTTAAAGACGGAGAATACCTTAAAACTAATATTTCAAGAATGCAGAAACTCGTGAGATTAAATATTTTAGAGTATTTCAGCGCAAAATTTCCATTAGATGTTAAAAAGAAAAACTTCTTCCAAAACATTCCTGTTGATTTGGCAGCCAAACTATTTATCTGGCGTTTTGAAAGATGATTTTATTTTTTGTATTTATAGAAAGATGATAGCAGAGAAAAATTGGATAAAAGAACTGAGTTATAAATTTTTGCGAGTCCGGTAAACTGAGAAATGACAGTTGCTTTGTCTAAACCATTGTATGATTCCTGAAGTCTTTGGCTTTGTTTAGTATACTCTTCATTATTCATATTTTCAGAAAAATAATGGAAAATTTTAAGGGAATTGACCAAATTTTTATATGCTATAAATTCAAAAATTGCCCTACGGTTCTCATAAATTCCTTTTTCTTTAAAAATTTTTCTCAGTAAGGAATCTGTTCTTACAAAATCTATTCTTTTAGGAGATAATAATTTTGCAGATGAATCCGGATGGATGTAATGTGTATAAACGGCATCACAGTTTCCTACAAATTTTGCTTTTTCATATATAAGCCTCTCTACAATTTCATCCGCATTCAAAAGTGGCTCTGTAAAACCGAAAGAGTGAGATTTGAAAACTTCCTTTCTATATAATCCCCTGATATGGTTGTCATACCTTCCTACAGTATCTTTGATAATCTGGGATCCAGTAAATTTTTTAAATTCAAACGTTTGTGAATCAGAAAGATAAATATTATGGATGTTTTTGATGTTTCCGTCGGTAAATTTTGTAATTACAATGGGGCTTACAATATCAAGTTCCGGATGTATTAAAAATGTTTGATAACATTTTTCGATGGTATCGAAATCAATGAGATCATCGTGATCAAAAAGAAAAATAAATTCTCCTGAAGCCTTTTCCTGTCCGTAACCCTTTGAATACTGTGCGTACTTCTGATTTTCTTTTGTGTAAATTTTGATTCTTGGGTCTTGCTTTGCAAAATATTCTAAATCATCTAATGTAGAATCTGTAGAACCATCATTTACGCAGATTAATTCTAAGTTTTGATAAGTCTGGTTTTGCAGACATTTCATGGATGACTTTACAAAGTCTCCTAACTGCACAGAGTTATAATACGTTGTAATAATCGAAATCAGAGGTTGTGCTTGCATATTGCTGCAAATATCTGAAATAATTTCTATTAAATTAATTTGAAACTTTATAATTTACACCTGTGTAAAACGTATAAGCTCAAAAAAATTCCATAAATAAGTTTAAATTTGTCATATATTAATGAGCTATGTGCGGAATTGCAGGTATTGTAAAAAAAAATATTTTACACGATGATTTTTATAAAATAGGTCTGAAAAAAATGACAGATTCTATTATTCATCGCGGTCCGGATGACGAAGGGTACGAATATTTTGAGAATTGCATTTTAGGTTTCAGAAGATTGGCGATTGTTGATCTTTCGGAAGACGGGCATCAGCCGATGTATTCGGATACAAAGAAAGAATGTATTGTTTTCAACGGCGAGATTTACGGCTACCGGGATTTAAAAAATGATTTGTCTGAATACCCATATAAAAGCAATACAGACACAGAAGTGATTCTATCACTTTATCAAAAATATGGTTCTGAGCTTCCAAAATATTTAAACGGAATGTTTTCTGTTGCAATTTGGGATGAAAAAAAACAGCAATTATTTTGCGTAAGAGACCGTTTTGGAGAAAAGCCATTTTTCTTCGCAACGGGAAAAAACGGCGAATTTATTTTTGCATCTGAAATTAAAGCTATTTTGGCAACAGGTTTAGTAAATGAAGAATTAAATGACGAGGCTGTCTCCCATTTTTTGAGGCATTCATATATCAACAGTCATCAAACTATTTATAAAAATATTCAGGTTTTAGCGCCAGCTTCACAACTCATATATGATGATGGAAAAATTGAAATTTCTCAATATTGGAATTTGCCTGAAGAAGAACTCAATATTTCAGAAGAGGATGCTGTAAGAAAATTTAAAAGTCTCGTTGAAAAATCTGTAAAAAAACAATTGATTGCTGACGTTAAAGTAGGCGCTTTTTTAAGTGGTGGATTAGATTCGGGGACATTGGTAGCTCTGTCTTCCAGGCATAATTCTAATCTTACAACATTAGGCTTTGAGTATCAGGGTGAATGGAATGAAATGCCGGAAGCAAGAAGCATATCTCAAAAATACAATACCAACCACAAAGAAGTTTCTTTAAAAGATGAAAATATCCCCAATTTATTGATTGAAGTCTTAAAAAAATTAGATGAGCCGCTTGCAGATACAGCCATTTTGGCAACACACGCCATCTGTAAGGAGGCTGCAAAAAACATAACGGTTGTCATCACAGGGAACGCAGGTGATGAGCTTTTTGGCGGGTACAAATGGTATCAGAAAGAAAAAGAAATTCTGGAAAAAGGAAGTGCGAATCCAAAATATCTTACCTTTTATAAAATAGGATCTGCTTTTAGTGAAAAGATAGGTTTCAGAAAAGCGCAAGATTATTTTCTGGATAAAGTTTTCAGAGCAAAATTTCCTGATATTGTGGCTTATCAAAAAGAAAAAGTACATAATAATTTCACGAAAAGAGAAACAACTTTGCTGCTAAAATCAAATGCAGAGTATGAACAGATATATAGTTTTTCATTAGATAAAACCAATCTTAATACACCAATGAAGATGGATCTCACCAATATTATTCCTGGAGATTATATGGTGAAAGACGATCGAATTGCGATGATGCATTCTATTGAATTGAGAACCCCCTTTTTAGATAAAGATTTAGTGGAATTCTGCTCTGCTCTTCCGGCAAAATATAAAGTAAATGCTGATCAGACCAAAATTATACTGAGAAAAGCCTTCGGAGAATTACTGACAGATCATATTTTAACGAAACGAAAGCAAGGATTTGGAGCACCTGTAGAAAAATGGCTGAAAATTCCTGACATGGAAAAACTCTCAGCAAAGATTTTAAAAAACCAACATTCAAAAATTTTCCAAAAGTTAGATTTCAAAGAGGTGCAAAGAAACTTAAATTATAATTATAAGCATTGGTCTCTTTTGGTATTGGGTATTTGGATGGAGGAGCATGTAAAGTAATAATACAGATGTCATCTCAAGATACATATTTATTCTGAATAATATTTTTTTAGTATTTTTTGAATATATATATCTTTGCTTATCATATTGTTTTTTTGGAAGTATTCCTCAATTTCCGCGACCCGTATGTCATATCCGGCACCACTTCTGATTAAATTTATTTGAGGCTTGATGCTATAAAAATTCTCTACGGTTTCTAATATTTCTATAATAGAGTAATTCTGAGTATAAGCAACATTGATGATTTTATTGAGTTCATTTTTTTGTAATAAGTCAAATGTAATATTCTTGACATCTTCAGCATCAATCAAATTACGTGTTGCTTTAGTATGAACATTGATGGTCTCGTTATTTTTTACCGCATTCACAATGTAATTCATCAGAAGATTGGGGTTGCCTCCTTTTCCAACAGCATTGCTCACTCTCAAAATCAAAAATTTATCAATGGTATTTTTAATAATCTGCTCCATTTTCAGCTTATGAAGAAGATAAAAGCTGCCGGTTTTAGAAGAATCATAAACGCTGCAGGTAGAAAAATAAACGAATATTTTATCAGAATGTTGAGCAATGATTTTCCTGATTAAATTTTCTTCCCTGAGAAACTCCTCGGTTTTTGTTTCTAAAGAATTTGATACGCCGGATGCAAAAAAAATGGTGTCTTCTTTGTCGCAGTCTGTAAATAATGAAGCAATAAGTCCTCTCCCTACAATCATTCTAAAACTTTTTTAATGATTTTTTCAGCCGTATTTCCGTTAGCAAACGGGTGTTTTTATTTTGGAAAAATGTCTTTATAAATTCAAGGTTTGTTGCATAAATAATTGCAAATTGATCGTTCATCAGATATGTTTTTACAAAAATAATAAAACTTATCGTTTTATACGTTTAATAATATATTTCACTAACATTCTTAATGGAAACTGATCAAGAATTTCATCTGCAGTGATCATTTTCATATTGTTAATTACATTATGAATTTCTTTTTTTCCTTCTTTGATTTCAGCTACATTTTTGACATGAAAATAGGCGTGTACAAAATCCTTAAAAGGGTTTGGTGTATCTCTTTCATGCCAGGTTCCTACAAAGTGATGGCTCGCGTAGTTTTTTGGTAGATCAAGACAGAAGTAAGTAGAGGGATAGATTGCAATTCCATCTGCCAATTCCTGATAGTCATCTCTTTCTGCATCAGCTTGATATTCATTTACTAAAAGATCAGAAACAAAAACGGTATTTGTGGTAAGATCAAAATCTGTTTTGTTTTTATAAAAGTCTAAAACTTTTTTTGGCCATGGATGCCCTGCTTCTGTACCCCACAATGCTGTAAATGGCGATCCTTTGATTTCAAAACCTGAGAAAGCCCGATGGACTAAAAATTCATCTAAAGAAAATTTTACTTCTACATCAATATCCATATAAATACCACCTTGCTCAAACAATGCCAAAGCTCTTGAATAATCTGATACGAAAGCCCATTTTTTCTGTTCAGCAGCTAGACGAACATACTCACAGCAATTGATGTCAAAATTGGCTTCATTCCACTCGATGATCTCATAGTCAGGAAGATTTTTTTTCCATGAAGCTAAACAAAGAAAGAAAGAATCTGGCTTTTGTTTTCCCCCGAACCAGCAGTAATGTATTTTTTTTGGGATCATTATGTATTTTTTACAGACATATATAAAAATATTCCTGCCGTTATTATTTTATTGTTGTTCTCATCAAGAATCCAGCGGTGATTGGGCTGTCCTCGGAAAGATCCCTCTATTCCTAAACCTTCTAATACATTATGAATCTTTTCATTTTCTGAAATATCATCATAAATGATTAACAGGTCATGAGTGTCTTTGAATCTTGTTACTAAATTTCCTAATATCTTATTATTGTAAAAATGATGAATTTCAACCAGAATATCTGTCTCTTTTTGCCAGTTAAATTTCTGCGGTTGCAATAAAAAATCTTCTGCACCTTCGCAATCAATAAGTAAGAAATCTATTCTTTCAGTCCAATTAAGCAATATTTCTTCTGAAGCTTCACCAAAAGTTTGATAGGGTTTTAGATTATTTACTTCAATCCATGAGTCAATAAGTGGTTGGAAATTCAAATCCATCTCAAAAACATACATGTTGTTTGGTCTCAGGAGGTTGCTCAAACCTGCTGGATAATAACCTTTATGGCCACCAATTACCATTATGTTTTCTATATTTTTATTGATTAGGTTTGAAAAACAGCCATGTAGAGCATATTCATATAAACCAAGCGCCTCAGCTAATTTCAAATTTGGCTTTAAAATATCAGGAATAGCCAATCCGGCGAAAGGACCGGTATAGATCTGATTTCCTGTCTTCTCTAAAACAAAACTGGTTGTTGCGTTTTCTGAGAGCGATTTTGGAAATATGCTCTTTTTTATTTTGTTTAAAATTTTCATCAGGTTTATAATTTGTTATGTCTTAGGTAATTCATTTAAAGCTTTTCTGAAACCTACTATTTTTATTTGAATTTTTCATAAATGTCTCCTATTCTGAAATATCAATCGTTATTTGGAAAAAAGTCTTTTTAGAAAAAAAGCAATCATATAAAATTTTATCATTACACCCTTAATTTTAATTATTTTAGATGTAAAGCTCTTATTGGTCATATTCTCATAATCCCAATAGTTTTTAGCAAATATTTTTCTGTTCTCCAAAGGAATTTTAGAATTGTTCATCTTTTCCTTGTAGGCCAAAGCTGCTCCTTTGGGATTATCAAGCAGTTTTTTTCTGCCCTGAGATGTCAAGCCATCGGGTATATATTCTGCATTAACTAGCGATTCAGGAATATACAAAAATTTATACATTTCATCCATCCTGTTAAAAACTACGGATTCTAACATAAATATCTCTCCTGAAAAAGTAGGGTATTCAAACCTTCTGGCCAGCTCTGTTTTAAAAATTAATGTGGCTTCACCATGTATCTTATGCTTATAAATCATTTCATAAGTGGTTGAAACAGTATTTACGGTTATTATTTTGCCCTGTATATCTTTATTTAGAATTTTGATTGGCGAAGCTAATGCGACAATATTTTTTGAATGATCTATTAATGACAGTTTGCTGAAAATTATTTCAACTGCATTATCTTCTAGATAATCATCACTGTCAACAGTAGCGAAATAAGGAGTGTCAATATGCTGAAGAGCAGTATTAATAGCTACATGCTTACCTTGGTTTTCCTGATAATAATAATGTATTTTAAAATCAGCCTGATTTGCCAGATCATTTATAAGTTCTCTTGTATTATCAGTAGAGCCATCATCTACAATGAGCCATTCAAAACCTTTTTTATTCTGCCGTTGGAGGCTTTCAAACAATTGGGGCAGCAAGTAAGCTCTATTATATGTAGGTGTAAAAATTGTCAGCTTCATCCCAGTTTTTTTAAGATTTTAGAAAATTCATTACCCCAATTTTCCCAATTGAGTTCCTGATCATAAAGTTTGCGGGCATTTTCTGAGTATTCTTTTACTTTTTCCGGCGCATTCATTAGCTTTTCCATCTCATCTGCATAATCTTGTGCTACAGCATTGGGAGACAGTAGAATGCCATTGTATCCGTGAATAACATGAGCGGAAATTCCACCTGTATTTGTAGAAATTACAGGCAAACCATATCCCGCAGCTTCGCAGAATGCAATGGGAGTGCAGTCTGCTTTGGTTGGCACAAACAGAAAGTGAGAATTCAGCAAATGCTGTTGAATTTCTTTAAATTCATCGGGATTATTTTTATTAAGAAACGGAATAATAGTTACCCAATCTTCATTTATTTCAGGATCGCAGCCTACTATTAACATTTTTACAGGGAGTCCTTTTTCTCTTAAGATTTTTAAACTTTCGAAAGCAAGCGTTCCTCTTTTTCTGACCCAGTCAACTGCCAGGAATAGAAAGGTAAACTCACTCGTATTTTTATTAAAATTAATCTTTTCAGGAACCATAATGTTGGCTCCGAACTTTATGGTTTTTACTTTTTCTTTTTCAATTCCATAAAAATCTACAGCAAAATTACTTGCCCAATCTGATGAAAATACAGCAAAGGAAGATTTTTTTAATGTTTTCTTTTCCAAGTACTTGGTTTCCAATTTTGATAAAATTCCAAAACCGGAATAGTAATGATAATAGTTGAGCAGCTGAGCAACATTTGCGTCATTAAGATAAACGACAGGGATGTCAGTTTTCAGATAGGCAAAATCATTAACATGCGTTGGATTAAAAAGTACATCAATTTTAAAGTCTTTTAAATTTTTCTCCAAACGTCTGGCTGCAATTTTTGCTTTATAGATAAATAGATGACGATTATAGCCTCTGTTAAAAATTTTATTGAAAGTCTTTTCAATAAATTTGAAAGTCTTCTTTTCAATATCAGTAAAACGAACTCTGGGAATCCATACCACTTCATGCCCCTGAATCAGAAGCTGCTCGTACATCTTAAACATAGTTCCGGACCAGTTTTTTTTATCATCCAATGGTACGACACTGTAGAATCCTATCTTCATTTTAGTATTTTGTCTCTAAAAGTTAAAAAAGGTAACTCTAATCTTTTATAAAGAATTGTAGAGAGAATAATCGTAATACCCCAAAGTAAGAAAAAATTTATAATATCTGTTCTTATTTTGAATAAAGGTAAGATCCAAAAATTGACCAATGAGAGATTAATTAGGTACATAGAATATGATATCAATGAGATGTGGATGATTATATTCTGTAAACTTTTAAACTTTATATTTTTAATGCTGTTCAGGAACGGCAAGGTGATCATAATAGCTATGGATGCCAATGTAAAGGAGAGCAGATATTGGAAAGGTTGATATTGCGATTCTAAATTGTGAATAAGCAATATGACTATACAGCCAATGATGAAATTTATATTTGCGTATTTGTTGAATATATTGGGATAATATACATAAATCCAGGCAGCTAAAACTCCATAGATGATGGCATCAATTCTTGTTATAACTTGTCGTACAAAATACCGATCATAAATAAAATAGTTTTTTGCTCCAAGATCAAAATAGTAATATATTCTTACAATGTTTGCAAATAGTATAATCAAAATTATACTGATCAAAAAAGTTGTTTTCTTGCTTTTTCTGAAGAAAAAATGAATTAAAAAAAACAGTAAGGGACAAATCAGGTAAAACCATTCTTCTACAGTAAGACTCCATGACTCAGGGAAAAAATTATCAATAGGGTAGTATAAGTTTTGAAGAAAAAAAGAATATTTAAAAAGGTCAGAAATTATATTTGTTCCATTTACTAAAACTTCAAGACCAATTAAGATCAATAAGATGAAATAATAATTTGGTAAAGTTCTAAGCCATCTTCTCGCCCAGAAATTAAATATTTGTTTAAAAGAAGTTTCTTCAGTAAACACTTTAAACATTATTTTACCAATCAAAAAACCACTTAATACAAAGAAAACTGCAACACCATCAATTAAAAAAAAAGATAAAAAATTTTGAAAATCCAGAGGCAAATATACTTTGCTATGAGAAATCATAACCAATAAGATAGCTACCGTACGCAAAATATCCAAACCGACAGTTCTGTGCCCGGAAGTGGATAAGGAAAACAATTTTTTAAGCATATTTTTTTATTAAATATATTTTCAGGTTTCCTTTCTTTTTCAGAATCCATCTTAAGTGCTGAAATGCCAAGTTGAATTTTCCCTGCTTCAAAAGATGCAGAAAGGCTATTCTGCTCCTTGAAAAAATCTGCCAGTTGGCATATTCTTTAACTTTCCCACCATAAGTTTCGGCTATAATTTCATCAAGATGATTATGCTTCAAATCTCTTTTGTAATTAATACCGTTAGATAACCCCTCTTCGTGCCTCAGATAACATGACATGGTAAGATCTGAACCCCGGATTTTTCCGTTGAGAGAGCAGGCCATATACAGGAAAGTATCAAAATATAATAATTCGGGATGTTTGAAAAGCGTTTTGGCTGCATGGTTTTGTAAAACTTCGGCATTCATAAATACGGAGGTTGTATGTACAATCCAGTGCCGGAAAATTTCAAAAGGTGAATAGTCTTTGTTGTCAACCGTAGCAAATAGACTGTCATTGATCAATTGATTTGAAGAAATGTTTTTTACCTGATGAAAACACATTGAATAATCTTTATTTTCTTCTAAAAAGTCATACTGTATCTGCAGTTTATTCTCATCAGTCCAATAATCATCTCCTTCACAGAAAGCAATGTACTTTCCTGTAGCTTCTTGAAGAGCATTAAAAAAATTTGGTGTTGAACCTAAGTTTTTTTGATGTGACTTAAATTTAATTTCAATATGAGCCGGTTTATTTTTGATCAATTCGTTGATAATAAGGACCGTCTGATCTGTCGAGCAATCATCAGAAATAATAAGTTCAACAGGAAAATTTACTTTTTGCATAAAAATTCCGGTCAAATTTTTTTCTATAAATTTTTCTTGATTGTAGGTGAGAACAATAACGGAAACTTTATTCATTGATCAAATGATATATATATTGAAATTTTTTATCTGTCAGAATGCGAATAATGCAAATTAATTTTTAATATGTTCTGTCTTTAGTTTTTCCTGTGCTGTCAATAATCCATGAACTTGAGTTGGATGCAAGTTCTCTATAATAATTTTGTTCATCAGTGAGGTTAGAATAATCAATATGCCATCCCAGATGCTCACATGTGAAATTTCCTGCAATTCTAAGTGCTTTGAAATGATTATCATTTTTCTGGTATTCCTCAAAAGATATTGGCTTGTACAAAGCGAAAGTCGTATCGAGTCTTGTCAGGTAGATATTTTTTTCTACTTCGTTTTTCCAAAATCTCTTTTCCCACGCTATTACTTGTTCTTTAGCAGGATAAAAATCAGGAAGATCTGAAATATCCAATGCAAAACCTGCTTTGGTGACCCATTCATCATATTTCATTAAATTTTTGATTAAGATTCTCATAAAGTTTTTTGGAAGCTTTTTGTTTGGGAGAATATCTGGGTCGGTGAGTATGAAAAAACCTTTAGCAAGTTTGTTGAATAAATTTTTATTTTTAAAGAAAACCATGTGGCCTTCATTCTTATCCAACATGATAATTTCAACGCTTTTTTTCATCTCCTCATAATAATCTAAAAGAGGCTGGTAGGTAGAATGATTATCAATAATGTAAATTTTGGAAAATTTTCTATCAAATAAAAAATTAATAAGTTCTTTCAGCGTTTTTAATTGATTGAAATTAACGATAATTACAGGAATGGTCTTGGGGAATATGATCTGCATCAAGAATTGAATGCTACAATATTTTTTTACGGCTTTCGCGATTCGAATAAATTCTGTATATTTTTTCATTAAGCTTCTTTTATTCACAATAGATTTAAGGAGTCTCTACATCTTTGCAAATGAACAAATATCGTATGTGACTTAATAATAAGTTACAGTTTAACATTGATGCATTTTGTGTTTTTAAAAAACAAAGATATTAAAATTTTATATTTATATAATTCTTAAAAGTAGACCATCCTTTCTGAATACCAAGGCGGCATGATATAGATAAACTAAAGGTTTGTTTTTAATAGTAATCTCTTGAGATTATAAACCCAGTCGTAATAAAAAAACATGACGAAAGCCATGTTTTCATTACAGTGTAAAGAATACTGATTATATTTTTCTAATTTAAAATCATTGGTTTTTGAAAAGCAGCACATCGCTTTGCACCATTTCTTTACATAAAGCCTTGACATCATATTGAGGCTTCCAGCCTAATTTTGTTTTAGATTTTGTAGGATCACCAAGCAATAAATCGACCTCAGTAGGTCGGTAATAAGTAGGATCTATTTTTACAATTTCTTTTCCGAGCGGAAGTTGGTATTCCTGATCTGAGCATGATTTTACTTTTCCGACTTCGTTTTCTGCTTCACCCGAAAATTCAAGTTCAATTCCTAATTCTCCAAATGCCATTCGTACAAAATCTCTGATATACGTAGTTTTACCTGTAGCGATTACAAAATCTTCAGCTGTGTCCTGTTGTAACATGAGCCACATCGCTTCGATGTAATCTTTTGCATGTCCCCAGTCTCTTCGCGCATTAAGATTTCCCAAATACAAAACGTCTTGTAAACCCAAAGCAATTTTTGCAGCTGCCATTGTGATTTTCCGCGTGACAAACGTTTCTCCTCTTCTTGGAGATTCGTGATTAAACAAGATTCCGTTACAGGCATACATTCCATAGGCTTCACGGTAGTTTACAGTAATCCAGTAAGCATATATTTTTGCAGCGCCATACGGCGAGCGCGGATAAAAAGGACTGCTCTCGTCATAGAAACCATTTTTATTTTTGTTTTCGGGTAAGCCACCATACAGTTCTGAAGTTGACGCCTGATAAATTCTGGTTTTATGGGTAAGTCCTAAAATTCTTATGGCCTCAAGAAGTCTTAAAGTACCAATGCCATCTGTATTAGCAACATATTCCGGAGAATCAAAGCTTACCTTTACATGGCTCATCGCCCCAAGATTGTAAATTTCGTCAGGCTGTACTTCCTGTATAATTCTTATCAGATTGGTAGAGTCTGTAAGATCACCGTAGTGAAGTTTGAATTTTACATCTTTCTCGTGAAGATCTCTGAAAATATGATCTATTCTTTGGGTATTAAAAGAGGACGCTCTTCTTTTAATGCCGTGAACTTCATATCCTTTTTCAAGCAGAAATTCAGCAAGATAGGAGCCATCTTGACCTGTTACTCCGGTAATTAATGCTACTTTCATAATAATGTGTTTATTTTTTCAGAATTATTTTTGCCAGAGTTTTTATATTGTTGATCATACTTCTTTGTAAAATAATTTCTTTTCTGTTTTTTAATAAAAATGTAAGAGTTGAAAAATTTTGATTAGCAGTTTTATTAAAAACTTCAATCAATCTTTTATTAATAATACCACGAAATTTTTCTTCATCATACACCTTCTTTTTTGAATTCTGAAACTCAAGTTTGTTTGCAAATGTAAGAAGATTTCTAAATTCATCATTTGTATATCGAAATTTGGGAGCAGATCCCAACAGATCCCTGCATAAATCTATATTTTCTTCACTGTTTGAAATGTCAATATATTGCAGCTGATTGCCTGTAATCATTTTACTATTGATAACCTGAACACTGTTTTCTAAAACTGACATGTTCGTATGATGAAAACGGTACCGCAGAAGCGACTCCTGAATATTATGAAATCCAGTTATTTTGATGAGCCTTGTCCATAACTCATAATCTTCGGCTGCTTGATAATTAATGTCGTATCGATAATCTCCAATCACCATTTTTCGTATCATCACTGTTGGATGACCAACCAAGCATGATGTAAGAAGACCTATTTTTATGGAATCATTAGATTCCGGGTGTTTTATAATTTGATCTTCTTGATTCTCCCTGAAAAGTGTAAACCAAGTTCCGCAAACGCCTATTTCAGGATTTTTTTCAAGGACGGAGATTTGTTTTTCAAATCTTTCAGGAAGAGAAATATCGTCCTGATCCATTCTTGCAATAAATTCTCCTCTTGCAAGATCCAAACCTTTATTCAGGGTTTTTATAAGGCCGATGTTTTGTTCGTTTTTTAGATAAACAATACGATCATCCATGTAAGATTTAACAATACTTTCCGTATGATCTGATGAACCGTCGTTGATGATCAATAATTCAAAATCAATCAAAGTTTGATTTAAAATGCTGTCAATTGCTTCTTTCAAATATTTTTCGCCGTTATAAACCGGCATCACCACAGATATTTTAGGAACTTTTAAATCTTCATCCATGATTCCGGGATTATATCTTCTGAATTAAGCTTATCCGTATTGAACCATTTTGAAGGAGCAATCACAATTTTATTTTTACTGCTGTTTAGCCATGCTCCCCACCAGCTGAAGCTGCTGTTGGCAATGATGTTGTGCTTGCATGCACTCATTAATTTGATATCTTCGTAATTGGTAGAAGCATCATTAAAGTCTACAAAATATATGGTATTGTCGATCTTTAAATTCTCTTTTGCCCAATCAATATCATCAGAAAAAATAAAAAACGCTGGATCTTTTATTTTCCCTTGTATAATTGTAATCGCTCTGTGATAGTAGTCTAGATTGCAAGTTCCATGTACTGCGTTTGCATTGGCGTTGGAAATATAATCACCTCTTCTGATGTGAAGTGAAACTGAATCTCCAGCTTCAATTATTTTCAGCATATCTCTTGTTTCTTTTTTGAGCGCAGTTATGATCTCAAAATCTCTGCGAATCTCATCCTCAAATCTAAGAAAATACTTTTCTGACTGAAAATATCCTTTCAGATAAATATTTTTTTTATTTGTTTTGAAAAGCGTCTTATCAAAGCGCAGATCTTTCTCCTGATAAATGCTGAAGACTTTATTTTTCAGAATAAATGCATCTAGTTTCTGTAGAATCTTATGTATTACTCTTTTCGAAAAACTTGGTGTCTTCAATGGGAGATTGTTTTTTACAACAGATGCCTCAATGTTGAAATGATTTAAGGAATAGCTGTGGAGCTTGTAATTGTCAAAAAGACGACTGTCTAATAAAAGAAGTTCATTACGATGTAGCGACAAAGCTTTTGCCGTGGCATACTGAAACATCTGGTTTCCTAACCCGCCGATAAGTTCTACTGCTACCATATATTTATTTTCGAAGTAAATTTTCAAAAACTATAAGATCTTCTTCCAGAAGTTCAGGATAATTCCCACAATAGAAGCCATTGTTGTGCATCATATCTGCACCCGGCATATTGTAAACTTCTTTCACATATTTTTTGTAGAAGGGCTGGCTCTGCATATTTCCTGCAATCATAGGGCGTATTTCTACTCCTGCGTCAATAAATTTCTGTAAATAATGAGTTCTTAATTCTGCTGTTCTACATACAAATGGAAACGCAAAAGTTGAGAGCACATTAATATGATCATGCTTTAAAGGCAAGAAATCAGGATTCTGGTGGACTACTTTTTCAATCCTGAGATAATTCTGCTCTCGGGAACTGATGTTTTTTTCTAAAAACTGCATTTGATATTGACCAAGAAATCCGGTGATTTCTGTGGGTCTAAAGTTGTAGCCAAGATCGTAAAAAGTATATTTTGCTTCAAATTCAGATTGTATTCCGAAGTGAGCTCTCCATTTTTGCTGCTGTTCAGGATTCAGATTTCTGTCCCAGCCGTTTGCTCTCACTATGCGAAGCATTTCTGCAAGATCATCATCACTTGTACAGACCATTCCGCCTTCTATCGTACTCATGTGGTGGGCTACAAAGAAAGAAAAACTTGCTCCAATCCCAAAGTTTCCTGTTCTGCCTTCTGGTAACTGTGTGCCTAGAGATTCACAATTGTCTTCGATCAATATAATATTTCTTTCTTCACAGATCCGTCGTATGGTATCAATATCTCCTGTAAATCCTAGAATATTGGTAATGAAGAGTGCCTGCAGATCTGTAGTTTCTAATCTTTCCAATAAATTTTGGGAAGTTGTATTGATCACTTCAGGGGTAACATCGATGACCACAGGAACCATATTCATCTGGATTATAGGCATAGTGTTGGTAGACCATGTAAGGGCAGAAAACCCTATTTTGTCACCGTCTTTCAGTTTGCCCATGTTTTTCAGAGCCTGGAGCATGGCTAAGTTTGCGCTTCCGCCACTATTAAATAAAACGGCATGTTTGCATTGCTGATATTCTGCGAATTTTTTTTCAAATTTTCCGCATTCTACGTCCATGCTTAAACGGTCTGCATTAAGTATAAATTCTGCTAAAGCTTTTTTGGTTTCTACTTCATTTAAGAAGGCTTTACGCATCAATGGTATTTTCATCTGTAAGTATTTATTGTTTTAAAGTACAGGTGCTGTCTTATCTGTTTCATCCATGAGTTCCTGATATCTTTCTATAACCTGATCAATTCCTTGATCTAAATTTATTTCGGGTATAAAGCCAGTCTCTGCCATCTTACCAACATCCATACATTTTCTCAGCATGCCGTTGGGTTTTGTATTGTCCCAGATCACTTCGCCTTTATAATCTACTTTTTTAGCAATGGTTTCTGCCAATTCTCTGATTCCGATGTCATCACCGGGACCAATATTAATAAATTCATGCGAACTATAATGTTCAAACATAAATAAAATTGCTCGGGCACAGTCATTTACATGCAAAAATTCTCTTCTAGCAATACCGGTTCCCCAAAGTGTAACCGATGCCGCATTTTCTTCTTTAGCATCCACAAATCTTTTAACTAATGAAGACAAAACGTGCGCATGCGCCAGATCAAAACTGTCATTGGGACCATAGAGATTGCTCGGCATCAAACTGATACTGCTGAAGCCATATTGTTGGTAATAAGTTTCTAATAATTTGATCCCTGCAATTTTACTGATAGCATAACCTTCGTTGGTAGGCTCCAGCTTACCGGTGAGAAGATACTCTTCTTTCATCGGCTGCGGAGATTCTTTCGGATAAATGCATGAGCTTCCCAAAAAAACAAATTTTTTCACCCCATTTTTATAAGAAGAATGGATCACATTGGCCTGCATGATTAAATTATCATATAAAAAAACTGCAGGATTGTCTATGTTAGCCTTTATACCGCCTACTTTTGCTGCAATATGGATCACATATTCCGGCTTTTCTCTATGGAAAAAATCTTCAACAGCTTGCTGATTGGTTAAATCTAATTCGGAATGCGTTGCGGTAATGATATTGGTGTAGCCTGCTTCTTTAAATACATTTAAAGTAGTGCTTCCCAACATTCCGCGATGTCCTGTGATGTATATTTTTGAGGATTTATTCATGAGATTTTAATGTCCAATTTTCCCAAACAAAATCATACTGATAGGTCAACTCATGAGTTTTAGAAAGTTCATGTTGAATTTTTTCCATTCTATCTCTCGCATTATCGATTACAAAATCATGAAATTGAACCTGAATGTTCTTAAACTTATCAACCAGCTTTTGTTTAATCAAAGATTCTAACAAATCATATTCTCCCCCTTCAATATTAATTTTGATTAAATCAACAGATTCTATGTGCTTATTCTCAATAAAATCTGTAATTGATTCTAAACGGATTTTTGTTTTGATGCCGCCTACACTAAAGATTGAGGAAGCGTTATCTGAAATATTTATTTCAGTATCAAAAGATCTATCTGCCAATCCAAAATTATAAGAATGCACTTTTCTGTTTTTTATAAAACGTTTTAAGCAAATTTCATAAAATTCTTTTAAAGGTTCAAAAATATAAATGTTTGATTGATATTTGCAAAATATATCTCTTGCAAATTCTCCTTTATAACCACCGACATCAAAAACTATCGAATTTTCGTTCAAGTCGTAGTTTAATCTTAAAGTTTCATCACCTTTATCTGCAAACCACGAAACAACTCTTTTTGCCTGTATTCTATCATTTTCTGAAATGGGAGCTTTGTATATTATTTGCTCCTTTGATAAAATGATTTTAGCTATTTTTTTTAATTTTTGTATCATGTTTTTATAACTTTCACCGTTAATGAGAGTAATGTGTATGTAATTGGGAATTATTAATTTTTTTCAAATAAACCTGTTTGTTCTAATTGTTCAATTTTTTGTTTAGCAAGGCTCAAGCTTTCATCCCACCAATTAGAATTATTTATTAAATTAATTTGTTCATCAGAAAACCTCATTCTTATAAATCTTGCGGGAGATCCCCCAACTATTTCAAAAGGTTTTACATCTTTATTCACGAAAGAATTTGAACCTATAATCGCTCCATTTCCTACAGTAACACCTCTTCGGATAATAACATTAGATCCTATCCAAACATCATTTCCAATGGTACATTCTTTTTCGGTCAAAGTTTTGAAGGGATCTTTATAAAAAATACTATTAGTGGAGACCCTTTGAATTTTATGTTCACCAATTCCAATACTGACATTATTTGCAATTGAACAATATCTTCCAATTTTAGAACTGGTAATGACTCCATGAAATCCTACATAGGTATATTCTCCAATCTCATTCTGCCCGCTCAATAAAGTGGTAGCCATAATTTGTACATTAGGGAAAAGATCTTTTTTATCAGGAAAAAGGTCATCTAGATTTTGTTTGCCAACTAATTTCTTCTTGAGAATCAGTTTTATTTTTTTTAAAAAGCTTTTTATCATAATTCTGCAGTGATTTTTTTACAACTTATCACAGAAAAAATTAGTCCTTATCCTACAGTTTCAGCCAATCAGGATTTTGAAAAAACAATCCTGCTGATCTTGGTAAATTACGCTGCGTATATTTTCCACCATCCAAGATATTAAAGGAAATTGCACTGTCTATATTGTCATATATTTGATGTCCGGTCGTGTTGGCAGATATCAGAGTAATAGAATAGCTACCAGGAAAAAGCCTGATGTCTTTTAATGTTATAAGAAACTCTTCCTGCTCAGATGTATGGTGCAATTCAAAGTTTGAATCTCTTGGCATGATGTGAAATACAGGCATGTCTTCCATAGTTTTTACCTGTATGCCAATTTCTGATCTCTTTTCACCAGTGTTATTTCTGATCTTTAATTTGAGAACGATATCATCGCCAATTGAAAAATTATTAGAATGCTGATTTTTATTATTCAAAATTTCTACCGATTCAAAAACAATATTTTTACTTCCGCTTCTCAGAGAATTATTATCGAAGAAAACATGTGTTTCATTATTTTTTTCGACATTCATATAGGTGTTTAAAACTGTATCAATGGCACCTGAATCTTTCATTTTACCATTTTCCAGCAATATTCCTTTCTTGCATAATGCTGAGATTGCAGCCATGTTATGGCTTACAAACAAAATAGTTCTGCCTTCACCCTTCGTTACATCACCCATTTTTCCAAGGCATTTTTTCTGAAATTCTGCATCACCTACGGCCAGTACTTCATCTACGATGAGAATCTCAGATTCTAAATGTGCAGCTACAGCAAACGCGAGACGCACATACATTCCTGAAGAATACCTTTTTACAGGGGTATCAATATATCTTTCAACCCCAGAGAAGTCTACGATTTCATCGAATTTCCTTTTGATTTCTTTTTTAGTCATGCCAAGGATGGCGCCATTAAGATATACATTTTCACGCCCCGTCATTTCGGGATGAAAACCTGTTCCTACTTCAAGCAGTGAAGCAATCCTGCCGTTTGTATATATTTTTCCGGTAGTAGGTTTTGTTACTTTACTCAAAATTTTAAGTAAGGTAGATTTTCCTGCACCGTTTCTTCCGATAACACCTACAGCATCGCCCTGCTCAATTTCAAAATCAATATCCCGTAAAGACCAAACGTAATCAGACGATCCTTTGGCACTTCTATCGTTCGCTTCGCCAATTTTGAGGTAAGGATTTTCTTTTCCTCTTATTTGATGCCAGAATCTGTTGAGGTCGTGGGTTAAAGTACCCGTTCCCACCTGCCCGAGGCGATATTGTTTTGATATGTTTTCAGCTTTTAAGGCAAGCATATTTTTGTTTTTTGGTTAAATAATTTTTCTTTTTGTGTGAATTTTATACCGTGTCTATGAAAGATTTTTCAGATTTATTGAAAACAACGATTCCGAATAATAAAACAACGGTGATGAAAGTAAAACTCATCAGTAATCTTGCCATATTAAAATCTCCGGAACCTATAAATCCGTATTTAAAACATTCAAAAATAGGTGTCAGAGGATTCAGGTCTGCTAAAAAACCATAATTTCCTAATTTTTGTTTTACTAAAGATGTAGGTAAAATTACCGGAGTAAACCACATAAACAAACTTACCCCAAAACCTAATAACAGTGATAAATCTCGATATTTGGTGGTGAGTGACGAAAATATCATTCCTAAACCCAGAGAAAACAATGAAAGAAATATAAGTAATATTGGAGAGAACAATGCCCAATAATTTGGTTGTACTTCACCTAAATATAAATAATATCCCAATACAGCAAAAAATAAAATTAGTTGTATGCCTAAACGCATAAAGCTGGAAATTATAGTAGAAATAGGAGTGACCAATCTGGGGAAATATACCTTTCCGAAAATGCCGGCATTACCTGTGAAAACGTTAGAAACACTGAGCATCGTGGTGCTGAAATAACCCCAGAGTGTATTTCCTGCCAAATAAAATAAAATTGGGGGAATACCATCAGTAGGTAAATTAGCAATGCCTCCGAAGACGAGGGTGAAAACAACAGTGGTCAAAATAGGATTAATGAAAAACCACAGCGGACCCAAAATAGTCTGTTTAAAAGATGAAATAAAATCTCTTTTCACAAACATAATGACCAAATCTCTGTATTGCCATACTTCTTTTAAATTAAGCTGGAATAATGAGTGTTTAGACTCAATAACGTTGGTCCATTGTTGTTGGGGTTCATTCATTTGTGGGAAAAATTTTTTACAAATTTAATAATTAATTGGTTACCTGTTTTTATAAACATGAAATCTCTTCATTTATTTTAAAATGTATAATTATGATATTCGCAAGTGTGTTTTAAAAAATGAAACTATTGACCTTATAATCAATAGTTCCATTTTATGTAGTTTATTATTTACCAATAAGTTTTTTTAAATATTCACCATATCCGCTTTTGCCGTATTTAGCAGCTGTTTCAAGGAGCTTTTCTTCATTGATGAATCCGTTTCTGAAGGCAATTTCTTCGATACACCCTATTTTGAAACCCTGTCTTTTTTCAATGACGCTTACAAATTCTGAAGCATCCTGAAGGGAATCAAAAGTACCCGTATCCAGCCAGGCTGTTCCTCTGTCTAACACTCCAACTTCGAGTTTTCCTTTACTCAGGTATACATTATTGATATCGGTGATTTCCAGTTCGCCTCTTGACGATGGCTGTATGTTTTTTGCAATTTCCACCACTTCATTATCATAAAAGTACAGTCCAGGAACGGCATAATTTGATTTTGGATGTGCAGGCTTTTCTTCAATAGACACCGCTTTAAAATGATCATCAAACTCTACTACACCATATCTTTCAGGGTCAGCAACGTGATAAGCGAAAACCACTCCGCCTTCAGGATTGGTCTTATTTTTCAGTAAAGTGCCCATTTCTGAACCGTAAAAAATATTATCTCCCAAAACTAATGCTGCAGAATCATCTCCAATAAATTGATCACCTAAAATAAAAGCCTGCGCAAGACCATCCGGACTTGGCTGTACCACGTATTCAATATTACAGCCGATCTGTGAGCCATCACCTAAAAGCTTGATAAAACCTGCCTGATCATGAGGTGTGGTGATGATCAGGATATCTTTGATTCCTGCTAACAATAACGTTGACAGCGGGTAATAGATCATTGGTTTATCATACACCGGCATCAGTTGTTTGCTTACGGCAATCGTCAATGGAAACAATCTTGTTCCTGAACCGCCTGCTAATATTATTCCTTTCATTAAATGTTATTTATATTTTTCAATCTCTTTATTAATATACCCAGTGAAGTTTGTAATAATCACATTGTTATTTATAAACAAACCGCCAGATTTAATTAATTGTCCGTTTAAAGTTTTATATAGTTTTATTAATGTTTTCAAGTTATCTTCTGAAACAGATGAAAAAGCATTATAAATACTGTATTCTTTGAAAGCTTTAAAGTCAAAATTACTGAGAATACTTTCTGCTTGTTCCTTAGTTAAAATTCTTACATGTTCTCCGTTTTCATATTTAAACATCTTAGAATACATATAATTCATACCAAATTCCTTTAAAGATTCCGCATAATTAGAAACTTTTACAAATTCGTCAATCAATCTAGCCTGCTCCATATTTGGCATTGCTACTGCAGGAGGGTTTTGTGAAAATACCGAAAGAGAAATGATAAGAGCGAAAAAAGTGAAAAGCAATCTCATATTAATTATACTGTCCGTCGTAGTATTTTTGATAATCTCCGGAAGTTACATTCTCCAGCCATTCTTTGTTTTCCAGAAACCAATCAATCGTTTTTCCCAATCCCTGTTCGAAAGTTACGGACGGTTTCCAGCCAAGGTCTTTATTCAGTTTTGAAGCATCAATTGCATATCGTTTATCATGTCCTGGTCTGTCTTTCACATAAGTAATCAGTTTTTCTGAATGACCAGCAGGATTTCCTAATTTTTCATCCATCTGTTTGATCAGTTCTTTTACCAGATCAATATTCTGCCACTCATTGAACCCACCAATATTATAAGTCTCACCGGTTTTAGATTCATTAAAAATCTGGTGAATTGCTTTGGCATGATCAATAACAAACAACCAGTCTCTTGTATATTTTCCGTCACCATAAATTGGCAGAGGCTTTTCGTTGATAATATTTGAAATACAAAGTGGAATTAACTTTTCAGGAAAGTGATTCGGGCCATAATTATTTGAACAGTTTGAAAGAATAAATGGCATTCCGTATGTATTTCCATATGCCCTCACCAAGTGATCAGATGCTGCCTTACTTGCCGAATACGGAGATTGCGGATCGTAAGCTGTTGTTTCAAGAAAAAATCCTGTTTCTCCTAAGCTACCGTACACTTCATCGGTGGATACATGATAGAAAAGATTTTTTCTCGGCTCATTCGGAAATCTTCCGTGTGTATGTTCCGGATTAAGAGTCCAGAATTCGATACAAAGATTGAGCAGATTTGCCGTTCCGTTTACATTGGTGTTGATGAATGCATTCGGGTCTGTAATGCTTCTGTCAACGTGACTTTCTGCAGCCAGGTGAATCACAGCATCTGGATTGTATTTTTCGAAAACTTTTCTTAATTCTTCGGGTTTTGTGATATCTGCTTTTTCGAAAACGTAGTTGGGTTCGTTTTCAATGTCTTTAAGGTTTTCAAGATTCCCTGCATAGGTTAATGCATCGAGATTGATGATTTTTGATTCCGGATTGTTTTTCACAAATTCCCTTACAACGTGTGACCCGATAAAGCCTGCCCCGCCTGTGATGATGATGTTTTTCATGTCGTATGTATTTACCGCTTTTAACGGAATCTGATTTGAATTAATTTATGCTTTATAGCAAAAAGCCGCTATCCGCCGATTGTTTTTCTTCCTATACTCTTATAATAGAACCCGTTTTGCTCAGGAGTTTCCAAGGGAAACATATTTCTTCCGTCAAAAATAGCATTGTTATTCATTTTCTCAGCCATCAGCTTGAAATTTGGATTTTTAAATTCAGGCCATTCTGTAGCGATAAATAAAGCATCTGCATTTTGTAAAGCTTCATACATGGTTTTGGCATATTGTATTTTATCACCAAGAATTTTCTGAACATTTTTCTCAGCTACGGTATCATAGGCAACTACTTTTGCTCCTTTTTTCAACAGCAAATCAATATTATCTAAAGAAGAAGCTTCACGGATGTCATCTGTATTTGCTTTGAAAGCAAGCCCCCAAACTGCAATTGTCTTCCCCTCAATGTTTCCACCAAAGTATTTTTCGATTTCTGAAACCAAAATGACCTTCTGGGAAATATTAACGTTTTCTGTTGCCTCTAAAATCTGAAAATTAAAATCTTCATCTTTTCCTGATCTGATTAATGCCTTCACATCTTTAGGAAAACAGCTTCCTCCGTACCCAATCCCCGGAAATAAAAATCTGTGTCCTATTCTGTCATCACTTCCCATCCCGAGTCTTACCTTATCAACATCGGCACCTACTTTTTCGCAATAGTTGGCGATCTCATTCATAAAAGTGATTTTTACGGCTAAAAATGAATTAGAAGCATATTTTGTTAATTCAGACGATTTCTCATCCATAAATATAATAGGAATTCCGGTATTGGTGAATGGCTGGTAGATCTGGGCCATGATGTCTTTTGCTTTTTCAGAACTCGACCCTACAACCACTCTCGCAGGGTTCATAGAATCTTCAACGGCAAAACCTTCTCTTAGAAATTCGGGATTAGAAACGACGTCAAATGCAGTTGTTGTTTTTGATGCGATTACTTCAGTTACTCTGTCGGCAGTTCCTACCGGTACAGTACTTTTGTTGACAATGACTTTATATTCAGCCATCATTTCACCAATGTCATTGGCTACTTTTAGCACATACGAAAGATCTGCAGAGCCATCTTCACCTGGAGGTGTAGGCAGTGCAAGATAGATAACTTCACTTTTGTCTAAAGCTTCTTTTAAGTCGGTTGTGAAAAAGAGTCTTTCTGCCTGTATATTTCTGAGGAACATTTCTTCAAGATGGGGCTCATAAATGGGCACAATCCCGCTTTTCATGTCCGCTACTTTTTTTTCATCGATATCAACACAGTATACAGAATTCCCAAGTTCTGCAAGCGTAGTTCCTGTGACTAATCCTACATAGCCTGTTCCAACTATTGTAATATTCAAAATATATGTTTTTAAAAAATTCTCGACAAAAATACTAAAAATACTTTCATGGTCTTTTAATTTAGTGATAAGTTATCATGGATGATTGATAAATTCATAATAACGCACGTATTCTAACATGATTTTAATTTTTTTAAACTGCTGAATTATAAATTCTTATTTAATTGATTATGAACAGTATTTGTTTATTTTATAAAATTGTTTTATATTTGCAGGAGATTTACGGGAAAAATGAGAAGGCTTCGCAAGAAAGCCTTTTTTCGTACAGGTAGATCATGATTAATAATTATATGGAGTTTAGAAAAAATATTGAAACATTATTAAGTAATTTCCTTGAAACCAGAGAGGATTTATTTCTTATTGATTTGAAAATTTCTGCAGCAGATGATGTCACTGTAATTTTAGATGGTGATCACGGCGTAACTTTACAGGATTGTCTGGATGCAAGCCGTGCTATAGAATTCAATGCAGATCGTGATGAGCATGATTTCAGCTTACAGGTGATGTCGGCGGGATTGAGCGAGCCTCTGGTAACGCCGCGACAGTTTAATAAGAATATAGGAAGAGAAATCGAGATCATGCTGGAAGACTCTTCGATGATCGAAGGTGAATTAGCTAGAGTAGATGATGAAAAAATCACACTGATTCTTCGTTATCGAAAACCGAAAGATATCGGGAAGGGTAAAGTAGACGTAGAAGAGGAAAAAGAAATTTTATACTCTGAGATTAAAAAAGCGTTGGTAATAGTTAAATTTTAATAAAGAAAAAAAGATAAATGGATAATATAGCGTTGATTGAATCCTTTGGTGATTTTAAAGACGAAAAAGGGATCAGTAAGATCGATCTGATGGCAATTATTGAGGATTCGCTGAAAACTCTTTTAAGAAAAAGATTTGATTCTGATGATCATTTTGATGTCATTGTAAACCCTGATAAAGGTGATTTTCAGATTTTCTTAAACAAAACAATCGTTGAAGACGAAATGTCTGAAGATGATGATTTAGAAATCGAAATTACCGAAGCGAAGAAAATCGACCCGACTTTTGAAGTAGGTGAAGATTTTACAATGGAAATTCCGGTGGCTCAGTTGGGAAGAAGAAATGTTCTTACGCTGAAGCAGATCTTGGCTACGAAATTGCAGGAACATAATAATGCAATGCTTTATGAGCAGTTCAAAGATAAAATCGGGGAGATTGTAACAGGAGAAATTCACCATATCCGTCACAAGCATGTGATTTTGTTGGATGACGAAGACAATGAGTTTATCCTGCCGAAAGAAAATCAGATCTCATCTGATTTTTTCAAGAAAGGTGAAAATATAAGAGCTATAGTAGAATCTGTAGATTTTAAAGGATCTAAGCCGCAGATTATCATTTCAAGAACTGCGCCTAAATTCCTTGAGAAATTATTGGAATTGGAAATTCCTGAGATTCAGGACGGAACGATTATCCTTAAAAAAGCGGTAAGAATTCCTGGTGAGAAAGCAAAAATCGCTGTTGATGCGTATGATGACAGAATAGATCCTGTAGGAGCTTGTGTCGGAGTGAAAGGATCAAGAATCCATGGTGTAGTAAGAGAGCTTCGAAACGAAAATATAGATGTCATTCAGTGGTCAAAAAACCCTGAAATACTAGTGAAGAGAGCTTTAGGAAACGTTACCATCAATAAAATTGAAATCAATGAGGAGACAAACTACGCAATGGTTTATACCCCTGTTGAAGAGATTTCTAAAGTGATCGGTAAGCAAGGGCAAAACATCAGATTAGCTTCATGGTTGACAGGATACGAAATTGATGTATACAGAGAAGCAAGCGAAGATGATGATGTTGATTTAAGAGAATTCAATGACGATATCGAGCAGTGGATTTTAGATGAGTTTAAGAAAGTAGGTCTTACGACTGCAAAATCAGTGCTTGATAAAGATACGGAAAGCCTGTTAAAGATGGTTGACTTGGAAGAGGAAACAATCAATGACGTTAAAAGTATCCTGAAAGCAGAATTTGAAGATTAAAATGTAAATAAGTTTTAATACAAACAGTAAAAAGAATACTTTAATTTTAAGAATTAAAAAACAGTAAATAATATAGATGCCAAAAATAAGATTAAATAAAGCGGTTAAGGAATTCAATATATCGATGTCGAGACTGGTAGAATTTTTACAGTCTAAAGATATCGTGGTTGAAAGCAATCCTAACGCTCAATTAGAAGAGGCGGCATATTCTGCATTGGAAGCTGAGTTTGCCAAAGACGGCGAGCAGCGTAAGGCTTCCCATGAGGTGGTAATTTCTAAAGTTCCGGAAGAAAAACTGGAAATCGAAGAAAAGAAAACCCCTGAAGTAATAAGAGCTAAAGCTAATAAACCAGAAACCAGAGTTTTAGGGAAAATCGATTTGGAACCTAAAAAACCTGAAGCTGTGGAAGAAATTCCTACTCCTACTCCGACACCTGCTCCAGATCCTGTTGAGGAGAAAGAAGAGGTTGTTGAGGAAGTGAAAGAACCGGCTAAAGAAGAACCAAAAACGGTTTCTGAAACAAAACCAACACCTGAAAAGCAGGAGTTTAAAGTGTTGGACAAAATTGATTTGTCTCAGATTGAGGGAAATAGAAACAGACCTGCCAAAAAAGATAAACCTAAAGTGGAAGAGGTAAAAGCAGAACCAAAAGCTGCTGAGCCTGTAAAAGAAACACCAAAACCGGTTGAAAAGCCAATTGAGAAAGTGGAAGAAAAAAAACCAGAACCTGTAGCTGAAGAGCCTCAGGAGTCTCAGAAGATTGAAACGGTTTATCAGAAATTGGATGGGCCGAAGATTGTTGGTGAGAAAATCGACTTAACGCAATTTGCGCCAAAACCGAATTCCGGAGCCAAGAAAAAAAGAAAAAGAATAGAAAAGCCGGGACCTAATACAGGAACCAACCAACAAGGCGGAAATAATCAACAAGGCGGACAAAACCGTCCACAAGGGCAAAACGGCCCGGGTGGAAACCGTCCTCCAGGACAGGGTGGGCCTCAAGGCAACAGACCTCCGGGACAAGGTGGTCAAAACCGTCCTCAAGGTCAGAATGGCCCAGGTGGAAACCGTCCTCCGGGACAGGGTGGGCCTCAAGGCAACAGACCTCCGGGACAAGGTGGCGGAAACCGTTTTGGAAACAACACCAGACCTGGTCAGAGAACAATGCCTGTCGAATTGACCGACGAACAGGTTAAAAACCAAATCAAGGAAACCCTCGAAAAATTAACCAATAAAGGAGGTAAATCTAAATCTGCTAAGCACAGAAAAGATAAAAGAAGTTACCGTAGGGAAGAGAATGAGCGTCAGCAGGAAGCAGATGCAAGAGATACATCACTAAAAGTTACAGAATTTATTACGGTTGGTGAATTAGCCAGCTTAATGAATGTTTCTGCGACTGAAGTTATTTCTGCTTGTTTCTCTCTAGGAGTAATGGTTACCATGAATCAAAGACTTGAAGCCGACACTTTACTATTGGTAGCAGATGAATTTGGATTTAAAATTGAATTTTCGGATGCTGATCTTGAAGAAGCGGATTCTGAAGAAAATATTGATACAGAAGAGAGCCTTGTTTCAAGAGCACCGGTTGTTACCGTAATGGGTCACGTTGACCACGGTAAAACTTCATTGCTCGATTATATTAGAAAAACCAACGTAATTGCAGGTGAATCCGGTGGAATTACCCAGCATATCGGAGCTTATAACGTGCAGCTTGAAAACGGTCAGAGAATTACATTCTTAGATACACCAGGTCACGAAGCCTTTACTGCGATGAGAGCAAGGGGTGCACAAATTACTGATATAGCAATTATTGTAATCGCTGCGGATGATGACGTGATGCCTCAAACGAAAGAAGCAATTTCTCACGCACAGGCGGCAGGTGTACCGATGATTATTGCAATCAACAAGGTAGATAAACCGAATGCAAACCCGGACAACGTTCGCCAGCAGCTTTCAGGAATGAATATCTTGGTAGAAGAGTGGGGTGGAAATGTTCAGGCACAAGAGATTTCAGCTAAAATGGGTAACAATATGGATATCCTTTTAGAGAAAGTATTGCTGCAGGCAGAAATGCTTGAATTAAAAGCAAATCCTAACCGTGCCGCACAAGGTGTTGTGATTGAAGCTTCACTAGATAAAGGAAGAGGTTATGTAGCAACCATGTTGGTACAGACTGGAACTTTAAAAGTTGGAGATTATGTTGTTGCAGGTAAAAATCACGGTAAAGTAAAAGCTTTGCTTGACGAAAGAGGGAAAAACCTTGAAGAAGCAGGACCATCTATTCCGGCAACGATCTTAGGTCTTGACGGAGCGCCTACAGCAGGTGATAAATTCAGAGTATATGCAGATGAAAGTGAAGGTAAAGCGATCGCTAACAAGAGAGAGCAGTTGCAGAGAGAACTTTCCATCAGAACCAAGAAGCATACGACCCTTGAAGAATTGGGTAGACGTATCGCTTTAGGAGAATTCAAAGAATTGAATATTATTCTTAAAGGTGACGTAGATGGATCAGTAGAAGCACTTTCTGATCAGTTACAGAGATTATCAACAGAAGAGATCAGTGTCAACATTCTTCATTCAGGTGTAGGACAGATCACAGAATCTGACATCAACTTGGCTGCAGCTTCAGATGCCATTATCATTGGGTTCAACGTAAGAGCCGGTGCTAATGCAAAAGAGCTTGCAGACCGTGAAGAAATTGAGATCAGAACCTATTCTGTCATCTATAAAGCAATCGATGAGGTAAAAGAAGCGATGGAGGGAATGCTTTCTCCGGAAATTCAGGAGCAGGTAATCGGCAATGTAGAGATCCGTGAAGTCTTCAAGATTTCTAAGATCGGAACGATTGCAGGTTGTATGGTTCTTACCGGGAAAGTAACCAGACAGTCGAAAGTAAGATTACTGAGAGACGGCATTGTGAAATTCGACGGTGAGCTTGAAAGTTTAAAACGTTTCAAAGATGATGTAAAAGAAGTTACAAAAGGCTACGAATGTGGATTGAACCTGAAAGGCTACAACGACATCGAGCAGAACGACATTCTTGAAGTATACGAAGAAGTTGCTGTGAAGAAAAAATTGAAATAATATTCAGTTATAAATATTAAACTGCCCGCATCGGATGATGCGGGCAGTTTTTGTTTTATTTAAATTTTTATTAAGATAGTCCTTCCGTCAGTTCGAGTGTTTTTCGTAGCAAAGCGAAGAAAAATGTATCGAGAACCCTCTTTGAAAATTTAAAAACTAAAACTAATTCAACTAAAGAATTTGGTGAACTTCTACAAGAAAATAATGGACAAGTTGATAATGCATCTATAGAAGGTGAAATAGGACAAGCAGGAATTAGTTTCAATATAAGTGGTCAAATTGATGGCTTTCTACATTCTCATTATGTTGGTTTGTTATCAGTATTTTCTCCTGCCGATCTTGCAACCCTTTCTGGACTATATAAAAATGGAAATATAAAAGATCCAGACGCTTTTGTTTTAGGACTAGTAACTGCATCTAATACTCAGTATATGATTGTAATTGATGACTTAACAAAATTTAATATTTTTGCAGGAGAATTTATAACCGCAGATGGGCAGATTAACTATGATTATATTGAAACTTATACTAGATGGAATTATGCACAATATAATATCTTATATAATAATTTGTCAAGTGTAAATGAATTAGGGTTTGTTAAGTTTCTTTTGGACAAAAATAGTGGCTTGAAAGTATTAAAAGGTTCAAACAATTCTAATACTTGGGAAGAGCTTAGAATTAAAGATGGAAAAATAGATCAGTACCATGTAACTAAAAAAATAGAAATAATAAAAAATATAACGCACATTCTAAGCATCATATTTGTAATGATACTTTTTAACAATTGCTCAGCACAGCATGTTCAGGATCCAAATGCCAATAAATTTGCTGGAACTTGGAAATGGGGAGATACTACAAACGGAGTAACTTTTATCATGAAAAAAGAAGATAACATAAGAATATTTGGGCAAAATGAAAGTCAAGTACTTGATGCAATTATAGGCTTTCATAAGATATATAAGAATGGGATACTAACAGAAGATAAAACTATGTATAGTAATACTAATTTCATAGATAAAAAGAAATCTTTTATTGCAGGAACAGCAATTCATGAGCCTAATCCTAATAAATTATTTGTGAATATGACCCATAAAAATAAAAATATAGAATTAACAATTTTATATATAGATTCCACACATATTAAGATAACAGAAGTTAGAAATATGGAAGGAGCAAGATTTGTTCGACCAGGAGATCCTCCAATTGATTGGTCAATTGATATTCCAAATAATATAGTTCTTACTAAACAGTAGTAGATAAACCTCCAATTCGGAGGTTTTTTTGAAATTCGATTAGAAGTGGCAAAGAAAACCCAACCGACCCAACCGGAAGTAACGGAAGTAACAATCCGAATCAGCCATGCGATGGAAGCGGTATACCTTCTCAGCCTCAAGATCCGAGTTCTACTTTAGGAAACCAACCTTGTAATAATGGGACGGTGACATTGCCGAATTTGGGAGGAGGAATAAAACCACAAACTCCCTGTGCAAAACTTAAAGAGTTAATCAATCCTTTAAAAACAGATTTGAAGCAACAGATTCAGGATGAAATGTATCCTAGCATAGATAATAATCCTGTAGGAAAAATAGGAATACATCTCAAGCGTGATGCCAATGGAAATATAGAGACCGAGATTGAACCGCTAAGTACAGACAGCTCATCTCCCCCAAAATTTGGCGGAGATTATTACGCTGGTGGACATACCCACCCTAAAAGCGCTTATCCTATGTTTACTTATAGTGATATTATGGTGTTGGTGAAAGCGGATGCCGGTTTGGCGGATCATAATAAAGGCTTGGCAAGCCGTCTCTTGTTTTGTGAAGATGAAAACGGAGTGAAGCAGACCATGCTATTGTTTTTGAAAGCACGGGTAATCCTATTCAAAATACTTGGAATGATCCTAACTTAGCTAGTTATAGTTTGGAGAAGAGAATTGATGAATTAGATAAAAAACTTTACGAGAAATATAATGAGGAATATTCAAAACCTAACCCTAACTTTGAAAGATTTATTTTGCAATATCTTTTCGGGTATAATGTTGGCTTATACAAAGCCAATAGTGATCTTACCAATTGGAGCAAACTGTCTATAAGCGAAAATTCAGAAACCGCAACTGTAATCCCTACTAATTGTAACTAAAAACGAAAAAAATGAAAAATATATTATTAATTGTTATTGTGATGTTATCAATGTCATGTAAGTCTCAAAGCGTAGTGATAGATATAGAAAAGGATGGTTGGGGACAACCCGCAGGTTATTACAGAAAAGATATAAATAATGTCTTAGATCAATTTCAGGGAACGTATATTTATACCAATGGAAATACGACCTTAAAAATGATATTGGTAAAAAAAATAAAACAGTATAATGGAAGTTACTATGAAGACCTGATTATCGGTGAATATCAATATATAGTAAATGGTTTGGTAAAAATAAATACTCTTTCTAATATAAACGTGGTATATAATAACCAATATGTGGAACATGCAATTGCCGGAATTTCTGTTATAAACAATAATAATCGTCAATGGAAATGTCCACAGTGTATTCCTGACGAGAAAAGGTTGCACTCAAGAATAATAGATAGGAGTAGCAATAGATATGCAGATTTCTTTATGAGAAAAACTGTTGTAAACGGACAAGAAGTAATGCAGGTGAAAATTGCTAATGTAAAGCTTGATGTATTTAACGATAATCCACAACCTTTTTCTTTGCCATTGGGTGAGTTTACAATGATCAAACAGTAATGAAAAATATTGTATTATTATCTATCATATTACTTTCGTTCTCTTGTAAATCTCAAAGTGTAATTATTGACATAACTGATTCCGAATTAGGGCAGCCTATTGGCTATTATAGTAAGGATATAAATAATGTTTTAGATCCATTTCAGGGGACTTATATATATACCAATGGTAATACCAGCTTTAAAATTATTTTAAAAAAAATGATAAAACAATCAGAAGGAGTACATTTTGAAGATCTAATTATTGGTGAATATCAATATGTTGTTAACGGTCTTGAGAAAATAAATACTCTTTCTAATTTGAATGTTTTGTACTCTCATCAATCTCTAGAGCATGGCATTGCAGGGAATAGGGTTATTGCTAAAAATACACATAGACTTTGGAAATGTCTACAATGTAACCTAAATGAAAAAAGACTTATATTAAGAATTAAAGATAAGCTTTCAGACTGTTATGCAGATTTTTTCATGAGGAAAACAATTGTAAATGGACAGGAAGTAATGCAAGTGAAAATTGCTAATGTGACACATTATGTATTTAGTAACAATCCACAGCCTTTTTCTTTGCCAATGGGAGAATTTACTATGATAAAGCAGTAAATAGTAATGATTTATAAGTTTTTCTATCTTCTTTTCTTTTTATTCTTTAGCTGTCAAAAATACAATCGATGGCCCATCCAGTGACATCACACTATATGATAAATTAGGTTTTGAAAAACGTTTTTTGCAACAGGTTTAAAAAGAAAATCTCAAACTGATACCCATCAAAAGAATTTTTGGTATGCAACAAAATTAATAATAAAAGCAGCAAGATTAGAAATGGAAGATTTAATTGGTTATAGATATACTTAAAAGAAACACGATATAATGAAAATAAACATCATCAATCCTTGTCCAGAAAACTGGAACAATATGCAAACTTCTCCACAAAGAAGGTACTGTGAAAGATGTTCTAAATGCGTAGTAGATTTTACAGATAAAACAGAGCAGGAAATAACAGATATTTTTGCTGATGCAAAGGGCAAAGAAATCTGCGGAAGAATTCCGGCAAGATCACTTTCTAAAATAGCTGCAGGAATTATCTTAATTACCAATCTTACTTTCGTTCCGGCGCAAGTCATCAATACTCATCAATCTGTGACAGAACAGAACATTTCATCTGTTACCAAGCTGTCCGGAAAGCTTACTTTCAAAAAAAGCAAACAGGATATCCCCAATGCTGAAGTTTTCTTTATTTCCAGGAAGAAATATTTTAAAACGATTACTGATGAGAAAGGAAATTTTGTTTTAGAAATACCTGATGAATTTATTGGGAAAAAGAATGTACTGTATTTTGATTTTGAAAGATTAAACGAAGAAACCCGAAAAAATCCTGACAGAAAAATACCAAATGTAATGAATGGTGACATCTACGAGAATACCTCGATTTTTTTCACCAAAAATGAAAAAATAAATAATCAGGAATTTCAAATTGATTCGGAGCATTCATATATTGGTGGTGCTGTTCTGATGATTGATCCACCTCCAGACTATTACTATTTCAACGGAAAAAGCATCAGTGAAAAAAAGTTTGAAAAGCTGAAAAAAGAAAACCCAAATTATCAGTATTTCTTTTTCAAAAATAAAGAAGCGGAAGTTATAGCAAAGAAAAGTTATCTAAATACCTTACAGTTATTATTCTCAAATTAAATTATGATTGTTATATAAAAATTAAACCCGCCAAATAGGCGGGTTTAATTTTTATATAAAGCTAAATTATTTATTACTTTTTAAGAATGATAGAATTTTAATTAAATCCTGTTCTTTCTCATAGTTTAGATTATTTTTTCTCATATAATCTTTCAGATCTTTTTGCTGTTTAGAAAAGTTTTTTTCAACACTCTTCTTTGATATTTCAACTAAGTTTCCATCTATTGACCCATAATATTTTGGAGCAAGCTGTTCAAAAGTAGGTGGATAGTCTTGCTCATAATTAGTAGTTGCTTTTTTAAATTCTCTAAAAGCAGTAGTATTTTTTTTATATAAACCAACATCACTACTTAATTCTTCCAAATATTGCTTACTTCCTTCAAGATTAAGAAGTACATACGTTTTTTTTCGGTTTTGGAATACTACCCTCGAAAGATTATCTTCTTTTGGTAAAATATAATTTTTACCGTCCTGTTTAAATTCAAAAGAATCGGTATAGCTATTATACCTTACAGGTATATCCCTGTAATCACCAATTTGAGCCAGCTGGAAGTCTGTATTCTCATAAGGACTCCCTTTTATATCTTTATATTCATATTTATTGTTCTTAAAATAAAGGCTTTCATAAAATGAGTTTGGAGAAGAATTAAGACCCACTCCAATTTGCGAGAAAAAAGTTTGAGAGCTTATGATTAAGGTTAGTAAAATAAGATTTTTCATAAAAATTTTTTATAAAGATATTAATAGCTACAAATAGGGAAATTACTCTTTAGTAAATTTAAAGTTTTTCTTTATACCTTTACTAGTAGTATAATTTGCAAAGTACATTCCTTTAACAAGTCGGCTAATGTTTATTTTGTTATCAGCATTTTTATCAGAAAGGACAAATTTACCTGAGGCGTCATAAATGCTGATTACTAAATTTGGTTCTTTTTCTCCGATAGTAATAAAATCTTTGGCAGGATTAGGGTAGAAGTTTACTTCATTGTCCATTTTATTTACCTCAGAAGTGCTCAACGTAGATAGATTATCACTTGTTACAATTAGTGAAAAGTTTTGATTACCACCAGATAGTGTGCCTTTATGGGTTACAGAAATGGTGTAAGTACCAGAAGGATTATCAATATCGACTCTTTCGAAATTATCAACATCATTTGTAGAATTATTACTTGGTGAATCGTAAGGAGCTGCCATTCCTTGTAATTTCCAAGGATAATAAGTAACACTGTTTTTAACAACTTTAATATCTAAGTCATTTACCAGATATTTTGTTGTCGGGTCAATAGTTCCTGAATTATTTGTAGGTGCTTGAGGGTCCGTCCAAGAAATTGAAATTTTAAGTGGATTTGTACCACTAGCTGTTACTGTTTTTGTAAATGTTGAATTATTGGCTAGATTCAATTCTTCAATAACACTTTTTGAGGTGCTTGTTGTACTGTTTTTATCACGAATGGTTATTGCAGATTTCTGAGCATTTACTAAACCCCAACCAAATTCGTAATCTGGACCTGTGTAAGATCCGGCTTCATCAGCTGTATGCAAAATTAAACCTTTGACAGTTGCAGCTTTCATATAGTTACTGTAAAGTTGATTATAATATTGTTGCAATAATAACACCACTCCTGTAATTCCAGGAGAAGCCATTGAGGTTCCAGACATTAATCCAGTAGCAGTATCAGATGTCGAAAGAGTTGAACGAACATTTACTCCTTTCATTGAAATATCAGGTTTAATTCTTCCATCATCTGAAGGTCCCCAACTGCTAAATGAAGACATTACTACACTTGAGGGATCAGTATATGTAGTCACCTGATTTACTGCGGCTACTGTAATTATATTTTTAGCATTACCATGTCCAAAAATCATATCATATCCAGCCTTATTGGCAATTTGGGTAGATCCCGGAGCTGCTGTTTCATTACGATCATTCCCAGCAGATACTATTGGTAAATAAAACTGGTTATTATAACAAATATTATCTATTTGGCGTGCTCTAGAATCATAAGCTCCATAAAACCACAAGCTACTTAATTGCCCAATACCATATGAATGATTAGAAACTAATAATCCAGTGGATGCTTCAGTTAACATTTCAGTAAGATCAGAAGTCCAATCATATGAAGTAATGGATGAATTGAAAGCAACGCCTCTCACCAACGAAGATATTCCCTGTGCGGCAATAGTGCCGGCAACATGGGTTGCATGATCCTGGTAATTGACGCCGTCTGCTAAAGTTATTTTACTATTTCCACCAACCATAAATTCTTGATGAGTATCTCTAGCATTCCCACCATCCCAAACAGCGGCTCTCATATTTTGTCCTTGAATATTTATACCTAAACTCCCTCCACCATATAAATGATTTGCCCTAGCTGTGGTAGCTGCACCAGCATTTGTAGTTCTTGCGTATATCTTTTCTCCATCAGGAAGAATATCTAGTAATTCTTGAACTCCTATTAATCCGATTTTGGTTGTTTTTTTAAAATTAGGATTGTGATTTAAAAAATTACTTAAACGAATTTTTCTTTCGTAATCAACTTTTTTTAGTTCACTTAATAATTTTATATTGCCCTCTTTATTGGAATAATTTGAAATTTTTATTTTATCTTCTTCTGTTTGAGCTTTTGAAATTATTGGAAATAAAAACAAGCATCCTAATAAATATTTGTATTTTTTCATATTTAACTTAATTTGGACAAATATATGTAAATTCCGCTATTATATAATTAATTGTAAAATAAAAGTCAAAAAATTTGGCAGTTTTAATATTTATTAACATATTTGCACGAAATAATATTAAATTTTTGTTAATATGAATGTGAAATTACGTATGATGAGCGCTGGGGTACTGTTCTTTATAGGAGGACAATTAGTTACTGCTCAAAACACAAATCCTAAAAAAGATACTATCAACAGAGAAATTGAAGAGGTAGTAATTGTAAACTTAGGTTATACAAAGATGAAGAGAGAGAATACTACTAGTGATGTAGCATCTGTTAAAGCAGCTGATATTGAAAGTACTCCTGGAGCTACTGTTCAGCAGGCTTTGGTAGGTAAACTTGCAGGTGTCGATATTTCTTTTGGGTCTGGTCAGCCAGGATCATCTAACTTCAGAGTAGATATTCGTGGGACATCGACAATTAATGGTAGTAATACACCACTATATGTCTTAGATGGAGTTCCTATTTCTTCAAGTGCTTTTCAGTTGCTTGATCCTAATTCATTTGAAGAGGTTGGTGTAATAAAAGATATTGCTACTGCTGCTCAATACGGGGCCTCAGGTGGTGCTGGAGTTGTATTATTGACAAGTAAAAAAGGACGTGCAAGACAAAAAGCTCTTGTTACTTATACTGGACAATTTGGTGTTTCCACAAGAGCAAATGATAAGGTATCTCTTATGAATTCTAATGAGTGGAATTCATTTAGGAGGAGAATTGGGTTGAACAACCCTTATACCAATCTGCCATATACTGATCAGGATATTGCCACACTTTCAAATACAAATACTAATTGGAAAGATTTAGTTTTTCAAAATGGTACATTTAATCAGCATGACTTTGCAGTAACTGGTGGATCAGATACATTTAATTACTTTACCCAAGTTGGATATCTAAAGCAAGATGGTATAATCAGACAGTCTGATTATGAAAGAACATCTGCAATGATTAATTTGTTTGCCAAGCCAAGTGAGAAGTTTACTTTGCAATTTAATAATACTTTTGCATATGGTGATAGAAATAATGTGAGTTCTGAAGGTGCCATTAACTTAAATAACCCTGTGGTTGCTACATATTTGGCTCCTCCAAGTGATTTACCTTATCTACCTAACGGACAATATAATACAGGTGCTGGTAAAATTGGTGGTAATGCATTACAAACAATTAATACAAGAATTGGAAACAGAAAAGAATTGAAGTTGATATCAAGCTTAACTGGGACCTATCAGCTTTTTAAAGATTTGAATGTTAGACAATTTGTTGGTGTTGATCATACCTCTTATAATTCAGAAGGTTATACTGACCCAAATACATACTTAGGTTCGATTACCACTCCAGGAAATGCAGGTGCTTTAAGTAGAGGTAATACTCAAATTTCAAGTATTATCACTAATACATCACTAAATTATAAAAAGACATTTGGTGAAAAACATGATTTCAATGCGACGGCATTGTACGAATATTTTTTCAAAACTGTTAGATCGTTCGGATATACGGGTTATGGATTAAATAATTTATATTATAATAGTCCAGCGGGAACACTGGTTTCCGCAAATACTTTACCATCAATTACAGGAGGGAAAACAAATTATCACAAGATTGCGTTCTTAGGAAATGTTAATTACGTTTATGATGGAAAATATTCTTTTAATGGAAGTGTAAGAAGAGAGAGTGCCTCAAATTTTGGAACTAATTACAAATGGGGAACCTTTTTTGGTTTAGGAGGTGCCTGGTTACTTCACAAAGAAGATTTTATGAGCTCAATTGGTTTTATTAATGAATTAAAACCTAGAGTGAGTTATGGAGAAGCAGGTAACCCAATCGATATTGAATTGATTAGCCCTTATCAAACTTCACAATACTATGGAAGTGGTACATATGCTGGAGGAACTACTCTAAATCCAACTGTTCCGGGTAATGATAATTATAAATGGGAAGTTGCAAAAGAACTAAATGTTGGTGTAGATTTTGCTGTATGGAATAATAGAATTTCAGGTAGTTTAAGCTGGTATAACAGAAAAACTTCTGACTTATATATTTTCTATGGTTTATCTGGTACGACAGGTTTCTCTGGAATTAACAATTATAATGGGGGTTCAATGGAAAATAAAGGGTATGAAGCAAATCTTAATTTAACTGTTGTGAACACTCAGAACACTTCATTCAAGTTATTTGGAAACTTTAGTCAGGTTAAAAATAAAATTACTGATTTAGGAGGTGTTCAGGAGTTTGAGCAAGGAACGTCTATTATTCGTGTTGGTGCTCCATTTGGTACACATTTTATTAATGGTTGGGCAGGTGTTGATGCTTCAAACGGACAGCCTTTGTACTATGATATAAATGGAAATGTTACAAATAAATTTAGTGATGATGATCGTACTGCAAACTATGGATCATATAAGCCTGAAATTTTTGGAGGGTTTGGTGCTGAATTCAGATATAAAGGTTTTACTGCAAGTGCTAACTTTAGATACAAAGCAAAATATTTCAGATTCAATAACGAATCTTATTTCTTGGAGAATGCAAACTTTGCACAATATAATCTATCTACAGTCATGAATACAATGTGGACTACTCCTGGGCAAATTACAGAAGTACAAGGTTTTCAGTACCCAAGACAGTTTAGTTCGAAAGATATTGAAGATGCATCATTCCTAAGATTACAGGAAGTGAGATTAAACTATCATATTGATGGTAAATTCCTTGGATTCATGAATGGAATTGACATCTTTGCAATTGGTAATAATTTATACACATGGACGAAATGGACAGGATTAGATCCCGATGATAGTAATAATATTGGGACTTATGAATATCCATTTTCTAGAACAATCACTTTTGGTTGTAAACTTAATTTCTAAAATTTAAAAATTATGAAAATTAATAAAATAAAATTTTTCTTTGTAGGTATAGCTTCACTAGGTTTAGTTAGCTGTACTGATATTGTAGATGATCAATTAGATCCGGATGGAGTAATTGAAGAAAACGTATTCAAAACACTAAAAAACTCTGAACTGGTTTTATTGGGATCTTATTCTAGAATGCCATTAGGAGCTAATCTATATGCTCAGTCTTTGGTCTCTGATGAATTAAAGTACAATCAACAGAATAATGGTCAAGGTAAAGAAGTTCATTCTTGGACTTTTACAGCGCAGCAAGATGAATTTGCGGGTATTTGGTATGGTGCTTATGGATCTATTTCTAATGCTAACAAATTGTTATTAAACTTTGATAAAATACCAGCTACTACTCCTGCAGATGTTGCTTTAAAAGATCAATTAAAAGGTGAAGCATTAGCTCTACGAGCATTTAACCATTTTTTATTAGTGAGACTTTTTTCTCCTAAGTATCAACCTAGTGCTCTGGGAATACCATATGTAAAAACAGATGATATCTACGAGCGTCCTTCTAGACCTACGATGCAGGAGACCTATACACAAATAATAAATGATTGTAATGCGGCATATCCTTTATTAGCTAATGTTCCAGCGGGTGTTAAAAATAGATTTAACCAAGGAGCTTTAAGAGCTATGCAAGCATATGTTGCGCTTGAAATGAATGATTTTGATCAGGCAATTACATATGCTAATCAAGCGCTTACATTTAATAGTACTTTAGCCAATACGTTAGCAACTGTACAAGCGACTTGGACAGATGCAAATACTACAGAATTATTATTTTTTCAAACTAATATTGCAGGTTCTGCATCAGCAGCACCAGGAACATATTTTACAACTAATTTGTTAACTAGCGGTGGAATTATTTACTGGAATCCTAGCGTTACATTATATAATAAATTTGCTACGGCTGACTTTAGAAGGGCTAGATACTTTTCTGGAACGCCAACATCTCCTTACAATACTTTTATTGTTAACAAATATCCAGGAAGTACAGGAAACTATGGTGTCAACAATATAAAAGTTTTCAGAGTAGCAGATCTCTATATGATTTTGGCTGAAGCAAATGCAAGGAAATCAACTCCTAATTTAACTGCAGCATTTACTGCATATTCAACTTTAAGAACAGCAAGAAATGCTGGTGCATCTGTAGCTTTTACTGATCAAAACGATGCAGTAACAAAAATATTAGATGAAAGATCTAAAGAATTTGCTTGGGAAGGATCTCGTTTTTTAGATCTTAAGAGAAACGGCAGATTAATTACGAGACAAGGTGTAGATATTTACATTCTTAATCCAGTTGCTACTCTAAGCGATTTGAATAGATATACATTCCCTATTCCTACTTCTGAAACACAGGCGAATCCTAATATTCAGCAGAATCCAGGATATTAATTATTAATTATTAAAATTTTAAAAATGAAAAAAATATTGTTTTTATTAATAGGCTTCATGACAATTTTCTCATGTAAAGATGCAGAACCGGAAGTTTATGATGGACAGAGTATGTTGAATTTCAATAAAGGCGTTGCTGACAATGGTTATGTTCTTAGTTCGGCAACTTATAGTGATTATAAAATTAGTTATGGTAGTATTAAGCCAGTAGAAGGAAATCATCAGGTACAAATAAAATTTGATGCTTCTAAATCTACTGCTGTTTTAGGTACTGATTTTCAGATCATTAATGCAACAGATGAACTATCAGCTGGAGAAGTTGGAGGAGAGTTTACTATTAGAATTCTTAAAGCTTCAGCTACACAGGCTGGAAAGACAGCTACATTTACACTTAGTTCAAGTACTTTAACTAATGCTGTATTTGACCAAACATTTACACTTACTATGTCTTTGACTTGTCCTGTTACTTCTTTTGTTGGTAACTTTAATAATAGTGAGTCATTTTGGAATTCTCCTGGAACTCCTGTAGAAATTGTAGAAAATCCAGCAGTGGCAAATCAATTATTGATTAAAGACTTTTTAGATGTAGGTAAAGATTTAGTTTTAAACTATAATCCAACAACTTTTGTTGTTACATTTGCAGATCAAAATACTGGTTATTTTAGTAGTGCAAATAACGGATATATATGGTTAAGACCAAGTACTGTTACACCTTCAACTTTTAATCCTTGTACTAGAGTTATGACATTAAATGTTTTCTATTATATTCCTAATGTTGGAAGTTATGGTGACAAAGTAGAAAAGTTTTTAGGTTTATAATCTGACAAAAAGCTATTTAAAAAAAGACCGTCGTAAGACGGTCTTTTTTTAGTAATTTAGAATTAATGACTGAAATTATTCTTTGGAGAATGTCGAATAATTTGGCATTAAAGATTCTATAGTTGTTATTTCAAATTTCTTATTTTTGTATCACAAAAAGCATTCATGAAATATTTTTTTTTCCTCATACTCCTCTTCGGCTCCTTTCTCCAAGCCCAAGTCATCGTCAACAAAACAGACTCTAATAAACTGGAAAAAAAGTTGTCAGATACCTTGGTCATCGATTCTGGAACCAAAGATTCTTTGAAAATATTTAAACCTACAATTCAGGATTATCAGTATCAGACTCAGTTTTCTGAAAAGAAAGTTTTTGATACGGTGATGACTTTTGATAAGACCTATATATTTTCGCAGTATAACAATCGGGATAACTTTGGAAGAGTGCAGTTTGCCAACATTGGTGCCGGATTTAATCCATTGTCTTATGAAGTTATTGCTGAACAAAATCTGGCTTTGCTGCCAAGCAATAAATCTTATGTAATTATGGGAATCAATGATATTCGATATTATGATGTAAAAACTCCTACCGCTTCTTTTATTTATCATACGGCAATGCGAAATGGTGCGGCTTTACAATCAACGTATACGCAAAACATAGGTAAGAGATTCAATTTTGCGCTGGAATATATGGGATTGCGATCAGAAGGTATGTACAGAAATTCACTGGCGGCCAATAACAGTACTTTATTTTCTGGTCACTATACTTCCAAAAATGGAAACTACGAGCTTTTTACGCATTTTCTTCATCAAAATGTTAACAATGCAGAAAATGGAGGAATCGTAGATGATGCTCTTTTTCAATCCGGAAATAGTGAGAGTAATAAACAGAATGCACAAGTAAATCTGTCATTATCAAGTTCTCAGTTTTCTTATAGAAGATATTATTTGAGCCATCAGTTGACACCTTTCAACTCAGAGAAATTTCCATTTAGAATAAGACATACAATATTTAATCAGGGAAATAAATACTATTATTTTCAGGACGGATTAGAAAATTACTGGTATACCACGGCCTCGCAAATAGTCACAGGATTTTCTCCTTCTACAAGAAAATATTCAAATAATCTAAGCAATACTGTTAGCTTGGTACTTGATAATGAAAAATTTAAATTAGATGCGGGTGTACGTTATCAGATGCTCAAATTTGGTTTAAACGAAATCAATCTGTCTTCTATAAATGTTCCTGGAGAACTGAAGGAAAACAGATTAGGAGCTGTCGGTAATTTACAGGTTAAATTATTTGATAAATTTCAGCTGAATTCATTTCTGGAATTTTCAAATGGAAACCAGTTTGGAAATTACCTCAAAACGACAAACAATGTAAAGTTTGAGCCGATAAAAGATTATTTTGTGAATGCTAAAGTCAACTTTCAAAGTGTGTACCCGTCATTCAATTACTTAGCCAATTCATCTGTATACAGAGATTTTAATTACTATTTGGATGATGCCAAAAATCAGGCAATTACAGAGGTTGGAGGGAGTATTAATCTAAAATGGTTTAAAACGGAAGTCTTTGCCAATTATTTCAGAATAGATAATTATACCTATTTCGATGCAGCAGCATTACCGCGTCAAAGTGATAATCCGCTAAACATTTCTCAGATCGGCGGTGATGCAACTTTTAGCTACAGAAAATTTCATTTAAATACGAGAGTTCAGTTTCAGAGCGCACTTACAAATAAAGATCTTCTCCCAATGCCTTCTTTTATTGGAAGAGCTAATTTTTTCTTTCAGTCTAAAGCCTTCAAAAATGCTGCGGAAATTCAGGCGGGTCTGAAGGTTTATTATTTTTCGAAATTTGCATCAAGAGAATATTTTCCGATTCTTAGCGAATATATTCTTCCAAGTGCAGATTCTTTCTCCATTGGCGGTCAGCCGATCGCTGATCTTTATATAAATATGAAGGTGAAAAAAATGTTCTTTTTTATAGAAGGACAGCAGATCGGAACCCTTATTTCATATAACAAAGCCTACGCTTTTCCTCATTATCCGGTGTATGATTTTAGACTGAATATTGGAATCGTGTGGTATTTGTTCAACTAAATTCAATCCAATTGAAAACAGTCAAAAAAATAGCATTCACCGACATAGAGAGTATTCCTCAGCTGGTCAAAGATTTTTTAAATCATGAGATCGAAGGCTTTGAAAACTATACTTTTTCTTTCGATAATTTTGCAGAGCATATTCATTTAAAACAAAACTCTTTTGATCAATTTCAAAGGGGAATTATCGTTAACGTTTTTAAAGAACAGCTTTCAAAACTTCAGCTTTCCGTAATGCAGAAGCAGAATATTGAAAATTTAAATTCACCCGATACATTTACCGTTACAACAGGACATCAGCTGAATCTTTTTTCAGGGCCTGTTTTTTTTATCTATAAAATTCTGCAGACTATCAAAACCTGCAGCAATCTTCGAGAGAAATTTCCGGATTATAATTTTGTCCCTGTATATTGGATGGCATCGGAAGATCACGATTTTGCCGAGATCAATCATTTTAAAACTGAAAATAATTATTACGAAATCAACGAAAGGTCTGGTGGACCTGTCGGCAGAATAAACATCAATGATACTTTTTTTATTTCTGAATTTGAAAAGGAGTTCAAAGATTCTATTTTCGGGACTGAACTGATTTTAATGTTGAAAGAAGCCTATAAAATTGGAAATAATTTGACTGAGGCGATAAAAATTTTAGTCAACAGATTATTTTCAGATTTTGGACTGCTGATTCTTGACGGTGATTCTAAAGAGCTTAAAAATCAAATTAAAGATGTTTTTAAAGATGAATTGATCAATTTCAGTTTACATCAGACATCAAAAAATAAAGTTGATTTTCTAACAGAAAAGTATGGAAAAGTTCAGGTTAATCCGAGAGAAATCAATCTATTTTACTTGTCTGAAACGAGAGATAGAATAGATTTTGACGGCAAAAATTATATTATAGTCGATACGGATAAAAAATTTTCACAAGAAGAAATTCTATCTGAACTTGAAAATTTTCCTGAAAGATTTAGTCCGAATGCATTAATGCGTCCGCTTTACCAGGAGAAAGTTTTGCCAAATTTGGCATACATCGGTGGAAATGCAGAAATCATGTACTGGCTTGAACTGAAAGACTATTTTTCTAAACTCAGTATTCCTTTTCCGATTTTGATTCCAAGAAATTCAATGCTTTTTATTAAAGAAAAGACCTTAGGTAAAATTGAAAAGCTGGATTTGAAAATTGAAGATTTCTTTCAAAACTTTACCAAAATCACCAATGCCAAAATTCTCGATAAAAATTCTGTCCTTGAGTCATTAGACAAACAGGAAAACATAATTATTAATAATTTTTCAGAGCTTAAATCTTTAGCTGAAACCACAGAAAAATCTTTCGGAAATATGGTAAAGGCAGAGGAAGTACGCCAGCTGAAATCTTTTAAGAGAATGAAAAAAAGATTGCTCCATGCAGAAAAAATTAAGCAAAATGAATTATTGGAACGTTTAGAAAGCTTATTTTTAAATGTTCATCCGGCCAAAACATGGCAGGAAAGAATTTTTAATTTCGCCGTATTTTTTGCAGATTATGGATATGAGTGGCTTGAAGCTTGCTTAGAGGAAATGGAGGTGGAACAATCAAAATTAATAATTGTTGCCATTTAATTTTAAAGAAGTATTTTTGTACATTATAATATCGAAAATGATTAAGAGGTTTTTTTTACTGTCTGGTTTATGTATGTTTTTGAGCGTATCTGCTCAAAAGACGCACACGGTTACAAAAGGTGATAATCCCTATAATATTTCAAAAAAATATGGAATCACGATCGATGAGCTGTTTAAACTCAATCCTAAATTTAAAGACGGAAAACTTGCAATAGGTGATGTACTAAAGGTGAAAGGTGGAAATTCTGCCCCTGCAAAATTGCCTTCTTCGTCCCAAACAGGAAAAATATTGCTTCAGCCAAAACAAACAATTTACGGTATTACAAAGCAGTACAGAATTTCTGAAACAGATTTAAGAAAATTAAATCCTGAATTGGATGCTCATATGAAAATTGGTGAAGAAATTACTTTACCATTAGACAGTATTAAAAAATATGGCGGCAATCAAGCTGCCGTAACAACTATAAATTCTGTTGAATCTGCTGTAGAGGTTTCACAGCCCACCAATACAAAAACAAAAATTGATACCGGTAACGAAAAATCAACAACGGTTCATACTTCTTCAGGACAGGACGAGTATGCAACATACACTGTTGAACAGGGAGATACCGTATTTTCTATCGTCAATAAATTTGGGGTTACTATTGATGAGTTGATCGCACTGAATCCCGATTTGGCGAGAGGCTTAAAAACAGGAATGATACTTAAAATTAAAAAATTAGATGCAGCCTATACAAAGAAAAGTGGCGATGCACTAAGTGTAGTTTTAATGCTTCCTTTCGGTTACAGCACAAACGAAACCCAGTATCGTGCAATGGCAATGGATTTTCTTACGGGAGCTAAATTAGCGATCGAAAGAAATGCAAAAAACGGCCAAAAATTAGATATAAAAATTGTAGATTCAGGAAACGAGGATTCGTTCAAAAACTCACTGACTCAAATCAACCCGAATAATACAGATTTAATTATCGGTCCTTTTTTTAAGTCAAATGTCATTGATCTCTTAGATTTTACAAAAACTCAGAAAATTCCTGTGGTGGCACCATTTGCAAACTCTCCGGAATTATATAATTACAGCAATTTAATTATTATTGAAACTAACGACCAGACCTATTCTGATAAGATCGTTGAAGAAGTAAAAACAGTATATTCAGATCAAAAAATTTATGTGGTTGCAGATTCTAAAAAGGAGAATGCCAATTATATTAAAGCCAATCTTGAAAAAGCTGTAAAAAATGCTAATATAACGGTTGTAAATTCCGCCGCAGACATTCAGCTGGATCAAAACATGATGACAGGTCAGTCTGCACCGGTGATTGCCATTTTAGCAAGTGATAATGATAATGTAGGTGAAGCTTTTTCGAGCAGGATGATTGCACTTTCAAAGGAAGTTCAGGGCATGAAAGCATTTAGTTTATATCCGGTTCCGAGTTTTGAGAAAAAAGTGGATGAACTAAGCCAGGCAAGTTTGGTGTATTTAATGGATAGAAAAATAAATGCTGAAGGAAGCTTTGAAAAAGAGATATTAGCCGCTTACAAGACCAAATATTGCAAGGCTCCGGGCAAATATGCAGTGATTGGTTTTGATGTCGTCAACGATATGCTGGCCAGAGAAAACAAAAAAGGAGAGATTTTCAAACAAATGAATAAAGTGCAGACACAGCTTGCAACCAAATTTGAATTTGTAAAATCTAAAACCAACGGAGCATATGTAAATACGGGCTTCCGTGTCATCAGATTAGTTCCTTAAATCGAAAAGTAATTCTACTTTAAAAGTATTCATATAAATTTTAAATCAATAAATGAAAGCACTTGTATTTCCTGGGCAGGGTTCACAGTTTGTAGGGATGGGAAAAGAGTTATACGATTCCCGTAAAGACATTAAAGATCTGATGGAATCTGCCAATGAAATTTTAGGATTCGATATTCTTTCCATTATGTTTAGTGGAGCAGAGGAAGATCTTAAAAAAACAGAAGTTACCCAACCTTCTATATTCATACACTCGGTGGCTGCTTTAAAGGCCATCAACGGTCTTGGCGCTGAGATGGTTGCAGGACATTCCTTAGGGGAATTTTCAGCGTTGGTAGCCAATGGTGTTTTGTCTTTTGATGACGGCTTAAAATTGGTTTCTGAAAGAGCAAAAGCAATGCAGGCAGCTTGTGATGCAAATCCGAGCTCAATGGCGGCAATTTTAGGCTTAGAGGATGCGTTAGTTGAAGAAATATGCGCAACTATAGATGGGACTGTTGTTCCTGCAAATTATAATTGCCCGGGGCAGCTGGTAATTTCCGGGGAAACTGCCGCTGTTGAAGAGGCCTGTGCCAAATTGAAGGAAGCGGGGGCAAGGAGAGCATTGTTGTTACCGGTTAACGGGGCTTTCCATTCACCATTGATGCAGCCGGCTCAGGAAAGACTAGCTGCAGCTATCGAAAAAACAAAATTCAGAAATGCTACGATTCCTGTATATCAGAACATTACAACAACAGCGGTAACAGATCCTGAACAGATTAAAAATAATCTGATTGCTCAGCTGACAGGCCCTGTAAAGTGGACTCAGTCTGTGCAAAATATGATCAAAGACGGTGCTACCAATTTCATTGAAGTAGGGCCGGGAAAAACGTTGCAGGGATTAATAAAAAAAATTGACAGCGAAGTTACATCGGCTTCTGCAATCTAATTTTATAAAAATGAGCGAGATCTATTCACCGGGAAAGCTGATGCTGACTTCAGAATATTTCGCTGTAGATGGAGCTCTTGTCTTAGCTGTACCCACAAAGCTAGGACAGGAGTTTTTTTTTGAAGAAAAGCAAAACGGGAAATCAATTATTTTCTGGGAAGCCTACCATCAAAATAAATTATGGTTAAAAGCCGTCATCGATTATAAAAAATGGCAGATTCTAGAAACCAATATTACTTCAAGTGCAGAGTTTATTCTTAAAACGCTCAAAAATGTTCAGAGTCTTTCTGAAATTAAATTTAAAAACACTGATACCTATCATTTAAAGACAAATCTTCAGTTTCCGGCAGATTATGGTCTGGGAAGCAGTTCTACCTTAATGAATAACCTTGCGGAATGGTCAGAGATTGATCCTTTTTATCTTAATTCAATAAGTCTTGGCGGAAGCGGTTATGATATTGCGGTGGCAAAAGCGAAATCAGCAGTTTTGTATCAGAATAAACCTCAAATACATTTTGAAAAAGTCAATTATAACCCAAAATTTAAGAATGAGCTGATTTTCATTCACTTAAATCAAAAGCAAGACAGCCGAGATGGGATCAATCTATATAAGTCAAAAGTAAAGTCTCAAAAATTAGTTGATGAATTTTCTGATCTCACAAGAAATATTTTGTTGTGTGATGAATTAGATAATTTTTCTGATCTAATGATGCTACATGAACAACGTATTTCAGATTTTATTAAGATTCCGACAGTTAAATCAATTTTTTTTGCTGATTGTGCAAAATTTGTCAAAAGTTTAGGCGCTTGGGGCGGTGATTTTGTTATGAGTGCAAAATTTGAAGGCTTTGAAGAGTATTTTTGGGGAAAAGGTTTTACTACTGTTTTCGAATGGAGTGATTTAATTGATTGTTAATCAATTGATTAAAAGGGTTATTTTTTATTTGCCATTTTCGCTTATATGTTTATATTTATCGAAGTTTAACAATTAGTTAATATTACTATAGTTGAGCCTACAAAAGAAACAGAAAATATAAGTAAAATGAAAAACGCTAAAATCATCCAGGATTTACAAAAATTAGGGATTAAAGGAGAGTACGAATTAACTTATAATCCTTCCTACGAAGAGTTATATCAAGCGGAAGTTTCACCTGAAAATCAAGGTTTTGAAAAAGCTGAGCTTACAGAATCTGGTGCTGTATCTGTACAGACAGGAATTTTCACCGGCCGTTCACCTAAAGACAGATATATTGTTGAGGATGATATAACGAAAGATACTATTTTCTGGGATGGTAAAGTAAATTTGCCTACAACTCCTGAAATTTTCCAATCTTGTAAAAACTTAGTATTAACGCAGCTTTCGGATGCTAAGAAAATATATGTTGTAGATACTTTTTGCGGAACAAATGATGACACAAGACTAAAAGTAAGATTTATCGTTGAAGTTGCTTGGCAGGCACATTTTGTGACCAATATGTTCATCCGTCCTTCTCATTTTGATTTAGAAAATTACGGAGAGCCTGATTTTACAGTGATTAATGGATCTAAAACCACAAACCCTAATTGGGAAGAGCAAGAATTAAATTCTGAAAACTTCGTGATGTTCAACCTTACTGAGAAACTACAAATTATCGGTGGAACTTGGTACGGCGGCGAAATGAAAAAAGGAATGTTTGCAATGATGAACTATTACCTTCCTTTGAAAGGAATGGCATCTATGCACTGTTCTGCAAACGTTGGTGAAGAAGGAGATGTAGCGTTATTCTTCGGACTTTCAGGGACAGGGAAAACCACCTTATCTGCAGATCCTAAAAGATATTTAATTGGTGACGACGAGCACGGTTGGGATAACAACGGGGTTTTCAATTATGAAGGCGGATGTTATGCCAAAGTAATCGATTTGTCAGCAGAAAAAGAACCGGATATTTTCAGAGCGATCAAAAGAGATGCGCTTCTTGAAAATGTTGTGGTAAACAATGGAATCGCTGATTATACAGACGGATCTATCACCGAAAATACAAGAGTTTCTTATCCAATTTATCATATTAATAAGATCGTTTTACCGTCAAAAGCAGGTCACGCAAGTAAGATTGTTTATCTTTCTGCAGACGCTTTCGGAGTTTTGCCTCCGGTTTCGGTTTTGGATGAAAACCAGGCTCAGTATCATTTCCTTTGTGGGTATACATCAAAATTAGCCGGAACCGAAAGGGGAATTACAGAACCTGAACCATCATTCTCTCCTGCATTTGGTGAAGCTTTCTTAACATTACACCCAACAATGTATTCTAAAACATTGATCGGAAAAATGAAAGAACATGGCGCGAAAGCATATTTGGTAAACACAGGATGGAACGGTACCGGAAAGAGAATTTCTTTAAAAGATACAAGAGCAATCATAGATGCAATTATCGACGGATCAATTGAAAATGCTGATAAAACAATCATTCCTATAATGAATTTGGAAATCCCAACTTCATTGTCGAATGTTTCTGAGGGTATTTTAGATCCGAGAGATACTTACAGCAATGTTGCAGAATGGGAAGAAAAAGCAAAAGATCTTGCTGCAAAATATATTAAGAACTTCGAGCAGTACTGCGGTAATGACGAAGCCAAAAAGCTAATTGCTTCTGGTCCTCAATTGCAGGGACAGACCATTTAGAAATAGTGAAGGAAGCCTCATCAATTGATGAGGCTTTTATTTTATTTTCTTTAGTCATTCCAACCGTAACTCTGCCATTTTTTCTCATGGCTAGAATAAATTTCTCTGACAAAAAATCCTCTTTCATACTCGATTTCAAAGTCGTTGGAATCCCTTTATTTATTGTATTTTATTCCAAATGTTGTATCTAATGAATTTGGATAAATGTTTTTACTATTTTCCAACTTAGTAATAATTTGTTCTGATCTTAATTTTTGAATCTTATCGACAGAGTAAGTAGATAACATTTGAATAAATAAAAAAACGGGCAATATTATAATTATTTTTGTTGATCTTAGTTTGAATACTTTTATATTATATTTAATGAAATTGATAATGAAAAGCAATAAGGAAATCAGTAATATTACTCCAAAAGGAATTAATAAAAAGAACATTTGAACGACGATAAAATAACTAATAAATGGCGCAATAGTCCCAAGAACAATCACTGAAATAAAAATAAGATTGTAGGGATTTTTCTTCATGACATCATATTAAATAAGTTAAAATATGAAGTTATTTCAAACTCAAAATCGCCAATCGATATCCATCCATTCCAAAACCAGACAAAACCGCATCGGTACAAGAAGCTGTTACAGATTTCTGACGAAATTCTTCTCTTTTGTAAATATTGCTGATATGGACTTCCACTTTCGGCTTCTGAATATTCTTTAAACAGTCTGCAATTGCGTAAGAATAATGCGTGAAAGCTCCGGGATTGATAATCACCGCATCAAAATCGTCATCCTGAAGCTTGTTGATCAATTCCCCTTCAATATTCGACTGATAGTATTTCAAGTCATAAGAAGGAAATTCAGATTTTAATTTTTCTAAATAATCTTCCATAGAAATAGTTCCATAGATTTCAGGTTCTCTTGTTCCTAACAGATTCAGATTCGGACCGTTGATAATTAAAACTTTCATAGCATAAAATTAAGAATTCTTTTTGTTTTAAGCTTAAAAAGATGAAGTCTTAAAGTTTTTCGCTAACTTATAATTTCAAAAAATCGGATTAGATTTATTATGAAAGAAGAAATCGAAAACAAACTGATCGATAAAAATACCAAACCTACAAGTATGAGGATTTTGGTGTATGATTTTTTAAATTTTCAAAACACAGCATTGTCTTTATCTGAAATAGAAAATTATTTTGAAAATGCAGACAGAACAACCATTTACAGAACCTTAAAAACCTTCGAAGAAAAAGGGATCGTTCACAGTATTCAGGAAAATACAACTACAAAATACAAACTTTGTCATGACGACTGTGATGAAAAAACGCATAAAGATTGGCATCTTCATTTTTACTGCAAAATCTGTAAACAAACTACCTGCAAAGAAGATATTTCTATTCCGGAAAATGTTCAGACCAATTTCAGGATTGATGAGATTAGATTTTTCGCAAAAGGCATCTGTGAAACCTGTATGGAAAGTTTGCAATAGTATTGCATGTGCTTTAAGTTTAAATTTGCTTAAAATTATTTGTTATGGAAGAATGTTGCAGCACAAAACCAAAAAAACAGCACGATCACTCAGAACAAGATGGCCACGAGCATGAGCATTCTCATGATGCGGGAGACAAAACCATTTTCCGGATGTTTCTTCCTGCGATCATTTCGTTTTCTTTATTATTGATAGGAATTGCTCTTGATCATTTTATTGAAAATAATTGGTTCAATGGTTGGCTTCGTCTTGTTTGGTATATGATTACTTATCTTCCTGTCGGAATTCCAGTTTTAAAAGAAGCGTATGAAAGCATCGTTCACGGTGATGTGTTTTCAGAGTTTTTCCTGATGGGGATTGCTACAGTTGGTGCGTTTGCAATCGATGAATACCCGGAAGGTGTTGCTGTGATGCTTTTTTATTCGATAGGTGAAGTATTTCAGGCAATGGCAGTTACGAGAGCAAAATCAAATATTAAATTACTACTTGATCAACGTCCCGATGAAGTTACCATTTTAAAAGACGGAAAACCTCAAGTTGTGAAAGCCGAAACGGTAAACATTGGCGAAATCATTCAATTAAAATCCGGAGAGAAATTAGGTTTGGATGGCGAACTGATGTCTGAAAAAGGTTCCTTCAATACTTCTGCACTGACAGGTGAAAGTAAACCCGATACCAAAGTAAAAGGTGAAAAAGTTTTGGCAGGAATGATTAATCTAAATACCGTAAGTCAAATTAAAGTTACAGCGGAATTTAAAGACAGTAAGTTGAGCAAAATTTTAGAACTCGTTCAGAATGCAACTTCTCAAAAAGCTCCTACAGAGTTATTTATAAGAAAATTCGCGAAAATTTACACGCCGATTGTAGTTTTTCTGGCAATTGGAATTACTTTTCTGCCTTACTTTTTTGTAGACGATTATCAGTTTAAAACTTGGCTGTATAAAGCATTGGTTTTTCTGGTGATTTCTTGTCCGTGTGCTTTGGTGATTTCAATTCCTTTAGGATATTTTGGGGGAATCGGAGCAGGAAGCCGAAATGGAATTTTAATTAAAGGAAGTAATTTTTTAGATGTTTTGGCGAATATTCATACTGTTGTGATGGATAAGACGGGGACGATGACGGAAGGTGTTTTTAAAGTTCAGGAAGTTTATTTTAATGATGAATTTAATCAAGATGAAATTCTAAAATTAGTCAATGCTTTGGAAAGCCAGAGTACGCATCCAGTTGCAACCGCAATTCATGAGTTTGTGGGAGAAGTTGATCATTCTATTCAATTAGAAAATGTAGAAGAAATTGCAGGACATGGTTTGAAAGCAAATATTAATGGAAAAGAATTGTTGGTCGGAAATTTTAAATTACTCGAAAAATTCAATATTCAGTTTGATTTTAAACCTGAAAACATTGTCTATACTTTGATTGCTGTTGCTTATGATGAAAAATTCGTGGGCTATCTTACCATTGCCGATTCTATAAAAACTAATGCTCAGCTGACAGTTAATAAATTAAAATCTTTAGGTGTAAAAACTACGATGTTGAGCGGAGATAAAACTTCCGTTGTAAAATTCGTAGCAGATCAGTTGGGAATTGAAAATGCATTCGGAGATTTGCTTCCCGAAGATAAAGTAAATAAGATTAAAGAAATTAAATCAAAAAATCAAACTGTCGCTTTCGTTGGTGATGGTGTCAATGATGCGCCTGTTATTGCATTGAGTGATGTAGGGATTGCGATGGGAGGATTAGGAAGTGATGCAACGATCGAAACTGCTGATATTGTCATTCAGGATGATCAGCCGAGTAAAATTCCGATGGCGATCAACATAGGAAAACAGACCAAAAAAATTGTGTGGCAGAATATTACTTTGGCATTTATGGTAAAAGCAATTGTTTTAATTCTGGGAGCAGGTGGAATTGCAACGATGTGGGAGGCTGTTTTTGCTGATGTTGGTGTAGCATTATTGGCTATTTTAAATGCAGTAAGGATTCAGAAGATGAAATTTTAAGTTTTTTTGATTTTAACCGAATGACATTCATCATAACTTGCTGCTTAAAAAGATTTGTAGAGTATATTTGTAGTAAAGATTGACTGCTGAAATATTTAATATCCTTTTTCATCATTTTTACGATCGCGATTCGCCCTGTTTTGCCATTGATCAATTATGTAGTGAATTATGAGTATATTGTTAAAAACCTCTGTGAAAATAAGGATGTTGGAGACTCAAGCTGTAAAGGGAAATGTTTCGTAAAAAAAGAATTGGCGAAAACGGAAAAGCAATCTAATAATTCTCACAATATAAAAATTGTGGGAATAGATATTTTTATTTCAGGGGAAATTCTTTCATTTTCAGTGGTAAATTCTGAGTTTTTAAATAAAAAAATCGACGCTGATTATTTAGTTTTGTACAAATCTCAAAGTTTTTCGAAAATATTTCATCCGCCTCTTGTTGAGTTTATTTAAATTCTGTTTTGATTTTAATCAGGACTTTTTCAATGTTAATTAAACTTAATTCAATTGTAATTTTATGAAATATACAATAATTCTGACAGCAATACTGTCTGTCTCGTTATGGTCATGTGCGAGGGAAACGCCGAAGGTGAAGCACAAAAAGACGATGACTACTTCCAAAGGGAATATGAAAAATATTAAAGTTGTGAATGCAGAAGATCCCATCTGTCATATGAAAACAGCAGAATATATTAAAGATACAACGATCTATAAAAATAAAGTGTACGGTTTTTGCAGTACGTACTGCAAGGATGAATTTAATAAAAATCCTGAGAAGTATGCCCACCAATAGAAAGCCTGATGCACAATCAAAAAATAAAATCATTATCCCGATTGTTGTGATTGCTCTGCTTTTTTTAGGAATCGGTTTTGGGATGAGCTATTTTAAGAAAAGTCTATATACAGTAATGAAAGTTCCGGAATTTGAACTGACCAATCAAAACAGCCGGAAAATTTCAAATAAAGATATGCTAGGAAAAGTTTATCTGGTAGAGTTCTTTTTCAGCCGGTGTCCTACAATTTGTCCTGTGATGAATTCAAATATGAAGTTTATTCAGCATGAAATCAACAGTCCTGATTTTGGTATTATTTCTATAAGTATAGACCCTGATAATGACACACCTGAAATTTTGAAAGAGCATGCAAAAATGATCGGTGTAAACTCGCTCAACTGGCATTTTCTCACCGGAAAAAGATCGTATATAGGTGATCTTGCAGATCAGTTTAATATCTATGTCGGTGATGAGAGTGATGAAGGAGAAAGCCTTAACCACAGCGGAATGATTGCTTTGGTAGATCAGGAAGGAAATGTACGTTGTCGTTATAACAAAAAAAATATGCCAATCTTGTACTACTCAGGTTTGAATTATGCTGATGAAGAAGGGAAAACTCCAAAATTAACCGGAAAGTATCATCCGGATCGAGAGTTATTAATAGAAGACATCAGGAAATTATTAAAATAGGGCTGATTTGTGATGATGATGTAGGAAATGTGTAACACACTATGAAAACTGTCAGCTTCCAATATCCAGCATCCAGCCAAAGAGAAATAAATGTTTAACCATACAAACAAAACGTTATGAAGATTTATAAAATTGCTGCATTCACTGCAGTTTTTGCAGCGCAGTTTGCGTTTGCACAATTTAAGCAGACTCCTTTACCTTACGCATACAATGCACTGGAAGGGAATATTGATGCACAAACAATGGAAATTCACTATTCTAAGCATGCTGCAGCTTACGTGAGTAACTTAAATAAAGCAATTGCCGGAACACCTCAGGAAAAGCAGACTTTGTTCCAGATTCTTTCTAAAGCCGGAACACTGCCAATGGCGGTAAGAAATAATGCAGGTGGACATTATAATCATGAGTTATTCTGGACGGTTATGACGCCCCAAAAAGACACTCAACCTTCAGCAAAACTGTCAAAAGCAATTACAGATGCCTTCGGAAGTATGGATGCCTTTAAAGAAAAAATGAGCAAAGCAGGAGCAGACCGTTTCGGTTCTGGTTGGGCTTGGCTTTCTGTCGATAAAAATGGGAAGTTATTCGTTTCATCGACGCCTAATCAGGACAACCCATTAATGGATGTAGTAGAAGAAAAGGGAACGCCTATCTTTGGAATTGATGTTTGGGAACATGCTTATTACCTGAAGTATCAAAACAAAAGGGCTGACTATTTAACTGCCATATGGAACGTTACCAACTGGAAAGAAGTGAGCAGAAGATATGATGAGGCTTTAAGTAAGAAGTAATCACTAATTAAATTAATTTTGCAGCATATTCTTTAATAGGATATCCTGCAAAATTAATTTTTAATCAATATGCATCGACAAAAAAACCACTGAAAAATCAGTGGTTTTTTTTAGTAGCCCGTAGGGGAGTCGAACCCCTCTTACCAGGATGAAAACCTGAGGTCCTAACCGATAGACGAACGGGCCTACTTTTTTATGCCGTTTCAGACATAGCCTTTTTATTTTTTTCAGCTTCTCTTTTAATTATAATTTAAAAAAAGAGAGTAAAAAAGAGATTTAAAATAAGATAAATCTCTTTTTTTGTAGCCCGTAGGGGAGTCGAACCCCTCTTACCAGGATGAAAACCTGAGGTCCTAACCGATAGACGAACGGGCCAGCCTATAATTACGCTAACTTGTTAACGTGCTTAGTCAGTTTACTTTTTAAATTAGCTGCCTTATTCTTGTGAATAATGTTTTTCTTCGCTAATCTGTCTAATAAAGAGATAACTTTTGGCAATTGCTCAGTAGCTGCAGCCTTATCTTCTTCATTTCTTAATACCTTCAAAGCTGTTCTTGCAGTCTTGTGATAGTATCTGTTACGAACTTTTCTTTTCTCGTTTTGTCTTATTCTCTTTAATGCTGATTTATGATTTGCCATATCGTTCAAATGTGAGTGCAAATTTATAAACTTTTTCCATACCAGCCAAATTTATTTTTAAAAAAATTAAACTTTATTCTGAGAGGTATTTTTGAGTTTATCTAATGCTTGTTCTAGTTATATTATATTGTTCTTTTTCTGTTTTTCTGATTGTGCTTGTCAGCATCTCCAGTGCGTTGCTCCATTCCTCAGTAGTATTGGTGAACGTTATTCCGTCAATACCTCGAAAGCACTTGATTCACCGTTCTATAAGAGTCTGAAATTTATTTTATCATCATTGCCTTTAATAAAGCATTTTGCTTCTTGAATCTTTAATCCGGCAAAATATCAAATTTAGTAGTCTATAGGAGAATCGAACTCCTGTTGCAAGGATGAAAACCTTGAGTCCTTACCACTAGACGAATAGACCAGATTTTGAGGTTGCAAAAGTATTAATTAACTTTTAAACTTCAAAATTATTTTTATTTATTTACTTATTTTTTGAATGGTCGTATTTTTCACTCCTTTGGCTTCCAGTTCTTTCTGAAGTTTCACGGCATCTTCCAATGATGAAACTTTTCCGTACGTGTAATAGAACAGGCCATTGTTTTTGTCTCTTTCAACGTCTTTTAATGTCTGAAGAATAAATGAATTAGCACTTAGCTTCTCTTTTCCTACAAATACTTCGATGGTGTAGTAGCCGGTATTGAGCTTTTGATTAGGTATAAATCCTACCGCATACGCATTTCTGAATCCGGCATCTTTAGCTGTTTTTATATTGCTGTCGCGTATAGAGGCCATATTGGTGACACTGTAGTAATATTTGTAGATTCCGTTTTCTTTTAAAGGCATGATATAATTCAAACCTTTTAGAGCAGGGTCATCTTCATTGTACTTTATTGCAGAAGTCATCAGCAATATTCTAAAATCATTTTTTAAAGGTGCTTCCTCTTTCTTCTCAGGTTCTGGTTTTTTTATTGCTACTGAGCCGCCGGATTTTCTGTCGATAGCCTTTTTATAATCGATAATCGCCTGATATATACTTTCTGAAATTTCGTCCTGACCTTTTTCTGAAGCTAAATAATGACTTTCTTCCGGATGATTGATAAATCCGGTTTCTATCAATACAGACGGCATTGCATTCATTCGCAAAACGTGAAGGTTTTTTTGCCATACACCTCTAGATGATCTTTTGTCTTTATTAACGAAGTTTCCTTCAACAAGGCCACCGAGCAAAAGACTAGATTCTAGGTACTTACTTTGCTGGAGTTTAAGCGCAATTAGTGATTCCGGAGATCTTGCATCGTACGAGCCAAATGTCTGTTTATCTTTTTCATCAAGAAAAATTACGTCATTTTCTCTTTTTGCAACTTCCAGATTGGTGTCATTCTGATCAGGTCCCTGTACAAAAGTTTCTGTTCCATATGCGGTTGGTCTTACCGAAGAGTTGCAGTGTACGGAAACAAAAAGATCTGCTTTACTTCGGTTCGCAAGATTCGTTCTGTCAGATAGTGAAGGGAATTCATCTATTTTACGGGTATAGATTACTTTAAAATCTTTGTTTTTCTCGAGCATTCTCCCTATTTTAAGAACCAACGCAAGGGTAACATCTTTTTCGGCAATCCTTCCTATATCACTATATGTTCTGTTCGCTCCATGATCACTTCCCCCGTGTCCAGCATCTAAAACGACAGTGAATTTTTTTTGGGAATAAGCAAAATGAGTAGAAAGTATAAAGAGAAATGCTAAAATTATTTTAAATTTTCGTGTGTACATCTTACAGTTTTAAAAATTATACTAATTTTGAGCCTAAATTATATAAAACAAAAATTGGACAAAACCGTCTTCAAAAATATATTACAAATTTTAATTATCCTAATTTTTAACAGTTTTTTAGCACAGCAAACACCTAAAAAATTAGCAGAAACTAAGGTAGTTAACGATACAATCTCCAAAAAGGATACTATTGTTGTAAAGAAAGAAGCCCTGGAGGATGTTTTAGAGACTAAAGCAGACGTTCAGCGTCGTGATTTTCCGAAGAAAATGATTTATCTGAACAAAAATGCTCAGGTAAAATATCAGGATATGCAGATTGATGCAGATTACATTTCTATTGACGAACAAAGAAACCTTATTTTTGCGAGAGGAAAGCAAGATTCTCTAGGTAGGATTATCGAACCTGTTATTACTACACAGGCAGGTAAAAAATACGAGACTAATGAGTTCAGTTATAATACCAAAACGCGTCAGGCAATTGCATACAATGCCCGTACAGAAGAGAGTGAAGGAATTATTGTCGCTGAAAAGACCAAAAAATACAATGATTCGGTTTTTTTTATGAGACGGGGCTTGTTTACCACAGATGATTACTTCATTAAGAAAAAAGATTCTCTGGCAGATTACCACCTTCTTGCACCGCACATCAAATTGGTAAAAGGAAAAAATAGCAGTTCTGTTATTACCGGGCCGGTTCAGATGTATATAGAGCAGGTGCCTACGCCGTTGATTATGCCTTTTGCTATCTTACCGTTTTCAGAAAAAAGATCTGCAGGTATTCTTATTCCAAGTTTTGGTGAAAGAGAAGACGTCGGGTTTTTCCTGAACGGAATTGGATATTACCAACCCATTGGCGAGCATTTTGATTTGAAAGTTTTAGCAGATATTTATACCAAAGGAAGCTGGAACCTTCGTCCGGAAATGAATTATCTTAAAAAATACCGGTATTCTGGTAATTTTGCTGCAGATATCGGAACAACGGTTCGAGGGATTAAAGGTTTGGATGATTATAGTAAAACTGGAACCTACAGAATCGCCTGGAGGCATAGTCAGGATGCAAAGGCAAATCCGTTTTTAACGTTTTCCGCATCAGTTGATGTGACAAGCCAGACATTCTATAATAATACAGTCAATAATAATTACATTATGGATCAGAGTGTGCTTAGAACTCAGCAGAATTCTACGCTTACACTCACCAAAAGATTCCTGAAGCTTCCCGCAACAATTACCGGAACAGCTTCTTACTCACAGAATTTCGCAACGGGATTAGCAGATTTACGTTTGCCGCAGATGAATGTCGCGATCAATCAGTTTTATTTATTTAAATCTAAGACCGGAGTAAGAAACGGGCTACTAGAAAATATTACTATTAATACTGGTCTGAATCTAACCAATTTTGTAAGCACCGGCGAAGGTGAGCTGTTTACAAAGGCCATGTGGGACAAATTACAGACTGGTGTTAAAAACAACATTGCCGTAGGAACCAATACAACCATTGCAAAATATTTCACTTTCAGTTTGAATGCTAATATTGATAATGCCTTAACGACAAAAACTTTAACCAAATTCTATGATCCCATCGAGAATAAGGTTGTAGATCAGGTCAACAAAAAAATTGCGGGTTATTCTACTTTTTCTACTTCAGCGAGTCTGCAGACCACGCTTTATGGAATGCTGAATTTCAAAAAAGGAGCTTCAATAGAAGCTATTAGACACATGATGACGCCTAGTATAGGTTTTACATATTCTCCTGACTTTGGAGGACCCGGCTTTGGATATTTTAGAAATTATTACGATGTAAACGGAGCGATAACGCCTTACTCAATTTTTGATAATGGTATTGTGGGTGCCCCATCTTCCGGAATGGTTGGAGCCTTGGGCTACAATATTGGAAATAATATCGAAATGAAAGTAAAGTCGAAAAGCGATTCTACAGGTGTGAAGAAGATCAAAATATTTGAATCTTTAAATATTTCCGGAAATTACAACTTTGCGGCAAAAACTCATCCTTGGTCAGTTATTACCGTCAGTGGTCAGTCTTCTTTATTTGAAAATAAGCTGAGTATCAATACAAGTTTAACTTTAGATCCATATAAAATTTTATTTATTCCGGGACAGGAAACTGGTATCAGAACAGAGAATTTTGGTTCTTTCAGTGTGCAGGGCTTCAATGTGCAGCTGTCTTATCCTTTAAGTAGTGAGCTTTTCGGGGAGAAAATAGATTATGCTAAAAAATATAAGCAAAAAGGGGAAATCCGGAACGAAAATTATTATTTTGATGATGATAATTATGCCCATTTTGACCAGGCTTGGACGCTGAACGTTAATGCCAATTACGCCTATTCCAAAACATTGACAAGAACTCCGAACAGAATCGCCTCAATTGGGCTAGACGGAAGCATCAAGCTAACTCCATACTGGAATATCAATGGGAGTACACATTACGATATGGTCACAAAAGATCTTGCTTACACCAGAATCGGTTTTTCAAGAGATCAGCGAAGCTTCACCATCAATTTCAACTGGGTGCCTTTCGGGCAATATAAAGTGTATGATTTCTTTATCGGAATTAAAGCGAATATCCTTAGCGATGCGCTGAAATATAAAGACAGAAGCTTTACACAGCCTAATCCGCCTTTCTAGGTTATATTAATTAAGAATTTAAATTATATTTGCACCCAAAATAAATTATATTTGGAAAATTCGGCATGATTTTCACTTCAAGTGAAGATAATGCGATATACATAATAAAAATAATTATATCTATTTATGAAAAAAATAATATCTACGGTGAATGCTCCGGCAGCTATCGGACCTTATTCACAGGCAAATTTTGCTAACGGAGTTTTGTATATCTCAGGACAGATCCCAGTTGATCCTGCAACAGGTAAATTGGTGGAAGGTATTGAAAAAGAAACCCATCAGGTAATGAAAAACCTTGAAGCTATTCTTACAGAAGCTGGAATGAGTTTTAAAAACGTAGTTAAAGCCAGTATTTTTCTGAAGAGTATGGATGATTTTGCTGTGATGAATGATATTTACGCTTCTTATTTGGATGCAGAAAGTTATCCTGCGCGCGAAACTGTACAAGTTTCTTGCTTACCAAAAAATGTGGATATCGAAATTTCAATGATTGCACATCAGGATTAATGAGTTTTATCAGAAATACATTTGCCGTTTTAGTAGGTCTTGTAATTGCAGGGCTTATCATTACTCTTGGCATAAGAGCTTTCCCGAAATGGGTTACTTTTGAAGCTTTTGCGCCGTTTGAGCATTGGCAAAGATTTTTGGAAAGCATGAAAAATGATGATGCATTTTTCGGGTTTCTGCTTTTTATTTCAGGATTAGGGAGTACAGTTGGAGGTGTTGCTACAGCAATTATTGTTAAGTATGCTAAAGTCGCCTATGCAATACTGATTGGTTTTATTATGCTTTTTATAGCTATGCTTGATGTCATTGTTTCTCCTTATCATCCCACTTTTTATAAGATTTCGATATTTCTGATCTTTTTTCCGTTTGCATGGATGGGAGGAAAGATTGTAGAAATCATTTATGAAAGGAAAAAGAAAAAGAGGATCGCCGATAAAATGAACAAACGATAAAATAAAAAAACGCTGTAGTTAATAACCGCAGCGTTTTTTTATGTTCTGAATTTCTGTTAAGGCATTTTAAAACCTTTCGTATAAATTCTTCCGAAGTTATCTACAAATTTTACCTGTACATTTCCTTGGTATTTGTCTAAAATTTTCTCAACGTCTTTCTGAGAATTTACAGGCTTACCGTTGATTTCAATAACAATATAATCGTCAACAATTCCTATTTTAGCCATTTCGCTGCCTTCTGTAACGTTTTTGGTAATGACGCCGCTATTTAATCCGTATTCGGTTTTAAATCGATCATTCAACGGTTCAAAATCTGCACCTATCTTTTCTGTGACGCTCAGATCTGCCTTAGATCTTGCTGTTGTTCCCCCGTTCTGATCTTTTAGGGTAACAGTGGTAGTTGCCTCTCTACCATTTCTTAAATAAGTAACCTGTACCTTATCTCCAGGACGTTTGCTACCTACTGAAATGGAAAGATCTGCAAAATCGGTAATCGGAGCTTCATCTACTTTAGTGATTACATCTCCCGCTTTTAATCCCGCGTCTTCAGCACCACTTCTGTCAGAGAATCCTGTAATGTACACACCGGATCCCACTTTGATATTCGCTTTTTTATCTCTGTTGTATAGCGCCACTTGCTGATCATTTGATAAATCTACAGAAGTCACCCCAAGAAATCCTCTCTGTACGATTCCGAATTTCTTGATGTCTTCAATGACTTTTCTCGCTAAGTTAGCAGGAACGGCAAATCCATATCCTTGATAATATCCTGTAGTGGAAGAAATGGCTGAATTAATTCCAATCAAATCTCCGTTTACATTCACCAAGGCACCACCCGAGTTTCCTGGATTAATTGCTGCATCGGTCTGAATAAAACTTTCAATAGGATTAGATGCTTTACCTTGTCCGCCTAAAATCCCGATTCCTCTTCCTTTAGCAGAAATAATTCCGGCAGTTACTGTAGAATTTAATCCCAACGGATTTCCTACTGCAAGTACCCATTGTCCAACGTCAATATTATCCGAATTGGCAAAATTTAAAAAAGGAAGTCCTTTTTCTTCAATTTTTAATAAAGAAATATCGGTATTAGGATCTGTGCCAACTAAAGTGGCGATGTAAGATTTTTTATTACTCAGCACAACTTCAAGCTTATTTGCTCCTGCAACTACATGATTATTTGAAATAATATAGCCATCTGGAGAAATAATTACACCAGACCCCATTCCTGAAGGCATATTATCTGGTGCCTGCTGCTGCTTCTGGCGTTGATCTCCTCGGCCGAAAGGATCACCGAAGAAATGCTCAAACAGATCTTGCTCAGATGCCCTGCTTGTACTTCTGGTCTGATAATTCTTAATTGTTACAACTGCAGGAACTGTAGTTTTAGCAGCCTTCACAAAATCGTCACCTACCGCTGCAGTATTCATACCTACAAACGAAGTGTTACTGGATTTCGTGAAATAAGATTGGTCAGCATTGTCAGAATCGTGACCTATGTATTGTTGTACGCCAACGGTAGTAGCTCCTGAGATCACTCCTACAACTGCAAATGGTAAAAGTTTTTTTAAAGTACTCTTCATTGTATATTAAAATATTAATTAGTATTAATTGACATAAATTTATTGCTAATAAGTATGCAATTTATATGCTGTGTTTCAATTTTAACTAAAATTTAACGAGTATTATGCCATTTTAAATATAAAATCATAATATCAAATTAATTATTAACATAGCTTAAGACTTAATTAAAAGAAATAGTGACAGATTTACCTGTACGCTTCTGTTATTTTGTCTTATACACTCAAATCGAAAAATGATTATCTTTGCAAAAATTTTCTCACTTAAAACGTTTATAGCATGCAACTGTATAACACCTTAAGCGCAGAAGAAAGAGCTCAGCTTATTGATGAAGCCGGTAAGCAGCGACTTACATTGTCTTTCTATGCGTATGCCAAAATTGATGACCCCAAAAAATTTCGCAACGAATTATTTATAGCCTGGAATGCACTCGATGCATTAGGACGTATCTACGTTGCACATGAGGGAATCAATGCTCAGATGAGCATTCCCTCAGATCAGCTGGAGGCTTTTCGAAATACGTTAGAATCTTATGATTTTATGAAAGGTATTCGATTAAATGTAGCAATCGAGCAGGATGATCATTCATTTTTGAAATTAACCATAAAAGTTCGTCACAAAATTGTTGCCGATGGTCTTAATGATGATACTTTCGATGTGACCAATAAAGGGATTCACCTAAAAGCCCAGGAATTTAATAACTTATTGGAGGATCCGAATACAATTGTTGTTGATTTCAGAAATCATTATGAAAGTGAGGTAGGGCATTTTGAAGGTGCTATCACTCCGGATGTAGAGACTTTCAGAGAAAGCCTGCCGATTATCAATGAGCAGCTGCAAGATTTTAAAGAAGATAAAAACCTTTTGATGTACTGTACCGGCGGAATTCGTTGTGAAAAAGCCAGCGCTTACTTCAAACATCAGGGTTTTAAAAATGTTTTTCAATTAGAAGGGGGGATTATCGAATATGCACGTCAGGTAAAGGAAGAAGGTGTTGAAAGTAAATTCATCGGTAAGAACTTTGTGTTCGATCATCGTTTAGGTGAAAGAATCACTGACGATATTGTTTCTCAGTGTCATCAATGCGGGAAACCATGTGACAATCATACCAACTGTGCGAATGATGCGTGTCACCTTTTATTTATACAATGTGACGAGTGTAAAGCCGCGATGGAAAACTGCTGCTCTACAGAATGTTTAGAGATTATGCATTTACCAGCTGCTGAACAATTAAGGTTAAGAAAAGGCTTACAGGTCGGAAATAAAGTTTTCAGAAAAGGGAAATCTGATGCTTTAACCTTTAAAAAATCTGGAGATTTGCCTGATAAGCCTTTGGCAAAAGCAGAAATAAAAGATATTCGCCAAAAAATAAAAGTGAAAAAAACCTTAGTAGGAAAGGCGGAACATTATTATACAAAATCGAAAATTGCACAGTTTTTACTTTCAAATGAGATTGCAGTCGGTGATACAGTATTGATTTCTGGCCCAACAACTGGTGAACAGGAAATTGTAATCACTGAAATTTTCGTGAATGGAAGTTCTTGCAAAACTGCAGTAAAGGGTGACCAAATTACTTTTCAGCTTCCGTTCAGAGTTCGTTTATCAGATAAGTTATATAAAATTTTGTGAGCTTAACATTTTATAATCATGTTGAAAGCTGAACTGAGAAAAAAATATATGCAAAAAAGAAAAGCCTTGTCTTCTGATGAGGTTTTCTTACTGTCTGAAAGAATTTTTGAAAATTTCATCAATTATTTTAAACCTGTTTCCGGACAAAAAGTTCATATTTTTATCCCCATTGAAAAGTTTAACGAAATCAAAACAGAGATTTTTATTCAGTATTTTCTCAGTAGAAATATCAGGGTTTTTGTTCCTAAAATCGTTGATCAAAAATTGATTTCTATAGAAATTTTCTCCGAAACAAAATTTCAGACCAATAACTGGGGAATTTCGGAGCCGGTCTCCAGTGTAGATTCAGAAATATTAGATTTCGATTCTATCATCACTCCATTGCTGTACTGCGACCAGAATGGAAACAGATTAGGTTACGGAAAAGGTTTTTATGATGCTTTTTTTGAAGGTATTTCAAAAGATTCAAAAAAAATCGGAGTCAATTATTTTAACCCCGATGATACGATTCATGATGTTTGGGAAAATGATATTCCGGTAGATTATCTCGTTACGCCTACAGATGTGGTGTCTTTCTTCAAAGGTTCGTGATAGAAATTCACGAAGTAAAATTTAAATTCTTTCTTCAATTTCATATCTTTTGAGACTAATGTATACTGCGCATTTTTCTCAAATGTTCCTATCGATTTATTCCTGTTATCAAAATATTCGACATTGAATTTTGCGAGGTCCAAAGTATCCTTATTCTGCACATCTTTATACACTGTCAGATTATTTACTTTTACTTTTTTCACTTTTAAGCTTTCCAGCTCTTTAAATAAAGGTTTAAAGGTCAAACTGTCAGGTTTTTGAAAATAACCCTGCATTTGCGAATAAATCGTTGTGTCAATTTCTGTATTTCTATTTCCAGAAAGATATAATGTAGAAAGCTCCAGAAGCTGTTGAACTTTTTGGGTGGTAATATCGTTGATCACCCTTATGCTGTCCATCTGTACAGCGGGATATGATTTCTTATTGCTGCTGTTTCTAAGTTTATCTAAATCGCTGATCGTATGATCTTCTTTTTTTACACATGATACCAGTAAGCCCGTCAATATGACTAAAATCCAAAGTTTATTTATTGCTTTCATTGGTTGAGATTTTAAATTTAATAGAAATTATTTTTCCTTTTTTATCTGTTTTCATTTCGATTACAGAAAGGTTTTTAAGAGAAGTAGTGGGCGTGGTGACTAAAGTGATGTATTTCTGCTTGTCTAAAGTCTCAATTCCATATATTTCATTATCATAGACCTGAGAAATCACGGCGTCATTGCTGATGCGGTTTTCCAGCTGTCGTCTTTTTATATTAATCTGTTCTGATGGATTTCCCGAAACGTCTTTGGTCGAATAATAATAAACCGCCATTTTATAATCATCAGGTTTTAATTCGATGGTTTCTTCTTCAGGCGCATTTTCCAGATTTCGGTTAATTTCCAGGTTTTCATATACGGTCGAACTGATCTGCATCTGAATGTTTTTATCTTTTGTCTGGTAATAAAAGCATTCACCAGGTTTAATTCTATAAAACAGCGGCGATTCATTCTGCTTGATAACCTTAATCTCAATTGTGCTTTGGATATTCTGATTTCTATCGGCATCTGTAAAACAATAGGTATAAGTTTTCTGGAATATTTCATCTTTAAATCCTAAAAGACCCAGTAAAATGACAAAAACTGATGTAGCGGCAATCCAGGCAGTTCTCTGATGATTTTTTTTAGCTGTATTTGAACTGATGTTTCCTGAAATATTTTCTACATTAATTTTTTGATCAACCAATTGATTTTCAGTATCTATACTTTGTAAATCGAAGTTTTCCGATGCTTTAACTTCAACTATTTTGGGTTGAGATTCGATTTTTGACAATGTTACCGAATTAGAAGTAGTTTTATTTAATTCCTGTTGGCTTTCTTCATCTAAATCTTGATCATCCTGAAGTAATTCACCGGCAAAAAGATGTTGTTTTTTAAAATCAAACCATGAGGTGTAACCCGCATAAACGCTAAGCAAAGTAAGCATATCTATGCGTGGTAATTTGGTCACCGGAGAATTTTTAAAATAGGTATAAAATGATTTTTCGCTAATGTTTCCTTTAGCCTTTTTTCGGAGATCCTCCTGGAAATATATAATGTCAATTCCCTTCCATTTAGATATTTCATCATAGGAAGGAGTGTATTCTTTCAGATATTGAGCCTGAACTTCCGTTTTTAACTGCTCAAAGTGTAGTAAATCTAGATCTGTCAATTTTTTAATAAATTATTAATGTATTGATTATCAGTATTATTTATTTGTAAAACTGTTTTACAAAGGTATTACAATTATTTTTCATAAACAAATTTTCTATCTGCTATACCTTTGTCTTGTTCAAATAACAGAACAGAGAAAAAGATTTAAAAAACAATATTAACAAAATTAAATTTAATTTATTATGAAAAAGTCATTATTCGTAGCTGCTATCGCTGCAATCTCTTTAGTTGCTTGTAAGAAAGGTGAAGCTACAACTTCTACTACTGATTCAATCGAAACTAGCGCTGATTCAACTCAAACAGCTATCGATTCTACAGCAGACGTTAAAACAGATTCTATCAACACTACAGCTGATATGAAGAAAGATAGCGTTGAAGCTAAATCTGACTCAGCTAAAGCTGCAGTTAAGAAATAATTTCTAGCAACTGCTTAAAATAAAAGAACCGTTTCGCCCAGCGAAGCGGTTTTTTTATGCCTGATAATTTATCAATTAATTTTTCTTCTGTCTTAATGCTTCATAACAGGTAATCGCTACTGCGTTGCTCAGATTCAGTGAGTCGATACTTCCCACCATAGGAATTAAAGTGTTTTTTCCTTTTCCAGACCAAAAATCGCTCAGGCCAGAATGCTCAGTCCCAAATAAAACTGCCGACTTTTGGGTAAAATCTCTTTGATATAAATCATCAGATGTCTCATCCATAATCGTGGTATAGATGTTAAATCCATTTTTATTTAGAAATTCAAGAGTTTCTTCATTTTCTGCCTGGAAAAACTCCATTCCAAACAGACAGCCGACGCTGGAGCGGATGACATTGGGATTATAAAAATCTGTTCTGGCATCTGAAATAATCAATGCGTCTATTCCAAAAGCTTCACAGCTTCTTAAAATTGCTCCAAGATTTCCTGGTTTCTCAACACCTTCAACAATGATTAAAGTTGCATTTTCTTTAGGTCTAAAAGTACTTAGTTCTGCCTCTTTAGTCTTATAGATCCCGACGATTCCTTCTGAGCTGCCTCTATATGCTATTTTTTCATATACCTTTTCAGATACATAATATACTTTCTCCTTTGGAATTTTTCCTTTAAAAATATTTTCACAAACAAAAAATTCTTCGGCTTCAAAGTGATATTTCTGAGCTCTTTCATTTTCCTGCTGCCCTTCTACAACAAAAACACCGGATTTTTTCCTAAAACGGTTATCCGTCAGAAGTTTAGTGATGTTTTTTATCTTTTCGTTTTGAAAACTTTCGATAATCATGATTGATAGTTGATAAATAAATTACTGATGCAAAAATAAGTGTAAAAAGTCATTTGGAAAGCATCATTCTTCATTTATACTGCGAATCAGACTTTGCGGAATTTCTTTTTTATTTTTAATACCTAAAGATTTCAGTTTTTGGGTCTGCGAGATCAAGTTATCATTTCCTGTTGATAATTGTTTGAATGCATCGTTGTAAACATTTTTTGCCTGGTCGATGTTTTTTCCCACCTTCTCCAGATTTTCTATAAAACCTGCAAATTTATCATATAGTTTGGCGCCACGTTCTGCAATTTCCATAGAATTTCTGTTTTGATATTCTCTTTTCCAAAGATCAGCGATCAGCTTGAGAGACGTGATCAGATTGCTGGGATTTAAAAGTAAGATTCTTTTCTCATAAGCAAAATTCCAGAGATTTTGATCTGCCTGCATTGCAGCAATATAAGCAGGTTCGCTTGGAATGAACATCATGACAAAGTCAAGCGATTTTCCGTAGTCATCATACGCTTTCTGGCTCAGCTGGCTGATGTGATTTTTGACCGATGATAAATGCTGGTTGAGTTTGATCTGATAGATGTCACTGTCATTCTCGTCGACTAATTCAGTGAAAGCGGTTAATGAAACTTTAGAATCAATAATCACATTTCTTTCGTCGGGATATTTTACGATTGCATCTGGGCGCATTTTTTTACCCGAAAATTCTGAGAATAGAGCTTTGTTGTCTTCATCTTTAAGTTCGTGTTCCAGAAAATATTCTCTTCCTTTCGAGAGGCCGGATTTTTCTAAAATACTTTCCAGAATCATTTCACCCCAATTTCCCTGGGTTTTGCTTTCGCCTTTCAACGCCCGCGTCAGTTTTTTGGCGTCTTCAGAGATCTGCTGATTGAGCATTGCCAGTTCTTTTACTTTTTCGCCAAGAGAAAAACGCTCCTTGTTTTCTTTTTCATACACTTCATTGACTTTATTTTTCAGATCGGTGATTTTTTCCTGAAACGGATCGAGAATGTTTTTGAGATTGTTTTGATTGAGCGTTGTGAACTTTTCTGCTTTTTCTTCTAATATTTTATTGGCTAAATTTTCGAATTGCAGTTTTCCTTCGTCCTGAATCTTTGAAATTTCTTCTTTTTGCGTTTCAAGAGATTTTTTAAACTGATCATTAATTGCAGAAAGCTCAGAATTTTTAGCGAAAAGCAGCTGCTTTTCATTTATAAGAGAATCTATCTGAATGTTTTGTTTGTTCAGGATTTCTTTGTGTTCGTTAAATTGTAATTGTAATGAAGAATATTCGGCAGAAATTTTCGCAAACTCATTTTTCAAATCATTGAATAGATCTGACTGCTGAAGAAAATGCTCCTTTTCATTTTGAATAATTTGATTTAATTCGACGTTTTTTAGATTTGAGTTTTCAAGGTCTGAATTATTCTTAATGAAAACATTGTTCAGGCTATCATAAGAATTTCTTGAAACCGTTGATGATTTCATAACAAAATAGATAATAATTGCGCCCAGTAATCCGCCTATAAAAAAACCGATGATCAGATAAGTCATTTCCATTGTTCAAAATTACAATTTTTGAATTTTTTTTCCGGTCAGAATTTTATTTAGTTATTTTTGAATCTTATTAGAACCTTTAAATAATTATCGATGTATATGTCAATTGGCCCATTTAATCTGTTGCTTTTTGCAATCGTAAGTGCAATTATTTATATAGCAGGATTTTATTTTTTATTTAAAAATAAATTAGGATTTGTTGGTCTGCTCAGTATTTTATTTTTTCCCCTTTTGGGTTCTATCGGTATTATATTGTATTCGTTATCAAAGAAGGAAGGTGCTTTTGAAGAATAAGTAACCATTGGGTTTTGAAGGTTCTCTTTTTGTTCAGGGATTTTCTTTTGCAATCTCATCATGATACTTTAAATAAAGAGGTAGGGCAGCAGAACCATACCATGGAAAAATTTCATAACCGAAAACTCCGGCAGCAACCGCTGGATCTGTTTTTACCCATTGTTCGGCTTCTTCTTTAGATTTTGTGTTGAAAATAAACATTCCGCGATATTCGCGCTGATTTTTTCCTGAGAAAGGTCCGGCAATGACTACTTTTCCTTCCTTTGCAAGTTTACCAATGTTTTGCATATGTCCTTTCATCAATTCTCCCATCTTTGTTTTGTCTTCAATTTTTGCAGAGCCAGTTGTAAGCATCACAATTATATAAGGTTTCATGCCATACTGGTCTGCTCCGAGCGAATCTGCTAACTTTTGATTAAATCCTGAAACCATTTTTTCTTCTTTAATTTGAGCTGCAGATGTTCCGGCTTTTCCCGGTTTGCCGTCTTGGCCTTTTGTCTGGATAGAACATGAGCTTAAAGCCAAGGTAAATGCTAAAAGCAGAGATAAATTTTTCATCATGATGTTTTTTTTTAATTAATCTTTAATTCTCAGGAATTCTTTTGCCAGCTCAATCATTTTTGGATCTCCCGTATATTTTCCGTGCTCATCGGATAATTTTACCGTAGGAATCCATTCTTTATTCAATGCCTGTACGCCAATTAATTTCATTACGATATTCATGGGTTTTAAACCTACATCGTTGGTGAGATTGGTACCGATTCCGAAAGAAACACCGATTTTTCCTTTGCAGAAATTGGTAATTTCTTCTACTTTTTCAAGATTTAAAGCATCCGAAAAGATGATGTATTTAAATAAAGGATTAATGCCATTGTTTTTATAATGAGCAATGGTTTTGTCGGCAAATTCGAAAGGATCTCCGCTGTCGTGACGCACACCGTCAAAAAGCTTAGCAAATTTTTTATCAAACTGCTGGAAGAAAACATCAGTGGTGTAAGTGTCTGAAAGCGCAACTCCCAAATCGCCGCGATAGACGTCTACCCAATGTTCAAGAGCCAATTCGTTCGCCATTTTGAAACCGAACTCGGCTCCGTGGAACATGAACCATTCGTGAGCGTGAGTTCCAATAGGTTTTACATTGTATTTCATTGCAAAATGTACATTCGAGCTGCCTATAAATGTAGATTCTTTTTTCTGCGTTAAAGCTTCCATGACCAGATTCTGAACCTTATACGAATGTCTCCTTCTCGTCCCGAATTCTGCAAAATTAACTCCTAAGCCATTTAGTGAATCTGCTTTTTCAAGAGTTTTGCTCATCACAATATCGTTGGAGTCTCTTTCCATATGATTCATTTCATAATGTAATTCACTGATTATAGCCAGCAAAGGCACTTCCCAAAGAATCGTCCTGTACCAAAGTCCTTCTACTGTTACCCTCAGATCACTCCCGGTCTGTACGATCTTCACTTCCGACGGATCGTAATGATAACCTTCCAGAAAATCTAAATAGGGCAAATGTAAATAAGGACATGTTTTTGCCAAAAATCTTTTTTCTTCTTTGGTGAGTTTCAGCTCAGCCATTTTATCGACAATCATTCTCAATGCTGAATCAAAACCTGGTGGGAAATGATGTTTTCCGCGGTTGATAAATTCATATTTTACGATTTGACTTGGAAAAAGTTTGACAACGGCGTTTTGCATGGTGATTTTATAAAAATCGTTGTCTAGTATTGAATTGAGTCGTATTTCGGACATGTTTTAATTTTAAATAAATGTAATAAAATAAATAAAAAAAACCGCCTTTTTGATGGCGATTTACAGTTGAAATGATTTTTCTTTTTTTACTTCCCTAGGTATGAGTTGTACATCCAGACTTCTTTCTCCTGCTCTGTAATATAGTCGCTCATCTGCGAGTTGGTACCTTCGTCGCCTGCTTTTTCGGTAATATCTAAGAGCTCTCGCTGCAAATCGATCACGACCCGAAAAGAATCAAGAATAATTTCTACACTTTTATTACCATTGCTTACCTCTTTGCTCTCCTGTATAGTTGAAATCTGAAGATAATCTGAATAATTGTGGGCGGGTGTTGCTCCAAGTGTAAGAATTCTTTCTGCAATCTCATCAATTTTTAGGACTAAACTGTTGTACAGTTCTTCAAATTTCGGATGAAGTGTAAAGAACTGATCACCTTTGATATTCCAGTGCGAACCTCTGGTATTTTGATAAAACACAGAATAATTGGCTAAAAGAATATTGAGTTTTTCTGAGATTTTTTGGCAGTCGGTCTCTTGTAAACCGATAATGTTGGCATTTTTCATATGTTTCAATTTTAATTCTAGATGCAGGAAATATTGTGCCGAAATGTTCTCTAGTTGATTGATGATAGTTATCTTTGGTATTTTAAAAAATGATTGATTTATGTTCATAAATATGAGTAACGTGTCAAAAAGCTGGTGGATTTCATTTTTGATACTTGCTGCAGTATGTTTGGGATATTACATCAATACACTTTACAAAACAGATTTTCACTATACCTATTTTATTGATGATGCATATATTCATCTCGCGATTGCTAAAAATTTTGCTTTACATCAAGTCTGGGGAGTGACGTCTCACCAGTTTTCATCAAGTTCTTCTGCACCGTTCTATACTTTTCTACTAAGTATATTTATCAGTTTATTTGGTAATAATGATCAGCTTCCTCTATATGTCAATCTTTTTTTTGGAATAGGAGTCATATATTTCCTCAACAAATACTATTCAGCGTTTTTCAAAGATGCAAAAAGTGTCATTTGTGCGGTTTTGTTCACCGTATTTTTTGCGGTTTTACATCTTCAGCTATTATCTGGGATGGAACATTTGCTACACATTTTACTTATTGTGATGAACATTTTCTGCCTAAATAAATTGAATCAAAACAAAAAATATGCTGTTGGTTTTTATATCACGATCTTATTGATGGGACTGGTACGCTTCGAAAGTATGTTTTATTTTGCCGCCCTTGCTTTCTGCCTTATTTTAATGAGAAAATGGAAGGTAGCAGCAATTGTTATTTTAACGGGTTTTATTCCGATAGCAGTATTTTGTTATTTTAATTATCAGCAGGATGGCTATCTTTTCCCCAATTCTGTGGTGATAAAAGGGGCAAAGCTTAGTTTTGATTCTCATTTTTTCGCCCGGTTGAAAACGATTGTATTTGATAACTTTTTGTTCAACATCAGTTTTTATAAAGTTGGATTTTTTCCTATTCTGATGTGTGCTGTTTTTTTGTTCAGAGATTTTAAAAAACAGAGTTTTGATATAGTTGTCAAACGAAATTTTCTTCTCACTGTTTTTTCGCTGCTGATGATCGGTCATTCATTGTTTGCAGATTTGAAAGGTGGCTTTAGGTATGAGGCCTATATTCTGACAGGTTTTTCTATGGCTTTAATTCCGAAAACGACATTATTTTTTCAAGATTTTAAGGCTTATATAAAGAAGGAACGATTAATAAGTTTTTTAATATTGATCAATTTTTCACTGATGATTTACAAGCTGATCATTTCACATATGGTATTAAATGATGGAGGTAAGAATATCCATGAACAGCAGGTGCAGTCGGCAAAGTTTTTACATCAGTATTATAATCAATCTAAAGTCGTAGCCAATGACATCGGAGCAATTACTTATTATACAGATATTCATTTGTTTGATATTGCGGGTTTAGCTTCAAAAGAAATGATTCCGTTTAATGAAAACAAGGCGGTTTTTGATGATAGATTTGAGATTTTTTTGACTGAGTTTTCTACTAAGAATCAATATGATCTAGCAGTAGTATACGAGGTTTGGTTTGGAGGTCGCGTGCCAAAAAGCTGGAAAAAGGTTGCTACCCTAAAAATTAAAAACAAGATAACAGTGGCTCAGGATGAAGTTGCAATCTACTGTATCAATTTGGAAAATTTAGATTTGCTAACAAAAAACATACAAGATTTTAAGTGGGATAAAAATGTCAAGGTAGATATAGTTGAATAATAAGGCGAGTAAGCACTACTTTACAATAGATGTCGGCTTGTTTTTTTTATTAATAATTAGATATTAAAAAATATTATTTACACATAACTTATTGTCATTTAAAAAATTATTCATAATTTTGCACCCTAAAATAAAAAGCAATTAAATGCCTACTATTCAACAATTAGTAAGAAAAGGAAGAGTCGCACTCACCAAGAAGAGTAAATCGGCTGCCCTTGATTCTTGTCCACAAAGACGAGGTGTATGTACGAGAGTATATACTACCACTCCTAAGAAACCTAACTCTGCACTTAGAAAAGTTGCAAGGGTAAGACTTTCAAACGGTAAAGAAGTCAACGCCTACATCCCGGGCGAAGGACATAATCTTCAAGAGCACTCGATAGTATTGGTACGCGGCGGAAGGGTGAAAGACCTACCGGGAGTACGTTATCATATCGTAAGAGGAGCACTAGACACAGCAGGTGTTAGTGGAAGAACGCAGAGAAGATCTAAATACGGAGCTAAGAGACCAAAACCAGGTCAGGCAGCAGCTGCGCCGGCAAAAGGAAAGAAAAAATAATCATTAAATAAGGTACAGAAACAATGAGAAAGACAAAAGCGAAAAAAAGACCGTTGTTACCAGATCCGAAATTTAATGATCAATTGGTAACTAGATTCGTAAACAACTTGATGCTAGACGGTAAGAAGTCTATCGCATTCAAAATATTCTATGATGCATTAGACCTTGTAGAAGCAAAAAAAGGAGAAACTGAAAAAACTGCACTAGAAATCTGGAAAGATGCATTAACAAACGTTATGCCTCACGTAGAAGTACGTTCTAGAAGAGTAGGTGGAGCCAACTTCCAGATTCCAATGCCGATCAGAGCTGATAGAAAAATTTCTATGGCAATGAAATGGTTAATCCTTTACTCTAAAAAGAGAAATGATAAGTCAATGGCTTTGAAATTGGCTAACGAAGTAGTAGCTGCTGCAAGAGAAGAAGGTGCTGCTTACAAAAAGAAATCTGATACTCACAAAATGGCGGAAGCTAATAAAGCTTTCTCACACTTTAAATTCTAACTAGAAATGAGTAGAGATCTTAAATTTACAAGAAATATTGGTATTGCTGCGCACATTGATGCCGGTAAAACGACCACTACAGAAAGAATTTTATTCTATACAGGGGTAAACCACAAAATTGGTGAAGTACATGATGGTGCTTCAACAATGGACTGGATGGAGCAGGAAGCAGAAAGAGGTATTACCATTACTTCTGCTGCAACTACTTGTTCTTGGAATTTCCCAACAGATCAAGGTAGGCCATTAGCTGAAACTAAGCCTTACCACTTCAACATCATCGATACACCGGGACACGTTGACTTCACAGTAGAAGTAAACAGATCTTTGAGAGTATTAGATGGTTTGGTATTCTTATTCTCTGCAGTAGACGGAGTAGAGCCTCAGTCTGAAACAAACTGGAGACTTGCTGACAACTATAAAGTTGCAAGAATGGGATTCGTAAACAAAATGGACAGACAAGGTGCTGACTTCCTTAACGTGGTAAACCAGGTTAAGACGATGTTAGGATCAAACGCAGTTCCAATCGTTTTACCAATCGGTGCTGAAGAAGATTTCAAAGGTGTCGTGGATCTAATTAAAAACAGAGCAATCGTTTGGGACGAAGCAGGACAAGGAGCTACCTTCGAAGTAGTGCCAATTCCTGAAGACATGAAAGCTGAAGTTCTGGAATACAGAGAGAAATTAGTTGAAGCAGTTGCTGATTATGATGATACTTTGATGGAGAAATTCTTCGAAGATCCAGATTCAATTTCAGAAGACGAGATCAACGAAGCTCTTAGAAAAGCGACTATCGATTTATCTATTATCCCTATGACCTGTGGTTCTTCATTCAAGAATAAAGGAGTACAGTTTATGTTGGATGCGGTATGTAAATATTTGCCTTCTCCATTGGATAAAGATGATATTAAAGGTACAGACCCAAGAACAGATCTTGAGGTTACAAGAAAACCAGACGTAAAAGAGCCTTTCGCGGCTTTAGCATTTAAGATTGCTACCGATCCTTTCGTAGGAAGATTGGCATTCTTCAGAGCATACTCTGGTAGACTAGATGCAGGTTCTTATATCTTAAACACCCGTTCAGGTGATAAAGAAAGAATTTCAAGAATTTATCAGATGCACGCTAACAAGCAAAATCCTGTAGATTATATTGAAGCAGGAGATATTGGTGCAGCGGTAGGTTTTAAATCTATCAAAACAGGTGATACAATGTGTGATGAGAAACACCCGATCGTTCTAGAATCGATGGTTTTCCCAGATCCGGTAATTGGTATTGCTGTTGAACCTAAAACTAAAGCAGATCAGGATAAAATGGGTAATGCTTTAGCTAAATTAGCTGAAGAAGATCCTACATTCCAGGTTAAAACTGACGAAGCTTCTGGTCAAACGATTATTTCAGGAATGGGTGAGCTTCACCTTGATATTCTTGTAGATCGTATGAGAAGAGAATTTAAAGTGGAAGTTAACCAAGGTCAGCCTCAGGTAGAATACAAAGAAAATCTTACAAGAGTTGCTCAGCACAGAGAGGTTTACAAAAAACAATCTGGTGGTAAGGGTAAATTTGCTGATATCGTATTTGAATTGGGACCTGCTGAAGAAGGTAAAGTTGGGTTAGAATTCATCAATGAGATCAAAGGTGGTAACGTTCCTAGAGAATTTGTTCCTGCAATTGAAAAAGGCTTTAAAGCTGCAATGAAGAACGGTCCTTTGGCTGGTTTTGAAGTTGAAGGTATTAAAGTTACTCTTAAAGACGGATCTTTCCACGCTGTGGATTCTGATGCACTTTCTTTTGAATTGGCTGCGAAAATCGGTTTCAAAGAAGCAGGACGTGCTGCTAAGCCAGTAATTATGGAACCTATTATGAAATTGGAGGTTGTAACTCCGGAAGAATATATGGGTAACATCATTGGTGACCTTAACAAGAGAAGAGGTACGATCAGTGGGCAGGAAGAGAAAAATGGTGCCGTTGTCATCAAAGGTTCAGTTCCACTTTCTGAGATGTTTGGATATGTTACTACTCTAAGAACACTTTCATCAGGAAGAGCTACTTCTTCTATGGAATTAGAGAAGTACCAGGCAACTCCTCAAAACGTTGCTGAAGAAATCATTGCTAAAGCAAAAGGTTAATTTTTTAAATTAAAGAAATGTCACAAAGAATCAGAATAAAACTAAAATCTTACGATTACAACTTGGTAGACAAGTCTGCTGAGAAAATCGTAAAAACGGTAAAGGCTACTGGTGCTGTTGTAAACGGACCAATTCCATTACCTACAAATAAGAGAATCTTCACTGTACTAAGATCTCCGCACGTTAATAAAAAAGCTAGAGAACAGTTCCAATTATCAGCTCACAAGAGATTGATGGATATCTATTCTTCTTCTTCTAAAACTGTGGACGCTCTAATGAAACTTGAATTACCAAGCGGTGTAGACGTTGAAATTAAAGTGTGATAATTTAGATTATCATTATATTATACATCCCTTTTCGAAAGAAGAGGGATTTTTTAGTTTTAAATATTAAACACAATAAAATAAGTTGAACAATTAAGTTAAGAATTTCGAATAGAGCTTTTCAATCTTTACCATATCCAATAAAATAAACTTAAATATATAAAGGACGATTATCGTAAAGTAATAATCTCCTAAAAGCAATTTCATTTTTATTGTCTGCATGATTTATTTCCAGGAGCTCATTCCCTCTCTTTGCTGTATCTTTTTTGCGTTGGTCTCCGCTGCGCTCCGCCACCGCAAAAAAGGATGCCGCTTCGATCGGGGCTAGGGGGGAGGCGATAAAAATTACCATTGTTACCACTAAATTTAATTAGACCCAGCAATTTTATCAGTCATATTTATATACGACTCTTTGAATATTACCTTGAGACGACTAAAATTTTTTTAATTTCAGTTCATCCTTGTAATAAGCTCCGTAGAAGCACCATGTCTGCAGAGATTATTTATCAGAGAAAACAGCGGCATCTTCATCGTGTTTTAGAAAATCACCTGTAGTCATTGCGCTCCTGCGGAGCGCGTTCATTTGTTAATTTGGAAAAATCTGAAAGCCTGATCTTTACAAACATAAAATATCTGTAGCCAGATCACCGGCAATACATAAACTCCGGAGGAGAGCAATTTGCATCATGATTTATAAATGAAAGCTGGGTTCCGTAGAGAGCTGCACGCAAAGCTTCTTACACAAAGGTTACTAATAAATCATCTAATTAAGAAGATCCTTTCAGGTGCGATCTTTCCGGGAACCGCTCAAATACACTACTTTTCCACAATGAGCTCTGGAGGAGCGCCCTGTTTGCAGCAGAGAAATTCATGAAGAAAAGAGCGGCCTAACCAACGGTTACCCAGCGCCCTTCAGTGCTTATAGCACGATCCCCCATATTCTCAAACCCTCAAACCAGCATTCGTTGTCCCCCTTCACCTAACCTTCCACGTTAAATTTTTCTCTCAGACTTTCAGTGTCTTATGCTGTTATATGAATTAAACTTCAACATGATGTTAATTAAATTTGTGTGGATATAGAAAATGCCCTATCTTTGCCCCACTGAAAACGAGAGTGATTGGTAGCGCAGGAGAGCCTTAAAGCGGGCGTTTAAAGAAGATCCTATTTGGATATAAATTTAGGGAATTGCAAAAATTTAGTTGATAAAAATTTGTGAGGAAAGAAAAAGTTTATATCTTTGCAGTCCCGATAAAGGGAGCGCAGGAGTAGGGAAGTTTAGGTGTTGTAAATGGGAGATTAGGGTTACTAAAAAAACTTTAAATTTTTCACAAAAACATTTGGCTGTTTCGGAATAAATTATTACTTTTGCACACGCAAATACGGCAAAGCCCAACGACAGAAAAGGGTGGCCGGGGGAGCGGAAGAGAAGAGATCATTGAAAAATAGATATAACAACCAAGTAAGGAAAAACTAAAGCGTCAAAACTTTGAGTGAGCGTAAGACAAACATACAATGGAGAGTTTGATCCTGGCTCAGGATGAACGCTAGCGGGAGGCCTAACACATGCAAGCCGAGCGGTAGAAGATCTTCGGATCTTTGAGAGCGGCGCACGGGTGCGGAACACGTGTGCAACCTGCCTTTATCTGGGGGATAGCCTTTCGAAAGGAAGATTAATACCCCATAATATATTGAATGGCATCATTCGATATTGAAAACTCCGGTGGATAGAGATGGGCACGCGCAAGATTAGATAGTTGGTGAGGTAACGGCTCACCAAGTCAATGATCTTTAGGGGGCCTGAGAGGGTGATCCCCCACACTGGTACTGAGACACGGACCAGACTCCTACGGGAGGCAGCAGTGAGGAATATTGGACAATGGGTGAGAGCCTGATCCAGCCATCCCGCGTGAAGGACTAAGGCCCTATGGGTTGTAAACTTCTTTTATACTGGGATAAACCTACCCTCGTGAGGGTAGCTGAAGGTACAGTATGAATAAGCACCGGCTAACTCCGTGCCAGCAGCCGCGGTAATACGGAGGGTGCAAGCGTTATCCGGATTTATTGGGTTTAAAGGGTCCGTAGGCGGACTCGTAAGTCAGTGGTGAAATCTCATAGCTTAACTATGAAACTGCCATTGATACTGCGGGTCTTGAGTAAGGTAGAGGTAGCTGGAATAAGTAGTGTAGCGGTGAAATGCATAGATATTACTTAGAACACCAATTGCGAAGGCAGGTTACCATGTCTTAACTGACGCTGATGGACGAAAGCGTGGGGAGCGAACAGGATTAGATACCCTGGTAGTCCACGCCGTAAACGATGCTAACTCGTTTTTGGGCTTTCGGGTTCAGAGACTAAGCGAAAGTGATAAGTTAGCCACCTGGGGAGTACGTTCGCAAGAATGAAACTCAAAGGAATTGACGGGGGCCCGCACAAGCGGTGGATTATGTGGTTTAATTCGATGATACGCGAGGAACCTTACCAAGGCTTAAATGGGAATTGATCGGTTTAGAAATAGACCTTCCTTCGGGCAATTTTCAAGGTGCTGCATGGTTGTCGTCAGCTCGTGCCGTGAGGTGTTAGGTTAAGTCCTGCAACGAGCGCAACCCCTGTCACTAGTTGCTAGCATTAAGTTGAGGACTCTAGTGAGACTGCCTACGCAAGTAGAGAGGAAGGTGGGGATGACGTCAAATCATCACGGCCCTTACGCCTTGGGCCACACACGTAATACAATGGCCGGTACAGAGGGCAGCTACACAGCGATGTGATGCAAATCTCGAAAGCCGGTCTCAGTTCGGATTGGAGTCTGCAACTCGACTCTATGAAGCTGGAATCGCTAGTAATCGCGCATCAGCCATGGCGCGGTGAATACGTTCCCGGGCCTTGTACACACCGCCCGTCAAGCCATGGAAGTCTGGGGTACCTGAAGTCGGTGACCGTAACAGGAGCTGCCTAGGGTAAAACAGGTAACTAGGGCTAAGTCGTAACAAGGTAGCCGTACCGGAAGGTGCGGCTGGAACATCTCATTTTAGAGCGTCCTTAGACGTTAAACAAAAAAGATACTTAAATGTATCATATACTTGCTTAAAAGAAAACGTTTTAGTTTTTACTCGGTTGCTTATATTATAAAAATACAAAACCCACTAGAAATTAGTATTAGGGAAGAGAGATAATTAACAATTATTAATTAATAATTATTAATTAGAGAGAGTCTCGTAGCTCAGCTGGTTAGAGCGCTACACTGATAATGTAGAGGTCGGCAGTTCGAGCCTGCCCGAGACTACTAATTGAAGGGATTAAAGTATTAAAAAGTTGAAAGATTAAAATATTAGCGATTGTTAATTTTTTAATTATTAAATCTTTTAATCATTTAATCTTACCTAGAGGGGGAATTAGCTCAGCTGGCTAGAGCGCCTGCCTTGCACGCAGGAGGTCAAGGGTTCGACTCCCTTATTCTCCACAGTTTTGCGAGTTTGATTTAAAAGTACGATGGATAGAGCCAAAACAAATATCCGTTTATCAGACTTTCAGAAAGACATAAGATCATTGACATTAACGGTAAAAATATCACAAAGAGAAAACCGAGCGCAATTAAGCGTTTGAGTTTACAAAAATAGCTTGGTAGTAATACTGAGCAAAAAATACTGAACTAATTAATAATTAGGAAAGAAATCGTTAAGGGCGTATGGCGGATGCCTAGGCTTTCAGAGGCGAAGAAGGACGCGGTAAGCTGCGAAAAGCTGCGGGGATCGGCACACACGAATTGATCCGCAGATGTCCGAATGGGGCAACCCGGCATGTTGAAGACATGTCACTCCGCAAGGAGAGCAAACCAGGAGAACTGAAACATCTAAGTACCCTGAGGAAAAGAAATCGAAGAGATTCCGTAAGTAGTGGCGAGCGAACGCGGATTAGCCCAAAAGCTTTTATATGTTTAATAGAATGTTCTGGAAAGAACAGCCATAGAGGGTGATAGCCCCGTATATGAAAGGCATACATAAGTGATAAATGAGTAGGGCGGGACACGTGAAATCCTGTCTGAATATGGGGGGACCATCCTCCAAGGCTAAATACTCCTGAAAGACCGATAGTGAACAAGTACTGTGAAGGAAAGGTGAAAAGCACTTCGAATAGAAGGGTGAAATAGAACCTGAAACCGTACGCCTACAAGCGGTCGGAGCCCACAAGTTGGGTGACGGCGTGCCTTTTGCATAATGAGCCTACGAGTTAATTTTACTAGCGAGGTTAAGGACTTCAGGTCCGGAGCCGGAGCGAAAGCGAGTCTGAATAGGGCGCTTAGTTAGTAGGATTAGACGCGAAACCTTGTGATCTACCCATGGGCAGGTTGAAGCTTTGGTAACACAAAGTGGAGGACCGAACCGGTTGACGTTGAAAAGTCTTCGGATGACCTGTGGGTAGGGGTGAAAGGCCAATCAAACTGGGAGATAGCTCGTACTCCCCGAAATGCATTTAGGTGCAGCGTCGTGTATAAGTTTATTAGAGGTAGAGCTACTGATTGGATGCGGGGGAGTCAAATCCTACCAATTCCTGACAAACTCCGAATGCTAATAAATGTTCCACGGCAGTGAGGGCGCGGGTGCTAAGGTCCGTGTCCGAGAGGGAAAGAACCCAGACCAACAGCTAAGGTCCCCAAATCTCTATTAAGTTGAAGCAACGCGGTTGGACTGCATTGACAGCTAGGATGTTGGCTTGGAAGCAGCCATTCATTTAAAGAGTGCGTAACAGCTCACTAGTCGAGCGGTCCGGCATGGATAATAATCGGGCATAAATAGAGTACCGAAGCTATGGATTTACAACTTTGGGTTGTATCTGGTAGGGGAGCATTCTGTTCGCACAGAAGCAGTATCGTGAGATATTGTGGAGCGTACAGAAAAGAAAATGTAGGCATAAGTAACGATAAAGCGGGCGAGAAACCCGCTCACCGAAAGACTAAGGTTTCCTCAGCCATGCTAATCAGCTGAGGGTTAGTCGGGACCTAACGCGAACCCGAAAGGGGTAGTGGATGGACAATGGGTTAATATTCCCATACTTGCTCACACTAAAAAGGGGACGGAGTGCCGTACCTGCTGGAGACTGACGGAATAGTCAAGGCCTAGCCTTCGGGCGAAGCTGCTGCAGGGAAAGTGCTTCCAAGAAAAGCCGAAGTGAAGCAACCCGTACCAAAACCGACACAGGTAGTCGAGGAGAGAATCCTAAGGTGCTAGAGTGAATCATGGTTAAGGAACTAGGCAAAATAGTCTCGTAACTTCGGAAGAAGAGACGCCAGCAGCAATGCTGGCCGCAGTGAAGAGGCCCAGGCGACTGTTTATCAAAAACACAGGACTCTGCTAAATCGAAAGATGCTGTATAGGGTCTGACACCTGCCCGGTGCTGGAAGGTTAAGGAAGGGCGTTAGCAGCAATGCGAAGCGTTTGACTGAAGCCCCAGTAAACGGCGGCCGTAACTATAACGGTCCTAAGGTAGCGAAATTCCTTGTCGGGTAAGTTCCGACCTGCACGAATGGTGTAACGATCTGGGCACTGTCTCAACCATGAGCTCTGTGAAATTGTAGTAACGGTGAAGATGCCGTTTACCCGCAATGGGACGAAAAGACCCTGTGAACCTTTACTATAACTTCGTATTGACTTTGAGTAAGTAATGTGTAGGATAGGTGGGAGACTTTGAAGCAGGCACGCTAGTGTTTGTGGAGTCAACGTTGAAATACCACCCTTTACTTACTTGGAGCCTAACTTCTTTTAGAAGGACACTGCGTGGTGGGTAGTTTGACTGGGGTGGTCGCCTCCAAAAGAGTAACGGAGGCTTTCAAAGGTACCCTCAGCACGCTTGGTAACCGTGCGTAGAGTGTAATGGCATAAGGGTGCTTGACTGTGAGACCTACAAGTCGATCAGGTGCGAAAGCAGGACATAGTGATCCGGTGGTTCCGTATGGAAGGGCCATCGCTCATAGGATAAAAGGTACTCCGGGGATAACAGGCTAGTCTCCCCCAAGAGCTCACATCGACGGGGAGGTTCGGCACCTCGATGTCGGCTCGTCACATCCTGGGGCTGGAGAAGGTCCCAAGGGTTGGGCTGTTCGCCCATTAAAGTGGCACGCGAGCTGGGTTCAGAACGTCGTGAGACAGTTCGGTCTCTATCTATTGCGGGCGTTAGATGTTTGAGAGGGCTTGATTCTAGTACGAGAGGACCGAATTGAACAAACCTCTGGTGTATCAGTTGTTCCGCCAGGAGCACCGCTGAGTAGCTACGTTTGGAAGAGATAAGCACTGAAAGCATATAAGTGCGAAACTCGCCTCAAGATGAGACATCTTTTAAGGGTCGTTGGAGATGACGACGTTGATAGGCTACAGGTGTAAAGTTGGTAACAGCATAGCCGAGTAGTACTAATTACCCGTAGATTTATTGCCTAATTGGCAACGCTTAATTGCGCAATCAAGGTTCTCTCTTTGTGAACATTTTTATCGATAAAAAGCCATAAGCTTAAGGCCTAAAACCTAATGCTTACAGCTATATACAACCTTTAGGGTGGTTTTAGCGGTGGGGCTCACCTGTTCCCATTCCGAACACAGAAGTTAAGCCCACCAGCGCCGATGGTACTGCGAAAGCGGGAGAGTAGGTCGCCGCCAGTCTTTTTTTTAAAGCTCCTTTATCAAACGATAAAGGAGCTTTTTTTTTGAAATAAACTGAAGCTAAATTTAAAGCTGACACAAAGGCAAAAATTATCTTGATATTTAAATAGCAGATTTTTTTATGTCCAGCCGACTTTAACAGGCCGCTCCTCCGGAGCTTGATCATCTTAACTGATCAATCAATCAATCAATCAATCAATCAATCAATATGATCTATGTTCTATGAACAGCTCGCCACTTCGTGGCTCTGCGGGGTAAAGAATCTTTCGCTTACAACCTGTCATAAAACTCCGTTTACGTTGACCAATAAAGAATTGTTTTGTTATCAATTAGAATGAAGTCCAATACAAAAAAGGTGATTACCTGATTTACAACTAAACCTAACCTAAACTTAAATCCGAGATTTTAATATTTTTGACACCGCATGAGGGAATATACCTCACCCTAACCCGATTGAAACGACATCCTTTTGTGTTCTTTGGAAAAAGCACAGGCAACAAAAAAGATACAGTGAAGAAAGGGTAGAAGCTCCTGATGATAGTGAAAGTGATAATTAGTAAGTTAGAGGAGACAATTCATAAAAAAGAGAAAAATGGTTCAGTGATACGTCGCGTTCATTTAAAGAACAGTATAAAAATAATCGAGATCCGAATGTGAAATGAATGGTATTGGAATTAAAGTTGAAGATCGGAAAAGCCTATAAAAAATCCGATAGTAACTGTTAAGTAACAGATGTTTTTTGATTAATTTTAATAAAAATAAAAGCAATGTCAAAATCAGATAAAAGTATTTTCGAAAGATTTTCAAATTGGGCAACAAAATTTACGGGCAGCTCTTATGCTTTTCTCAGTGCGGTTGCAATTGTTGTAATCTGGGCACTTTCCGGTCCGGTATTTAATTATTCTGAAACATGGCAATTGGTGATTAATACGGGTACAACAATCATCACATTCCTGATGGTTTTTTTAATTCAGAAAGCACAGAATAAAGATTCAAAAGCAATTCAAATCAAACTAAATGAGCTGATCGCAGCCAATGAAAAAGCAAGTAACAGAATGGTTGATATCGAAGATCTTACCGAAAAAGAGTTAGATCAAATACATTGTTATTACGAGAAATTAGCAGATTTTGCAGAAGAAGATGAAGACATCCATGCATCTCATTCTATAGATGCTGCTCATAGAAATCAGGATTCTAAGCAGGCATCATTTAAAAAGAAATATGAAGAATGGATGCGGGAACAGGCCCAGCAATAAAAAAAGGAATCCAATTGATTCCTTTTTTTATTGCTTTCAATTATCTCTTCATAAAATAATCAAAGTAACTGCAGCTTCCCAAAAGCGTTCTGGCAGCTTCAGTATCTGAATACTGTGACTTCAATTGAGCAAAATAAGTTCTGTACTTTTGATTTTTGATATCATTAAGCTGTTTTTGGTAAGCATCATTTTTCTGTGACCATTGAGGATCATCATAATTGATATTTGCTTGATTTTTTGATTCATATTGATAGTACTTTCCCTGCTCGGCACTGGCCATCTGAAATAAAATTCTTGCCTTTTGTTCTTTATCTGTTGAGATATTCATTGCTTTTTTATAATAGTTTATAGCTAAATCGAAATTATCAGGCTCGATATAGGTTGTTGAAGTAAAATTCTTGTAGTAATACTGATATGGGTTTTTCTTACCTGTACTCCAGAAATCATATTTTCCGCCATTGCTGTTGTCAACATCCATCACAAACAATTCACGGTAATATCCTAAAATTGATGTGTTATACAAAACATTCCCAATCAGCTGATTGGCTTGAGAAGATTTTTGGTCTTTTCCGTTTCCTGCTTTTTTTAGCTGAATCAAAGCATCTGCCAATTCAAGCTTATTCATATTGGTTTTGATATATGGAAATGCCGTATAACCTTCTGCTACCATGCTTTCTACATCTGAACTTCCGAAACTTTCCCAAACATTATGCCCGAAAACCAAATCCGGAATATTGTTGTATCCATCATAATTTTCTCCAGTGTATACTAATTTTTCGTACTTGTCAGTTTTTGGATTATATGTTTCGTAATTTTCCCGTGGTATTCCGGAGAAATTCTGAGCTTTCTGATAATATGATTTCGCTTTCTCAAAATCAGCCGTTCTCATCGCGCGGTCACCGTAAATCACATTAAAAAAAGCATCAATATTGCCAACGTCGTCCATATTTTTGGCAATAATCTGCTGTTCAAACTGAGTCTTGTTCGTTTTTCTGTAAAAATTTTCCACGCTTTTTACTAATGTTGAATTGGGGTTGTATTGAAGATCAGACAGTTTATTATTCATCAGGAAAGATTTCCCGTCTTCACCCTGCAGAAAATAACGGTTTGCCAAAACATCTTTCAGGAAAGAAGCTGTAGATGGAGCAGAGCCGTAATAGTCATATCCTCCTTCATCGATGCTGTCTTTTTCAATTTTCTTTTCAACAAAATAATCTGCGTAATCTTTGATAAGATGATCTTCGAATTCCGCTGTTATTTTGGGTTGAGAAACAATGTCATTCAACACTTTCATTCTTTTGATCTCTTCCAAATATTCGGGATTACTGGTTTTGATTTCTTCGAGAATTTCTGTGCTTGCCTTGTAATCTTTCTTTAGAAATTTAAGATAAGCACTTGCGATCTGCCAGTATTCGTCTTTCGATTTCTCTTTTGTTTTATCCGTAAACTGTTCCAGATCATCCAGGAAATCTTTTTGCTTATCATCGTAATAATAGCTTTGATTTTTCGTGTAAAAAGGAATTCTGTTCGGGTTTTCAAGCAGTTCGTCATCGCTTTGATCGTTTTTGTTTCCGTCTTTTTCTTTATCAGATTTTGAACTGAAAAGATTTTTAAAAAACATCACAATCTTTTGCCAGAAAGAAAGCTCTTTTGGTTTTGCCTCTTTCGTCTCAATTTTATTTGAGTTATTGTCTGCCCCAATCTTACTTGACTGATCCGAATCTTTAGAATCGTAATAGTAAGTTGGTAAATAACTTCTTTCAAGCTCATTGATACTTCTCACAGCCATCACCTTCAGGATTTCAGAATCAGGATCGATGTCATACATTTTTTCCATCATCGGAATCGGATTGGTAAAATCTTCATATCCAAGTAGAAAATAGGCCATGTTTTTCTCATCGTTGTTTCCGGCCCTTTTCAGAATATTATTAAAAGAAGCTGTGTCAGAAAGTTTCATCGAAATAAATGCAGATTCTTTACGGCTCTTGCTGTTCTTAAAGACCTGAAAGAAATTCCAGTTTGCATCTTCACCCATCTGCAGACCTCTTTGAGCACCTGCCAATTGATCTAATGCCATATAATAAGCAGCACCTCTTAATGAAAGAGATTGTACATACATCTTGAAGGCCTGAAGCGCCGTATCAAAATTCCTTGTATAATGATTAAAACGAACAAGCTGATAACCGTAACGCTGCTTGATCTCAGGATTTTTTGCAGCATTGTATAAGGAAGTTAATGCTGAGACTGTTTTTTTGTAATCTAAATTGGTTGCATTTTTATCATTTTCATTTTCTCTGTAATAAAAAGAATCTGCAGTTTCTACATAATTGATTTTCATGTAGGGCTCAAGGTATTTTGCCTCAATCAGATAATCGATTCCTTCGCGATATTTTTGATAAAAACCAGATCCTACTTTTTTCAGCAGCTGATTGTTTGGGCTGCCTTTTTTCAGGTTGTTCAGATCATTCATCGTCATTGCATATACCAGATAATTTGTCTCAGAATAGGTGAGCTGATTATTAAAATATTTTCGCCAAGATTCTATATTTTCGTCAGGAATCTGTGACCTTTTAAAATCAGTATAAAATCTTTCAGAATAGTTATGAAGAAAAGGCAGGTAAGATTTATCTTTTATGATACTTTGGGTAAAAAGATTAAAGTAATCATAATCGGGATCTGCCCATGCGCAAGCTTCAGATTTGGTATAAAAAAGCGATGCAATGATAAGAGTAAGAAGATACTTTTTCATGTTAATATTGGTGTTTATTTTAAACAGTTTATCTCTAATCTATATTTTTTGAAAATTTCGACCATATACAAATTTACTATCTAATTGATAATATATGATGATGTAGGCATTTAATTTTTTATCTAAAAACTCTATTACTTCTTCAATCTGTTCATCAGAAATTTCTTCGACTTTTATTTTAAAACCTTTATTCAGAAAACTTCCAAAATAGAAACCGTCTTTTGCCACTTCAATTTCACTTTCGGAGATTTTATTAAAATTGGGGTTCGTAAGATTTTTTTTAGATAATGCGTTGATTAGTTTATGCTTACCCAAATGATTGGTGACGATTCCCCAGGAATAAATGGGGAGCGCTACTTCAATCTTTTTCAAAGGATATTCTTCTAGTTTAAACAGATAATTTTTCAGAATATTTACATCTAAAATCGAATTTATATCAGAGTTTTCTAGTGGCGAAGAAGTAGAATAGCACATCAGATATACTTTTTCTACAGGTGGAATTCCCATGAGATTTTTATCTTTCACCTGATGAAGTCTTAAGGTACAGGTGATTTGTTTGCCAGATATCTTTTTCAATTCCTTCAAAAATAAAAAATAGTCATCTTTAGTCCCGGCGGTCCAGTCGCAGTCAATCTGGATTTCATTATCGATCTTTAAAGTATAATCTGCAATTTTTTTTTTTATTAACTGATGAATGCTTTGGGCAAGAAATTTTATTTCTTCTTTTTTAATATTCAGAAAAGTACGATTTGTTATAAAAACTGCCGGAACAATTTTCTTATCAGTTTGGAAACTTTTGTCTTGGGTGATAACAGCAACCGGCTCAAATTTTCCGTTCAGTTTATCTACATCAAAAAATCTTGTATACAAATAAGGTGCAGTAGATTGATTGAGTGCCTTTTTTTCAGTTTCGTTAAAAGCAAGATTTGTTTTCCAATAATAATAGGTGTAAGGATGTCTCTGTTTTTCGCTGCAGGAAATAATAGTAAGAAATATAATAAGCAGTTGAAATCTTTTCATAATTATATAAGATGCTTTTCACGATTGTCTTTATGCCGGTTATATGGGCTGGTAAAAGCTATCGGCTTTGAAAAAAGTGATTTCATAATTCTTTTTATCAAAAATAGAAATAATCTCAGACAAATTTCACCTTAAATTTTTAGGAAATACCTAATTGGTTATAAATCAAAATATTTGCAATAAATATTTGCCATTTTGAAAATTATTCATACATTTGCACACTCATTTTAGGAAAGAAGTATGCCTAATTCAAACTTAGAAATTACTCATGATATTTTAAAATGAAATTCAATACAAGGAAATTTTATAACATATTATATAAATAATGTCAGGTATTATTGGAAAAAAAATTGGGATGACTTCTCTGTTTGACGAAAACGGCAAAAATATGCCGTGTACCGTTATCCAGGCAGGTCCTTGCTCAGTTTTACAGGTCAGAACCATTGAAAAGGACGGATATAAATCTGTTCAGTTAGGTTTCGATGACAAGAGTGAAAAGAACGTTGGTAAAGCGTTAGCCGGCCATTTTAAAAAGGCTGGTTCTGCTCCTAAAGCTAAATTGGTAGAATTCTACAGAGAATTCGTCGATACAGTAAGCGTTGGAGATGAAGTAAAAGTTAACTTATTCGCTGAAGGTGAATTTGTTGATGTAACAGGAACTTCTAAAGGTAAAGGTTTCCAGGGTGTTGTTAAAAGACACGGCTTTGGAGGTGTAATGCAAGCCACTCACGGTCAGCACAACAGATTAAGAGCCCCAGGTTCTATCGGTGCAGGATCGGATCCTTCGAGAGTATTCAAAGGAATGAGAATGGCAGGTAGAATGGGAGGTAAGCAGGTAACTGTACAAAACCTTCAGGTATTAAAAGTGGATCAAGAACAAAATCTTTTAGTAGTAAAAGGTGCTGTTCCGGGAGCTAAAAATTCTTATGTAATTATCAGAAAATGGAACTAGTAGTATTAAATACATCAGGAAAAGAAACCGGAAAAAAAGTAACTCTAGACGAATCTGTATTCGGTATTGAGCCAAATAAGCACGCGGTTTACTTAGAAGTAAAACAATATCTTGCTGCTCAGCGTCAAGGTACTCATAAATCAAAAGAAAGAAGCGAAATCACTGGTTCAACTAAAAAGTTGAAAAAGCAAAAAGGTTCAGGTTCTGCAAGATATGGTGATATCAAGTCACCGGTTTTCAGAGGTGGAGGTAGAATTTTTGGTCCAAAGCCAAGAGACTACAGATTCAAATTGAACAAAGCGCTTAAGAGATTGGCTAAAAAATCTGTTCTTTCTCAAAAGATGAAAGATAACAGTATTAAAATTGTAGAAGGTTTGAGCATTTCTGCTCCTAAAACTAAAGATTTCATCACTATCTTGAATGCATTGGCATTGAACGATAAGAAGTCTTTATTCATTCTGCCTGATACAAACAAGAATGTATATTTATCTTCAAGAAACTTGCCTAAGACTAAAGTGATGAAGTTCAATGAGATCAGTTCTTATGACTTAATCAATGCAGGTGAGATCGTTTTCTTAGAAGGTGCAGTTGAAAAATTCCAGGAAAATTTAAAGAAATAAATCATGTCACTAATTATCAAACCAGTTATTTCAGAAAAGGCAAACTATCTTACAGATTTAAGAGGTGCTTATTCTTTCTTAGTACAACCTAAGGCGAATAAAATCCAGATTAAAAAAGCGATAGAAGTAGCTTACGGTGTGAAAGTAGCAGACGTTAGAACCATGATTTATGCTCCTAAAGTTTCTTCAAAGCACACTAAAAAAGGTCTTCAAGTAGGAAAGACAAACAAATTGAAAAAAGCAATTATCACTCTTGCAGAAGGGGAAGTAATTGACATTTTTGCTGTAAATTAATTATTAATTATAAATAATAGTAATGTCTGTTAGAAAATTAAAACCTATCACCCCAGGACAGAGATTCAGAATTGTAAACAATTTTGAGGAAATTACTACCAACAAACCAGAGAAGTCTCTAACCGTTGGTATTAGTAAGTCAGGTGGACGTAACCAAACTGGTAAAATGACCATGCGTTACACCGGAGGTGGACACAAAAAGAAATACAGAATTATCGACTTCAAAAGAAACAAACATGATGTTGAAGCAACGGTAAAAACTGTAGAATATGATCCAAACAGAACTGCTTTCATCGCTTTAGTTGAATATGCAGACGGAGAGAAGAGATACATCATCGCTCCAAACGGGATCAAAGTTGATCAGAAAATCATTTCAGGAGAAAGCGTAGAGCCTAATGTAGGTAACGCAATGAAATTGAAAAACATTCCATTAGGTACAGTAATTTCTTGTATCGAAATGAAGCCTGGTCAAGGTGCAATCTTAGCAAGAAGTGCTGGTTCTTCAGCTCAATTGACTTCAAGAGACGGAAAATATGCAATCATCAAATTGCCTTCAGGAGAATCTAGAATGATCCTTACTGAATGTTATGCAATGATTGGATCTGTTTCTAACTCTGATCATCAGTTAACTGTTTCAGGTAAAGCTGGTAGAAGCAGATGGTTAGGTAGAAGACCTAGAACAAGACCGGTAGTAATGAACCCTGTAGATCACCCAATGGGAGGTGGAGAAGGTAAGTCTTCTGGAGGTCACCCAAGATCTAGAAACGGTATGCCGGCTAAAGGTTACAAAACCAGAAAGAAAAACAAAGCGTCTAACCGTCATATCATATCTAAACGTAAATAATTATGGCAAGATCACTTAAAAAAGGACCATTCATCGCATATACTTTAGATAAGAAGGTTCAGGCAAATATAGAAGCTGGTAAAAAAACAGTTATTAAAACTTGGTCTAGAGCATCAATGATCTCTCCGGACTTCGTAGGACAAACTATTGCAGTACACAACGGGAAATCTTTTATCCCTGTTTATGTTACAGAAAACATGGTTGGTCACAAGCTAGGCGAATTTTCTCCAACAAGATCTTTCAGAGGTCATGGTGGTAATAAAAACAAAGGAAGTAGATAATCATGGGATCAAGAAAAAGAGAAAGTGCATTAGCACGTAAATTAACAAATCAAGATGTAGTAAAAGCATTACACAACGATTGCCCGACATCTCCTAGAAAGATGAGATTAGTTGCTGATATCATCAGAGGGGTAGAAGTTGACAAAGCTTTAAGCATCCTAAAATATTCAAAAAAAGGAGCTTCTGAAAAATTAGAAAAAGTATTACTTTCTGCGATGGCCAACTGGCAAACAAAGAACGAAGGTGCTGATATTGAAGAAGCTAATCTTATCGTTAAAGAAATTTTTGTAGACAGTGCTAGACAATTGAAGAGACTAAGACCAGCTCCACAAGGAAGAGGGTACAGAATCAGAAAAAGATCAAACCACATTACACTAATCTTAGGTACAAAAGAAAATTAATTCAAGGTATGGGACAGAAGACAAATCCAATTGGTAACAGATTAGGTATCATCAGAGGATGGGATTCTAACTGGTTTGGCGGAAACGATTATGGAGACAGAATCGCTGAAGACTACAAAATCAGAAGATACCTTGAAGCAAGATTATCTAAAGGTGGAATTTCAAAAATTTATATTGAAAGAACACTTAAATTAGTAACAGTAACAATCACTACAGCCAGACCGGGATTAATCATCGGGAAAGGAGGTCAGGAAGTTGACAAGTTAAAAGAAGAATTGAAGAAACTTACAAAAAAGGATATTCAAATCAATATTTTCGAAATCAAAAGACCTGAACTTGATGCAGTATTAGTTGCAGACAGTATCGCTAAGCAAATTGAAAACCGTATCTCTTACAGAAGAGCCGTGAAAATGGCAATCGCTTCTACCATGAGAATGGGTGCAGAAGGAATCAAAGTTCAAATCTCTGGTAGATTAAACGGTGCTGAAATGGCAAGATCTGAGTCTTTCAAAGACGGAAGAATTCCATTATCAACTTTCAGAGCAGATATCGATTATCATATCGGTGAAGCATTAACTCAATACGGTAAGTTAGGAGTTAAAGTTTGGATCATGAAAGGCGAAGTGTACGGTAGAAGAGATCTTTCTCCATTAGTAGGACAACAGAAGAAAACTGGTCCTTCAGGTGGCGGAAACAGAGGAGGCGGAGACAGAGATAACAGAAGACCTTCAAGAGATAAAAAGAATAATTAATAAAATTTTAGAGGATAGTTTTTAAATGACCGTTACTTTTTTAAAATCTAAATTCTAAAATCTAAAATTTAAGAAATTATGTTACAACCAAAAAGAACCAAATTCCGTAGAGTTCACAAGATGAAGATGAAGGGGATTGCTCAAAGAGGTAATCAACTTGCTTACGGAACTTTCGGAATCAAAGCTACAGAGGGTGCTTGGATTACTGCTAGACAGATCGAAGCCGCTCGTATCGCTGCGACAAGATATATGAAAAGAGAAGGTCAGTTATGGATCAAAATATTCCCGGATAAGCCAATTACTAAAAAACCAGCCGAAGTAAGGATGGGTAAAGGTAAAGGTGCTGTAGAATATTGGGTAGCTGTAGTAAAACCTGGTAAAATTATGTTCGAAATCGGAGGTGTATCTTACGATATCGCAAAGGAAGCTTTAAGACTTGCTGCACAGAAATTACCGGTAGTTACCAGATTTGTAGTTGCTAACGATTTTGTTAAACCTCTTTAATCTCTGAAACAATGAAAAAAGCTGAAATTAAAAATCTAAGCGCTGAAGATATTCAAGCAAAACTGGCTGAGGCTACGGCTGAATTCACCAAAATGAAATTGGCTCACAAAATCAGTCCACTTGAAAATCCAATCCAAATCAGAGATTTGAGAAAGACAATCGCAAGACTAAACACTGAGTTAACTAACAAACAATAATCCTTTTTACAATGGATAGAAATTTAAGAAAAGAAAGAATCGGAGTGGTTTCCAGCAATAAAATGGAAAAAACTATTGTTGTTAGTGAAACTACAAGAGTAAAGCACCCGATGTACGGTAAATTCGTTTTGAAAACGAAAAAATATACTGCACACGACGAGAACAACGAATGCACAGAAGGAGATACTGTATTGATTACAGAAACAAGACCTTTGAGCAAGAGCAAGAGATGGAGATTAGTAAGAATCATTGAAAAAGCTAAGTAATGTTACAAACAGAATCAAGATTAAAAGTTGCTGATAACACGGGTGCTAAAGAAGTACTAGTGATCAGAGTTCTGGGAGGTACCAGAAGAAGATATGCTTCAGTTGGTGATAAAATCGTAGTTACTATTAAAGATTCTACACCATCAGGAAACGCTAAGAAAGGTCAAGTATCAAAAGCGGTAGTAGTAAGAACGAAAAAAGCAGTTAGAAGAAAAGATGGATCTTACATCAAATTTGAAGACAATGCTTGTGTTTTACTAAACGCTGGAGGAGAAATGAGAGGAACACGTGTTTTCGGACCTGTGGCTCGTGAGTTGAGAGACAAAGAATATATGAAAATCATTTCATTAGCTCCTGAAGTACTTTAATATTTAAAATTTTAAAAAAAATGTCAAAGTTAAAAATAAAAAGAGGAGATAACGTGATCGTAATGACCGGTAAGAAAGAACTTAAAGGGAAGACGGGTGAAGTTATTGAAGTGATCAAAAAAGAAGGAAAAGACCCTAGAGTAATCGTTGCAGGACTAAACATCGTTAAGAAACACGTTAAGCCTTCAGCTTCAAATCCTCAAGGAGGAATTACAGAAAAGGAAGCTTCTATTCATATCTCAAACATAGCTTTAGTTAATAAAGACGGAAAAGCTATCAAAGTTGGTTACAAAATCGACGGAGATAAGAAAGTAAGAATCGACAAAAAAACGGGTGAAACTTTATAATTTTAAATAACACATGGAATATATAGCAAGACCCAAAAAAGCATACAAAGAAACGATTGTTCCAGCAATGATGGAAGAATTCGGATACAAATCAGTAATGCAGGTACCAAGATTAGAGAAAATTATTTTATCTCAAGGTTTAGGAGACGCTACTGCTGATAAAAAAATCATCGATTATGCTGTTGAAGAACTTACAAATATTACCGGGCAAAAAGCCGTAGGTACTATTTCAAAAAAGGATGAAGCTGCTTTCAAATTAAGAAAAGGTATGCCTGTAGGCGCTAAGGTAACTCTTAGAGCTCAGAAAATGTACGAATTCTTAGACAGATTGACTTCTTCTGCTTTACCACGTATTAGAGATTTTTCTGGTATCAAAGCTGACGGTTTCGATGGTAGAGGTAACTATAACTTAGGTATTACTGAGCAAATTATCTTCCCTGAAATCGTAATCGACAAAGTAAAGAAAATCCAAGGAATGGATATTACTTTCGTTACAACTGCGAAAACAGACAAAGAAGCTAAAGCATTATTAACTCACTTCGGTTTACCTTTCAAAAAGAACTAAGAAATGGCTAAAGAATCAATGAAAGCGCGTGAGCGCAAAAGAGAAGCTACTGTAGCTAAATACGCTGAGAAAAGAAAAGCGTTGAAAGAAGCTGGTGATTACGAAGGACTTCAAAAATTACCTAAAAATGCTTCTCCTGTAAGATTACACAACAGATGTAAATTGACAGGGAGACCAAGAGGTTACATGAGAACCTTTGGTATTTCTAGAGTAACTTTCAGAGAAATGGCCAACAACGGTCTTATCCCGGGAGTGAAAAAAGCCAGTTGGTAATAATTACTCATTAAAAAATAGGACAATTAAGTTGTCTAGATACTAAAGAAATAAATATCAGACCGAAGTTTTCTGAAGTCTGATATTTTAATCTTCAAGTCTTTTCAATACTGGTTGTCTTTAACCAATAATTTAAAAAAGAAAAATGGTAACAGATCCAATTTCAGATTTCCTGACAAGAGTAAGGAACGCACAAAGCGCAGGCCACAAGGTGGTGGAAATTCCTGCATCGAAAATCAAAAAGGAGCTTACGAAAATCTTATTTGATCAAGGGTATATCTTAAACTACAAGTTTGAAGATAGCGCTGTTCAAGGGACAATCAAAATCGCTCTTAAGTATGACAAGCAAACAAGCAAGCCTGCAATCAAATCTATCCAGAGAGCTTCAAGACCAGGTTTAAGACAATACAAAGGTTCTACAGAACTTCCAAGAGTATTGAACGGTTTGGGTGTAGCAATTATCTCAACTTCTAGAGGAGTAATGACAGATAAAAAAGCTAGAGAAGAAAAAGTAGGCGGTGAAGTAATCTGCTATGTTTATTAATTTTTAATCAAAGGAAAATGTCAAGAATTGGTAAATCAATTATAACTATTCCAGCTGGTGTTACTGTAACTCAAAATGAAGGGGTAGTAACTGTAAAAGGTCCAAAAGGAGAACTTATCCAGGAGCTTACAGAAGGAATTACTTTAGAACAAGAAGACGGTGTGCTTACATTCAGCAGACCATCTGAGTCTAAACAACACAAAGCGCTACACGGTTTATACCGAGCGTTGATCAACAACATGATTATTGGAACTGCTGAAGGTTTCACTAAAAAGTTGGAACTAGTGGGAGTAGGATACAGAGCTTCTCACTCAGGTCAGAAACTTGAGTTAGCTTTAGGATTCTCTCACGGTATTGTATTAGAACTTCCAAAAGAAGTGGTAATCGATACATTGACTGAAAAAGGTAAAAACCCAATTATTACTTTAACGTCTTTTGACAAGCAACTTCTTGGGATGGTTTCTGCAAAGATCCGTTCATTCAGAAAGCCTGAGCCATACAAAGGAAAAGGTGTAAGATTCGTAGGAGAAAATGTTAGACGTAAAGCTGGTAAATCTGCTTAATAAATTTTAAGAAAATGGCACTAAGTAAATTAGAAAAAAGAATAAGAATAAAAAGAAGAGTAAGAGGGAAAATCTCTGGATCTTCTGAATTGCCAAGATTATCTGTATACAAGAGTAATAAGGAAATTTACGCTCAGTTAATAGACGATAAAGATGGTAAAACTTTAGCTTCAGCTTCTTCGAGAGAAAAAGGTGTGGATGCTAACGGTACTAAAAGTGAAATTTCTGCTGCTGTAGGTAAAGCTATTGCTGCCAAAGCTATTGCTGCTGGGATTGAAGCTATTGTATTTGATAGAAACGGTTTCGTATATCACGGTAGAGTTAAGGCTTTAGCTGACGGTGCGAGAGAAGGAGGACTTAAATTCTAATCATTAAATTTCGGAAAATATGTTAGGACTAGATAATATAGAAAGAGTAAAACCGGGAGGATTAGAATTAAAAGATCGTCTCGTATCCGTAAACAGGGTAACAAAAGTAACTAAAGGGGGTAGAGCTTTCGGATTTTCTGCAATTGTTGTTGTAGGAGACGAAAACGGAACTATCGGTTTTGGTTTAGGAAAATCTAAAGAAGTAGCTTCTGCTATTGCAAAAGCAGTAGAAGATGCTAAGAAAAATCTTGTGAAAGTTCCTGTAATGAATCACACCATTCCTCACCAGACTGCTGCTAGATATGGTGGTGCAGATATCTTCATGAGACCTGCTTCACACGGTACAGGTCTTATCGCCGGTGGTGCGGTAAGAGCGGTATTAGAATCTGCAGGTATTCACGATATCCTTTCAAAATCTAAAGGATCTTCAAACCCTCACAATGTGGTAAAGGCAACTTTCAAAGCATTGTTAGACATCAGAAGACCAGAAGAGATTGCAAGAATGAGAGGAGTTTCTCTAAGTAAAGTGTTTAACGGTTAATATATATACAATGGCAACAATTAAAGTAAAACAAGTAAGAAGCGCTATTGGTAGAACAAAAACCCAAAAGAGAACGCTTGAAGCATTAGGATTTAAGAGACTTCACCAAGTTATAGAGCACGAAGCTACTCCTTCAATTTTAGGAATGATCGCTGCAGTTAGTCACTTACTTGAAGTTCAAAAATAATTTTTAAAATAATTTTAAAATGAATTTAAACAACATAAGACCTGCAGCAGGTTCTACTTTTAGTTCAAAAAGAATTGGTAGAGGACAAGGTAGTGGAAAAGGCGGTACAGCTGGGAAAGGTCACAATGGTCAGCAAGCTAGAGCTGGTTATTCTCAAAAAATCGGTTTCGAAGGGGGTCAAATGCCTTTGCAGAGAAGATTACCTAAATTCGGTTTCAAAAACGTAAACAGAAAAGAATACAGAGCTATTAACCTGGATGATATTCAAAATCTAATTGATACTAAATCTTTAACAGGAGATATTACAAAAGAAGTTTTGGTAGAAAACGGTCTGGCTACTAAGAAAGAAATAGTGAAAATTATGGGGAGAGGAGAATTGAAATCTGCGGTTTCAATCTCTGCTGACAAGTTCACTAAATCTGCTGAAGAGCTTATTTCTAAAGCAGGTGGAAAAGCAATTACCTTATAATATTACTAATGAAAGAATTTATACAAACCCTTAAGAATATTTGGAGCCTTAAAGAATTAAGAGATAAGATTCTCTTTACTTTAGGTATTATCCTTGTGTATAGATTCGCATCTTTCATCTCTCTACCTGCAATTAACCTTGCAGAAGTAGGAGATCTCTTGGAGCATTATAAAAGTCAAGGCGGTAACAAGCAGGGAGCAGGTCTCCTTGGCTTGCTTTCGTCGTTTACAGGTGGGGCTTTCAGCCACGCTTCCGTGATGGCTTTAGGTATAATGCCTTATATTTCTGCTTCTATTATCGTTCAGTTGATGGGGATGGCTATCCCTTATCTTCAGAAACTTCAAAAAGACGGAGAATCAGGTAGAAATACACTGAATCAAATTACTAGATGGTTAACAATTGGGGTTTGTCTTGTACAGGCACCATCTTATTTAACTTCTATTACTCAGTTATTCCTACCGTATGCTCAGTTCCAGTCTGCATATCTTGTAGACCCCAATTCTATTATGTTCTGGTTGCCAAGTATTGTAATCTTGGTAGGTGGTTCTGTATTTGCCATGTGGTTAGGTGAAAAAATTACCGATAAAGGTATTGGAAATGGTATTTCTATCCTTATTATGGTAGGTATTTTATCTAGATTACCAGAAGCATTTGTACAGGAAATCGCAGTACAAAACGGAAAAGGAGGATTGGGTTCTATCATGATCCTTATTGAAGTGATATTCTGGATGCTGGTTGTTCTTTTAGCAGTAGTACTATCTGTTGCGGTAAGAAAAATCCCTATTCAGTATGTAAGCAGAGCTCAAGCAAGAGGAGGTGTTAATAAAAATCTTATGCAGGGAGCAAGACAGTGGATTCCATTAAAAGTAAATGCGGCAGGGGTTATGCCAATCATTTTTGCTCAGGCATTAATGTTTGTACCCGGCTTATTGACAAAATTTGACGAATCAAATACTTTTCTTGCAGGTTTCAAAAATGTTTTTAGCTGGCAGTACAATGTATTGTTTGCACTATTGATTATTATCTTTTCATTTTTCTATACCGCAATTACAATTCCGGTGAACCAAATGGCTGATGATTTAAAGAGGAATGGAGGTTTGGTACCAAAAGTAAGACCAGGTAAAGAGACAGCTGATTATTTAGATGATATTTTATCAAAAATTACCTTGCCAGGTGCAATATTTTTATCTATCTTTGCAGTCCTTCCGGCTATAGTGCATGGAAGCCTTGTTCAGACAGATGCGTTCGCCTTATTTTTTGGCGGAACTTCGTTGCTAATTATGGTTGGGGTGGTACTAGATACAGTTCAACAGATTAACACTTATCTGCTGAATCATCATTATGATGGCTTAATGCAGTCTAAACTATCAAGATCGACTGGATATTAATTTATGGCAAAACAGAAACATATTGAGCAGGACGGCGTTATTACGGAAGCACTTTCGAACGCGCAGTTCCGTGTAGAACTTGAGAATGGGCATATTCTTATCGCTCATATCTCCGGTAAAATGAGAATGCATTATATTAAACTTTTACCCGGTGATAAGGTAAAACTTGAAATGTCTCCTTACGATTTAACCAAAGGGAGAATTACATTTAGATATTAAACAACCGCCAAATGGAATCTTCTGATTTCCATTTGGCTCTTGTTAAAAAATAAATACGATCAGATGAAATTGCAAAATTCCATTTTTTCAGTATTAAAAAAATAAATATATTTCAAATGAAAGTTAGAGCATCAATTAAAAAAAGAAGTGCTGATTGCAAAATTGTACGCAGAAAAGGCGTGCTTTTCGTAATCAACAAGAAGAACCCAAAATTTAAACAAAGACAAGGCTAATATTAAATTATGGCGAGAATTGCAGGTATTGATTTACCAAAAAACAAAAGAGGTGTTATCGGTTTAACTTATATTTATGGTGTTGGAAGAAGTACTTCTTCTGAGATCCTGAAAAATGCCGGTATCAGCGAAGACAAGAAAGTCAACGAATGGAATGACGATGAATTGGCTGCAATCAGAAATTACATCACCGAAAACATTAAAGTAGAAGGTGAGCTTAGATCTGAAGTGCAATTGAACATCAAGCGATTGATGGACATAGGATGCCAACGAGGAATACGTCACAGACTAGGACTACCTTTAAGAGGCCAGAGAACGAAAAACAACTCTAGAACCCGTAAAGGAAAGAGAAAAACAGTTGCTAACAAGAAAAAAGCAAGTAAATAATCGTTAGGAATTATGGCAAAACAAACTAAAGTAGTTAAAAAAAGAAAAGTAAAAGTTGAAGCTATTGGTGAAGCGCATATACAAGCTTCTTTCAATAACATCATCATTTCTTTAACAAATAAAGCAGGAGAAGTTATCTCTTGGGCTTCTGCCGGTAAAATGGGTTTCAGAGGTTCTAAAAAGAACACTCCATTTGCTGCTCAGATGGCAGCGGAGAATTGCTCAAACGTGGCTCACGAAGCTGGTTTAAGAAGAGTAAAGGTGTATGTGAAAGGTCCGGGTGCAGGTAGAGAATCTGCAATCAGAACAATTCACAATTCAGGTATTGAGGTGAGCGAAATTATTGACGTAACGCCGATGCCACACAATGGATGTAGACCACCAAAAAGAAGAAGAGTTTAATTTTTAGAATTTACCCATTATGGCAAGATATATTGGACCAAAAACTAAGATTGCTAGAAAGTTTGGCGCTGCAATCTACGGAGACGATAAAAACTTCGAGAAAAGAAAAAACCAACCACCAGGACAACACGGTGTTAATAAAAGAAGAGGAGCAAAAAAATCTGAGTACGCTGTTCAGTTAATGGAAAAGCAGAAAGCTAAATATACTTACGGTATTTTAGAAAGACAGTTTGCTAACTTATTTGAAAAAGCACACAGAAGTAAAGGCGTAACAGGTGAAGTTTTATTACAGCTTTGCGAATCAAGATTGGATAATGTTGTTTACAGATTAGGTTTTTCTAAAACGAGAGCTGGAGCAAGACAATTAACTTCTCACAGACACATTACAGTGAATGGTGAGATCTTAAACATCCCTTCTTATTTGGTAAAAGCAGGAGACGTAATCGCTGTAAGAGAGAAATCAAAATCTCTTGAGGTAATTGCTGATTCTTTAGCTTCTAAAGCAAACTACGATTGGTTACAATTCAACGATGAGAAGAAGCAAGGTACATTCGTATCTGCTCCTGAGAGAATCCAAATCCCGGAAGACATCAAGGAACAGCTTATCGTCGAACTTTACTCTAAATAATTTTTTAATCAAATTTTTGCTCAACCCAATAATATGGCAATTTTACAATTCATAAAACCCGATAAAGTAATTCTACTTAACTCTGATGAATTTAAAGGTCAATTCGAATTCAGACCTTTAGAACCAGGTTTCGGGCTTACAATCGGTAATGCTTTGAGAAGAGTGTTGCTTTCTTCTCTGGAAGGATACGCTATTTCATCTATCAAAATAGAAGGTGTAGAGCACGAATTTTCAACGATTCCAGGAGTAATTGAAGACGTTACCGAAATTATTCTTAACCTTAAGCAGGTAAGATTAAAAGCTACGGCAGAAAACCAGACGAATGAGCAGGTTGTTGCCAAAGTTTCCGGTCAGACAGTAATTACAGCTGGTGATTTAGGAAAGTCGATCAGCGGTTTTGAGATTTTAAATCCAGAATTGATGATCTGTAACCTAAATACAGATGTTACTTTCGAAATTACGTTTAATGTAGAGAAGGGTAGAGGGTATGTGCCTTCTGATCTTAATAAATCAAACAATGCACCTGTAGGTACTATTGCTATTGACTCTATTTTTACGCCAATCAAAAAAGTGCAGTATAGTGTTGAGAATTATCGTGTAGAGCAAAAGACAGACTACGAAAAATTAGTATTAGATATTGAAACTGACGGTTCTATAAGCCCTCAGAATGCTTTAACAGAAGCTTCTAAGATATTGATTTATCACTTCATGTTGTTCTCTGATGAGAGAATAACATTGGAGACTGAAGCTGTGAAAGCATCTATCCAATACGATGAGGAAACTCTTCACACAAGACAACTTCTTAAGTCAAAATTAGCAGATATGGATCTTTCTGTAAGAGCCCTGAACTGTCTGAAAGCGGCTGAAGTTGAAACATTGGGAGAATTGGTTTCTTACAGTAAGTCTGATTTGATGAAATTCAGAAATTTTGGTAAAAAATCTTTGACAGAACTAGAAGAATTAGTGCATTCAAAAGGTCTTAACTTCGGTTTCGACGTTGCAAAATATAAATTAGACGCTGATAATTAAATAATAATGAGACACGGTAAAAAATTCAATCACTTAGGAAGAACAGCTTCTCACAGAAGCGCGTTACTTTCTAATATGGCTTGTTCTCTGATTGAGCATAAAAGAATCAACACTACTGTAGCTAAAGCGAAAGCTTTAAGAGTATACGTTGAGCCTCTATTAACAAAAGCAAAAGAAGATACTACACACAATAGAAGAATTGTTTTTTCATATCTTCAAAGTAAAGAAGCGGTTGCTGAATTATTCAGAACTGTAGCTCCGAAAATCGCCGAAAGAAACGGTGGTTATACGAGAATCATCAAGACTGGTTTCAGACCTGGTGATGCTGCAGATACTGCTTTGATCGAGTTAGTTGATTTCAATGAGCTTTATAATCCTAATGCTGAGGAGAAGAAGACGACAAGAAGAAGTAGAAGATCTGCTTCTACTGCAAAAGTAGCTGTTGAAGCAACTCCAGCAGTTGAAGAAATCGCAGATTCGACGACTGCAAAGAGTCAAAAAGTTGAAGAGCCTAAGGCAGAAACAACTGATTCTACAGAAGAAAAAGCTGGTGAATAATATTCAATCAGATATATAAAAAAAACCGTTCAGAAATCTGAACGGTTTTTTTTGTCTTAAATTTTAGTTTTTTCAAGTTCAATAACGTTTTCACCCTGATGCAGAATAAGACTGTCACCTTTTACTTTAGCTTTCATCTCATCTTTCTCATAAATAGTTTCATTTCCTTTAGATTCTACCTTATCCAGCGTAAATGTTTTTTTGTTATTGGTAATTGATATCGAACTTTCTTTAGGATCATAATTAAAAACAACTTTAACTAAAGTGCCATCAGTTGCTTTGTACACATAATCTGTTTTTATTGTTTTTTTACCATTTACGTCTACATTGTAACCAATCGTAGAATCTATCTTTCCATTATCCGCAATAATTATCTGATTCTCAGGATTTGTCTGTACAATTCCTTTATTTCCCTCTTTTTTACAGGCAACAATCAAAAAAGACAATAGAAGCAATGTAATACCTTTTTTTATCATAAGATTTAATTTTTTAAATACATTCTTTAATTATGCTTGTAAAATTAACTAAAATTTAACTCACAAATGCCTAAATGCAGCACCTTAAATAATGAAAAAAGTTAAATTTTGATTAAATTTGTCTGAACTATAAATAAACAAAAAATGAGTTACATTTCTTACATAGAAGCGAGACAAATTTTGGATTCAAGAGGGAATCCTACAGTTGAAGTGGATGTATTTACAGAAAACGGTACGATGGGTCGTGCTGCAGTACCCTCGGGAGCATCTACCGGAGAGCATGAAGCAGTAGAATTGCGTGATGGCGGTTCTGAGTGGATGGGGAAAGGGGTCTCTAAAGCTGTAGAAAATGTAAGAGAAGTAATTGCTCCCGAATTGGTGGGGCTTCCGGTGTATGATCAGAATCTTTTGGATCAGATCATGATCGAATTAGACGGAACGAAAAACAAAGGAAATCTTGGTGCTAATGCCATTCTTGGTGTTTCTTTAGCTGCTGCAAAAGCTGCTGCTGCTGAACTGAAAATGCCTTTATACAAATATATTGGTGGTGTTAACGCCAATACACTTCCGGTACCGATGATGAATGTGATCAATGGGGGCTCTCACTCAGATGCTCCGATTGCTTTTCAGGAATTTATGGTAATGCCGGTAAAAGCAGATTCTTTCTCTCATGCTTTGAGAAAAGGAACTGAAATCTTTCACAATTTAAAAGCGATTCTTCACTCAAGAGGTTTGTCAACAGCAGTAGGTGATGAAGGTGGTTTTGCACCCACTTTTGCAGGAACTGAAGACGCTTTGGATACTTTGCTTCAGGCTATCGAAAAAGCAGGTTACAAACCTGGTGATGATGTGATGATTGCATTAGACTGCGCCGCTTCAGAATTCTACAAAGACGGAGTGTACGATTACAGAAAATTCCAAACTCCGGATGCAGCACATTTTTCAAGCAGCGAGCAGGTTTCCTACTTAGCTGAATTGGCAAATAAATACCCAATCATCTCCATTGAAGACGGGATGCACGAAAATGACTGGGAAGGTTGGAAAATGTTAACCGATAAAATTGGTGACAGAGTACAGTTGGTAGGTGACGATTTATTCGTAACCAATGTTGAGAGACTTAAAAGAGGAGTTGACGAAGGAATTGCAAATTCAATTTTGGTTAAAGTAAATCAAATTGGTTCTCTTTCTGAAACGATGGCAGCGGTACAAATGGCTCAGCACAACAAGTTTACATCGGTAATGTCTCACAGATCAGGTGAAACTGAAGATTCTACAATTGCTGATTTAGCAGTTGCAATGAACTGTGGTCAGATCAAAACGGGTTCTGCTTCAAGATCAGACAGAATGGCGAAGTACAATCAGCTGTTGAGAATAGAAGAAGCTTTGGGTGATACTGCTTACTTCCCGGGATTAGATGCTTTCAAAATAAAAAGATAAAATAAGACAAAAAAAACAGCAAACTTTTTTAGTATTGCTGTTTTTTGTGTATTTTTAAGAAATTTAAATAAAATATTATATAATGTCAGACAACAAAGTTATATTGAATTATGACGGTAATTCGTATGAATATCCTATCGTAGATAGTACAATCGGAGACAGAGGAATAGATATTTCAAAATTAAGAGACCAGACCGGACTCATTACCTTAGATTTAGGGTATAAAAATACAGGTGCTACACTTAGTGAAATCACTTATTTAGACGGAGATAAAGGAGAATTGTTCTACAGAGGTTATCCAATCGAGCAAATTGCTGAAAAGTCTAATTTCACAGAAGTAATGTACCTTTTGTTACACGGTGATTTACCTACAACAGATCAGTTTAATACCTTCAACGGTAATATCAAAAAATATAACTTCGTAGCAGAGGAGATGAAAAAAATCATCGATGCTTTCCCTCGTTCTGCACATCCAATGGGAGTTTTATCTTCTCTTACTTCTGCTTTGACTGCTTTTAACCCTAAAGCTGTTAATGTACAGTCAAAAGAAGAGATGGATCTTGCTGCAGAATTGTTGATTGCTAAATTTGCTCACCTTGCAGCTTGGACTTATAGAAAAACTCTTGGTTTACCATTAAACCATGGAGATAACAGCTTAAACTATGTAGAGAATTTCTACAAAATGGCTTTCAGACAACCAAATGCTGATTTCGAAATCAATCCAGTGGTAGTGGGTGCATTAGATAAGCTATTAATTCTTCACGCTGACCATGAGCAAAACTGTTCTACATCTACAGTAAGAATGGTAGGTTCTGCTCATACGGGCCTTTTTGCTTCAGTTTCTGCAGGAATTTCTGCACTTTGGGGTCCGCTTCACGGTGGAGCAAACCAAGCGGTTATCGAAATGCTTGAATTGATTGAAAAAGATGGTGGAGACGTTAACAAATGGGTGGAAAAAGCGAAAGATAAAAATGACAGCTTCCGTTTGATGGGCTTCGGACACAGAGTTTACAAAAACTTCGACCCGAGAGCAAAAATTATCAAAAAAGCGGCAGACGATTTATTACTTGCACTAGGTATCGAAGACAAAGCGCTTGATATTGCAATGCAGTTAGAGAAGGTAGCGCTTGAAGATGATTACTTCATCGAAAGAAAATTATATCCAAACGTAGATTTCTATTCAGGAATTATCTACAGAGCATTAGGAATTCCTACAGAAATGTTTACTGTAATGTTCGCATTAGGAAGACTTCCGGGATGGATCGCTCAGTGGAAAGAAATGAGATTAAAAGGAGACCCGATCGGAAGACCAAGACAGGTTTACCAAGGTGCTCAGCAAAGAGATTATATTGATATTGCAAACAGATAATTGTTTTTCTCGTATAAATCTAGATCCCGGAGTTTTTACTTCGGGATTTTTTATGAACCCAAGATTAAAATATTTCGATCTTCAGAAATTAAATTTGCAGGTCTGGTTAAAAAGAAATTCAAGATATTCAACTTAAGATTGGCGAACCTAGTCTTGTGGGGGGCGAAATTTTGGAAGCTCCGTAGGAGCGACACCTTTACAATAGAAATTTAATTTCTTTCGTATAATATTACTCCCGCAGCATTAAAAAAAAAATAACATCCATTAAAAGATGAATATTCATCTTTTTTAAAGAAAAAATTGTTATTTATAGCCACATTCATTTTATTGAATATTAAATTTTTGACTTCAATCTTCTTTAATTATATTTGTGGCTCATGCTATGTAACTCATGCTTTAAATAAAAGCTAAGACATTAGACGTATTTTTTATGAAACTAAATATCAAAAACGAAACCGGCAGACTGAAATCTGTGGTTTTGGGACAGCCCAATTCGATGGGTCCGGATCCTACTTTAGAAGAAAGCTATGATGCAAAATCATATCATTCTATTCAGCACAATATCTATCCGAAAGAAAAAGATATTATTGATGAAATGGAAGCTTTTGAAAAGGTGCTGAAAAAATATGATGTAGAAGTTTTACGTCCTAGTATCATTAAAGATTACAATCAGGTTTTTGCCAGAGATGTTTCGTTTGTCATCGACGATAAGATGATTATTTCCAATGTCATTGCAGATCGTGCAGACGAGCAGGACGCGTACCGTTCGATTTTTGAAAAGGTAAAATGGCGCGATATCATCAACCTACCCGATACAGCCCATATCGAAGGTGGAGATGTTATCGTGTGGAATGATTTTCTTTTTATAGGAACCTGCTTTTCACAGGATTACAGAAATTATAAAACAGCCAGGACCAACGAATATGCTATTGAAATTCTGAAAGAATATTTTCCTAAAAAGAGAATTCTTGATTTTGAACTAAAGAAAAACGACAAAGAACCTTATCAGGGAATTTTGCATTTAGACTGCACTTTCAACCCGATCGGAACAGATAAATGCATCATTTACAGAAATGGTTTTGTGGACGAAAGCGATTATCAGTTGATCATCGATATATTTGGTGAAGAAAACTGCTTTTACGTTACTGATAACGAAATGTTTGAAATGTGCCCGAATATCTTCTCAATTTCCCCGGAAGTTGTTGTTTCGGATAAAGCATTTACAAGAATGAACAATCACCTGAGAAATGAATGGGGAATGATCGTAGAAGAAATTCCTTACAGAGAGATTTCTAAGATGGGAGGGCTTTTAAGATGTTCGACAATGCCACTGGTAAGAGAATAATATAAAGTACGATTTTGAGAAAATTACTTTTCTTTTTTCTTTTGTTATCTGTCAACAAAACCTTTTCTCAGCAAAAACTCAACTGGGGAGAAGTTTTATATGGAGATATTAAAGGTTTAAAAGAAAATAAAATTAAAGCACTAAAGCTAAAACAAGGCAATAAAATTCTCAGATCCATTGAATTAATTTCAGACAAATCTATTCTTGTCAAAGATTCTCTGAATACAGAATACTATGATTTTGATGATAAAGATCGATTAATCTCTGTGAAGTCAGTCAAAAATAATTGGCAGCAGCATTTTAAGCTGAATTTTAAAGATAATTACATCAATCAGATTTCAAAAATAATTAATAATAAGGGGATTGTAATTTTTAATGAATGGACAAAAGTTATTTTTAACAATACTTCGTATGAAGAAAAGAAAACCTACAATTATGATATTGAGAAAAATGATTCTCTATATGTTTTCAGAACAAAATACTTTTTTAATCACGAAAATTCTGATTTAAGTTATCAAGAGACCTACGATAACGGAAAATTTTGGAGCAAAAAGTATTTCAATCAAAGTGAAGTAAAGAAAAAAATATTTGCTGATTATTATACCATAGATTCCATTCTAAAGAAAGATTATAAAGTCACGAAATACCATTTTGAAAATTACCCTGATCATCAAAATATTAGGATTGAAAAAGACTCCGTTTTTATTATTCATAAAGAAAATGGAAAAAAAGTAAGTGAAAAGTTGGAATATGCAGGCTTACCTTTTAGAGAAGTTTTTTATGATGAACAAGAGCGTATAAAAGAAGAAATTATTTACAAAAATTATCAAAATACTTTTAATGAATGGATTCTTTGGGAAGAAAGAAAATATGATGGAAAAGGAAAGGTGATTAACCGAAAATTTCATAATAAATCTATATACAAAATTAAAGACGGAATTTTAGTTTATCGAAAAAATTTACATAGAGTTAGAACACATGCCATGACTTGCTCTGTCAAAAGAAATTATATATTTTTCAATATGCAAAATTATTCTCCATCAATATTATTTGGTGAAAAATTGAATAAAAGTTTAACAAATAATTTTGATAGATATAACATTGACGAAAATAATGTAGTAATCTACGTGATGTTGCATTTTAATGCAAATGGTATGGCTGAAATTAGAAATGATTATTCTGCGTCAATAGATGTGAAAAAAGAATTTTTAAGAACACCTAAAATAATGACACGCAGTGAAAAAATACTAAAGTATTTTACAGCTCTAGAAGTAGAAGCAGAAACAGTGACAGGTAAGAAATATAAAATCGATCTCTCTCAAAATTTTGATCTTTTATCTTTTCCAATCCACACATTTTTAATTAAAGAAGAAAATTAAATAAAGCAACAATGCAGACAACAGATACAGTGTTAATGATAGAGCCGATCGCATTCGGTTACAATGCAGAAACAGCAGAAAATAATTACTTTCAGATCGAGCAGAAAGGTGCAGATATTCAGTCAAAAGCTTTAGCAGAATTCAGGATTTTTGTTGAAAAACTGAAAAGCAAAGGCATTAATGTCATTACCGTTCAAGACACTATAGATCCGCACACGCCGGATTCTATTTTCCCAAACAACTGGGTAAGTTTTCACAAAGACGGGAAAGTCGTGGTATATCCTATGTTTGCGTCAAACCGAAGAGTAGAGCGAAGAGAAGATATCATTGAAAGCATACAGAAACAGGGTTATGAAGTTACAGAGATCGATGATTGGTCGTTACCGGAAATTCAGGGTCACTTTTTGGAAGGTACGGGAAGTATGATTTTTGATCATGACCATAAAATAGCTTACGGATCGGTTTCTTTAAGATTAGATGAAAATTTATTCAGAGAATTTTGCAAAAAATATGATTTTCAACCCATTGTTTTTCATTCATTTCAGACGGTAGGTAAAGAAAGGCTTCCGATTTATCATACCAATGTGATGATGTGTGTTGCAGATCAGTTTGTTGTGATTTGTTTAGATTGTATTGATAGTGAGCTTGAAAGAAGTAAAGTTATTGAAACCATTAAAAATTCAGGTAAAGAGATCATCGAAATTTCAGAAAAGCAGATGCAGCAGTTTGCAGGAAATATGCTTCAGGTACAAAATAAAGAAGGCGAAAAATTCCTGGTTATGAGCCAGACTGCATATCAGTCTTTAAATCCGCAACAAATTTCAAGGATTGAAAAATACTGTGAGATCATCTATTCAGATCTTCATACGATTGAAATAAACGGTGGAGGAAGTGCCCGTTGCATGCTTGCTGAAGTTTTTTTACCAAAAAAATAATATATTTATCAAAAAATAATTAATTGAAACCATTATCAAATAAAGGTTTGCATATTCTTCTAACTTTGGAAACGGAGTTGGAAGTTTTGTTTTAAATCATGATACTTTAAATGTTAATAATGACTTTATATTCACATTTTTTCATTTTAAAAACAATATAAAAACACGTCAAGTTTTGTCGCATTACCCATTTAGCTTTGCATTAAATAATTACATCGTATTACATTTAGTTAAAACTATTGTAGTATATATTAAAAAAAAGATAAATTCGCAAAAAATTAATAACAAACCATAAAAATACATAATGATGAAAAAACTCTACACGGGTGCATTTTTGATATGCACTGCTGCTGTACTGTGCGCCCAGGAAGTGGTGTGGCAGAAAGACATCAAATCCTCTACACAGGATTTTCTCTCGCAGGTCACCACGACTATTGATCAGCAGTATCTCATCACAGGAAGCTCCATTCAGGCAAAAAAACTGACTTCCGAAAACAAACAAAACAACGGTTACGATTTTCATTTGGTGAAGCTCAACCAGCAGGGTGAAGAAGTCTGGGAAAAATATTTCTCAGGACAGAACCATGACTTTCTTTCAGCTACCGTTGCAACGCAGGAAGGAGGTTTTCTTTTGGCAGGGACATCTTATTCCGGTAAAAGTTTAGACAAAAAAGAGGATGCCAAAGGCGGCTCTGATATCTGGCTGATCAGGATCAATGAATTCGGAGATGAGCTGTGGCAGAAAACACTGGGTTCGGCTCAGGATGAAGAAGCAAAAGCAGTGATTCAGACTACAGATTTTGGCTTTTTTGTTTCCGGAAATGTTCAGAATGCAGCGAAAGGTTACGGATCAAAAGATGTTCTGATCTCAAGGCTGGATAAAAACGGAAAAGAACTGTCACAGATCATTTTAGGCGGAAAAGGTCTGGATGAAGTGGAAAAGATGATTCCAACCATTGACGGTGGCGCTTTACTGGGAATTTATTCTCGAAGCAATACCGGCGGATCAAAGAAAACGGAAAACTTCGGTGAAGGCGATTACTGGATCATCAAGCTCAATAAAGATGGAAAAGTAGAATGGGAGAAGAATTTCGGAGGAAAAGGAGATGACCATTTGAGAACTTTAGCGATGACTTCTACAGGATATATTGTTGGCGGTGAATCAAGATCCGAAAGATCAGGAAACAAAACAGCGGGCATTGAAGAAGGAACCGATATCTGGCTGATTTCATTAAATGAAAAAGGGGATGAACAATGGCAGAAATCCTACAATTTCAAGAACCGGGATATTTTGATGGGAATGAATGTGATTCAAAGGAAAGATGAAAGAGCAAAGAATAAAGATTTAACTCAGGGTATTTTACTTGGTGGTTACACGCAGGCAGAAGGAAGAATAGAAACCGATGACGAAACATTCTGGATGCTGTATCTGAACCAAGACGGTAATGAACAGTGGAGAAAACATGTAAAAGGAGAATCGAGAAAAAGAGAAGAACGGTTATCGGATATCAAACTCAACAGAGACGGCTCGATCATTCTGGCAGGAACAAGTGCAGAAGAACTAGGCAAAGAAAACTGGAAGATCGTAAAATTAGGAGATAAGCAATTGGATCAGCTGATTGAAAAGCAGGATATCAAGATCTACCCGAATCCTGTTTCTGACTATTGTTATGTGGAAATAGGCTTCGATTTTAAGGAAGCGGAGATCACGATTTACGATATGGGCGGAAGACAGCTGCAAAGTTTAAAAACTAAAAATAAAGTGACCAAGATTAATACGCAGAATCTGATTCAGGGGGCGTATCTGGTGACCATAAAAACGGATACGAATAAAACTGCGAATGCTAAAATTATAAAGAAATAAAACACAAATGAAGAATTTGACAATCAAGTTAGGTCTCCTTTTATTGTGTAGCTTTCTATTCACTGTAAAGGGACAGGGAAAAAATTATATTGAAGAATTAAACAGAAGTATGCCTCAGAGCCCGGGAGTAAGTTCTTTGATGAAGTTTGAAGAAGTGCCTGTAAGTCTCTATACCGGTATACCTGATGTAAACATTCCTATCGGAGATTTTAATACCAACAGCTCAAAACTCAATCTTAATGTATCCTTAAACTATCATCCGTTGAGTGCAAAAGTCGATGATGTTGCTTCAGAATATGGTTTGGGTTGGAGTCTTTTTGCCGGAGGGATGATTTCACGTACGATTCGGGATTTACCGGACGAATCTACCCATAGCGATCAAAAATATGGGATGTACTACAATACACTTCCTGAAAAGGAGAATAATTTTAATATCGTAAAAGATTATTTATTGAATGGTACCGGCTCCGGACTTAATACAGAAAAGGCGAAACGACAAATTTTTGAATCTGTTTTATTTAACAGATTTGACAATAGTTATGATATGTATCAATATAATTTCATGGGGTATACCGGAAGATTTTTCATTAAAAAAGACGAAACTACAGGTCAGTTGCAATTGGTAAAACTAGACAAGAATAACCTAAAAATTAATTTCTTCTTCAATACAGAAAAAAGTCCTATCAAATTTGAAATTATTGACGATAAAGGGCTGAAATATATCTTTGATGTCATTGAAAAGTCTTCACGTTCATATCTTATTAATTCTATCAATTCGGGAAATGTCAATACGAATGAGAGTTTGGATTACCATAATTTAAATACAGGGTTTTATCTCAGTGAAGTGTATGAGGACACCAAACAATTATTAAAATTTAATTATACCGCCGTTGAGATTGCTCAGTCAACAACGATTTTTAAAAGAAGAGGGCAACAATATCCTTATGAAAACACCTTAGCATATTCTCCTTGTTACACTGATATAGAAACAACTTTTCCTGCGAATGAAGAAACATCCATCTTTCTTAATACGACAGGTACTAGATTTTTGGATAACATACAAGTAACAGACCGTGTAAAAATTTATTTTGAATATACGGGTAACCGACAAGACACTAATGTTGCTTTACCAAACAATCACAAAAAATTGTCTAAGATTACAACAAAAGGATATTATGGCAATAACTTAATCAGGGAGTTTAATTTTGTTTATACATATAGTCAGAATATTGAGAGTAAAATGGTTTTAAGCAAGGTAAATATTCTTGACAAAAATCTGCAAAGTGATCATTCTTACGGCTTATTTTATGGAGGCAATGGTAAAAAATTTGTATTTAATTCCTCTGATGACGAGTTAAGGGGAGACCTATGGGGTCACTACCGATGTGTACAGAATACTAAGATTTTAGATATTATTTCTCCCAACACAATGTTTGAACCTTCTCCCGGATGCATAGAAAAAGATGTTCTTACAAAAATGACCTTGCCCACCGGTGGTGAAATTCGCTATAACTATGAGTTAAATACCTATAATTACAAACCTCGTTCTACAACAGTTAGCCAAGATCCATCAGCTAATCCTATTGAAGAGATTACCGACTACTCATCAAATTTAAGAAATTGGGATACCGTTTCTGCTTCTATTATCATCAATAACTTTGGTCAAAGCCCACTGCATTTTTTCACAATAACGGAACCTCAGGAAATAACGTTTAATTCTGGTGGTGGTGCATATACGGGTGAACCCTGGGCATTAAATTTCTATAAGCTTAACGAATCTACAGGCCAGCTAGAGGGTACTGGCATTCAGGCATTAGGCCCTATCGTAGATGCAGATCCTAATTACATTACATGGCAAAAAAGGAATTTTCCGGCCGGTAAATTTTATGCGGTATTATCCACAGTATCCGGCAATATGCCACAAAATCCTATTCCAACCAACTTTACTGCGGGCTTCATGGCTTATTACAGGAAGCATAATCACACAGAAAATTTTTTATATGGCGGCGGTATCAGAATCAAAGAAATAGCATTTCTTAACGATGCAAGCAGTGTACAGAAAAAGAAATTATATGAATACAATGATATTACAGATACTTCCAAAAGCAGCGGTGCACTGGTGTTTCCTGTGCCGGTTTTTCAGTTTGAAGAATACTATAATAATTTTTATATGTGCATTGATCCCGCTTCTCAATTAATGATTCCGCACACCCTTGAAATGACCTACAATACCATATCAACAAAAAATCTACTTTCCCCCGAGAAAACAAGAGGTGCAGACGTTGGCTATAAATATATATCTGTGAAGGACATTGATTACACAGTTACTAATGCTGTGGTTTCAAAGGGGAGGACAATGCATCAATTCTCAAGCCCTATTGACAGCCCCAATTCTTTATTTAATTATTTTTCTATGTCACCTCCGGGAGCATATGCATCTAATTTTGACTATCGAAGAGGAAATTTGATGAATAAAAAAGTTTTTGATGCAGCTAATAATATGGTATATCAGGAAAATAATATCTATAATGACAGTTTTGTCACTGAAATAACCGGAATTAATTTTCTTGCACGAAAGAATTTCATTTTTAACAGGTTTAATACCTCCGATATTGATTCTTATGCAGTTTTTAAAACTGCTATGGACAACTGTTACTTAAGCAGCTTTTTATGCCAATATACATCAGCAATGGGAATTCGGTCAATCCGTTATCATTCATCTACTTTTATTTTTCAAAAGAAATTGTAGGTAAAACGAATCTGATCTCTTCTGAAAAAACTCAATATTTCCCTAATGGTAAAACATTGGTAACGAATGAAAATTATGAGTATAACCCAATGGATTACCTGAAAAAAAGCAGCAGTATCTCATCAGATAATATTTTGAACGAAACTCACTATAAATACGGACCGGAAATGAATCCATTTCTTGTCGGTAAAAATATTGTCAGTATACCTTTACAAACAGAGACTAAAAAAAATGGTAAAACCATTTCCAAAACGGAAACTCTGTATCCCATATCTCAATTTGATGCAGATACCAAGACTTCAGGATTTACATTGCCATTAAAGATCAATGCTACAGATTTCCTTTTGACCTCTTCTACAGAAGTGACTTATGACAATTATGATACTAAAGGAAATCTTCAGCAGTATACCACAAAAGACGGTATATCCACGACCATTATCTGGGGATATAATAAAACTCAGCCTATTGCAAAGATTGTAGGTAGTGATCTAGATGCTGTAGCCAACTCATTAGTGTCCTCAATTGTTGATGCGTCTGATCTGGATGCTGCAAATCCTTCTGCAGAAGCAGCCCTGATTATTGCTTTGGATAACTTCCGTAAGAACAGCAGTCTATCTAGTTTTCAGATTACAACCTATACCTATGATCCGTCAGTCGGTGTAACGAGTATTACTGCGCCTTCAGGAATAAGAGAAGTTTATCTTTATGATTTTTCCGGCAGGCTCAAGGAAATCAGAGAAGATAGCGCAGCAGGAAAAATCCTAAGAGAATACAAATACAACTACAAATTATAATCAATAATGAAGAAGATAATATTATCTACAATTTTTTACCTTACAATTATAAACAATTTCAAAACACAAGAAGTAACCAATCATATTCCTAACGTAATTCCTCCTGCTCCATCTGTTAACAATCTTATGAAATTTGAAGAAGTTCCTGTAAGCCATTATACTGGTGTTCCTGATGTTTCCATACCTATCAGTTCAATGTCAACAGGATTGAGTAATGTTAATATCAATTTAAGTTTAAAGTACCATTCTTTAAATCTTAAACCCGAAAATAGAGCCAGTGAAGCTGGAATAGGATGGAGTCTTTTTGCGGGAGGAACAATTTCTAGAACCGTGATTGATCTTCCGGATGAAATTGAAACTATGTCATTTGCAAATCTTACTACAAAAAGGAAATCTGGAATCTATTTAGATGAAACATCTGGTGTACAAAGTGCTAACAGAAATTATACAAAAAAATTTCTTGAAGCAATAGAAAATTCTCCCTCTTCCAATCAACTTTTATTGGATGATGATAATTATCGAAAACTATTATATGAAGCATTCTACCAAAATAAATTTGACACCAGCTATGATTTGTATCAATATAATTTTTTAAATTATACTGGGAGGTTTATTGTGGTTAAAAAAAATGGTGTACTGACTCCCGTTTCTTTGGAAAAGAATAATTTAAAAATAACTTGTGTGCATTCACTGGATACGATCAACTTTTTTGAAATTACAGATGATTTTGGTAACAAATTTATATTTGATATTAAAGAAATTTCAAACACAAGCTATTTTTCATATTCGCAGAATGTTTTATCAGGTGATAATATAAATTCAGGATCTAACAATCAGTATGTTAGCAGTTATCACATGAGTTCCGTAAGAAATTCTTATGATCAAGAATTTGTTTCTCTCAATTATTATCCGGAAAAAGAAATAAATATAGTGAACATTTCAAAGATTAATAGAGGTTATGAAATACCATTGACTTTTAATTCTGATCAATTGTCTTCCGCAAACTCATCACTACCTAAAATAGAAGAGAGCAGTTCAAATATGGTTACTACTAGAACAAGACCATTACAAGAAATTATTATAAAAGACAGAGGGAAATTGACTTTTGAATACGATTTTGGACGTCAGGATTCTAACTACGACGGATCACTCATTGGCAATCTTCCTCGTTTAAAAGAAATTAAAACATTTGATTCAGCTGCAAACTTAATAGACAAGAATGTGTTTTTCCATAATTATGATAATGGATATGATTCAATGAGCAGGCTAAATCTCTACAATGTAAAAAAAATTGACAAAAATAATAATGAAATTTATAATTACAATTTGGAATACTATCCCTATCAGCTTCAAATGACTGAAGATGAATGGAAATATTTAAAATGTAATGATGGGGGTTATTCTTATCGTGAGGAATGTATTAGTGCAGGACAATTAAAATCTATGACGCTCCCTACAAAAGGAAAGGTGGAATTTGATTATGAGGCAAATACATACAGTTACCAGCCAGATTCAGAAAACGGTTCTCCGGATACTGTTGAAATAACAAATTATGACGGAAATGAACTTAATTGGGATCCCGCCTCCTCAAATGTTAATTTTACTAATTTTAATTCCGGATATAAGTTTGCTTTTTCAATTTTAGATGCTGTAAATGTTTCTTTTGATTTTAATTTTGATGTTCTAAATCAAAACAATTATGCTTGGAATCTTAGTTTGGTAAAAAAAAATGGAAACAATTATACCACTGTAGCGATGACGGGACCAGGATTTGGTTCAGGAAATACAAGCAGCTATGTGATTGATCCTAAAATATTACAACCAGGGGAATATTATTTTAAACTAGAAAGATTCTCAGCAGGAAGTGTTTCTAATTTCAGCGTTTGGGTGAATTCATTTTACAAAGTTAAAAATACGAATGATTACCGATTTTTACCTGGTGGCGGCGTGCGGATAAAAAACATTAAATATTTTGATAAAAATAATGGGCCGTTGACACCTCCTTCAAAAATGACGGAGTATTCTTATGAAAGTTTGGACAATCCTAAAAAAAGTAGCGGAGCCCTCGTATTTCCAAAACCTTTTTACAGCTATAAAGATTATTATCATTATAAGTTTTTTTATTATGTAATCCCCGACTATCCTTATTATTATGAAGGTAATAATGTTTTGAATACCTTATCAAAAGATAATTTTTTGAATGTTCAGAAAACAAAAGGGGGTGACGTAGGTTATCAGTATGTTGTTCAAAAAGAAGCAGGTAATGGAAAAACATTATTAAAATTTTCATCACCAATTGACTTTCCTAACCTAACATTGCCAACATTTCTACCTCCTTTTCTTCCAGCAGAAAACTATGATTTTAGAAGGGGGAACCTCCTTAATAAAAAAGTATACCGGGAAAATGAAGCAAATCCGATTGTTGAGGAAGTATTTGAATATAATGAAACGCTTATTGAAAGTATGCCGACTGGAATTGGTTTAAGATTTATCCCAATGCCTGCTTACAGTGAATTTTTGTATGGATCAGTTTTTAAAACGTACGAGGAATATAAAAATGCACATGATAATCAAAGTATAATTATTGATGGGCAAATGATGGTTAATCATCCATACAGGACTTATTGTCTTACACAAACAAAAGATTCCTATAATTTTATAGCCTATTACACAAAGAAGGAAATTATAGGAAAAACCAATTTGGCAAAACATGAAATAATCAACTATTTTCCCAACCAGAGGTTTACGAAGACTACAAAATTATACCAGTACAATTCAAATGATTATCCTACATTGATTAGTCAAACATCATCAGATGGTGAGTCAATTACTACGTCCAATCAATATGCTCCCGAAAAATCAAACACAAGACTTATCAATGCTAATATGATAGGAATTCCTCTGGAAATTTCGGTTCTTAAAAAACATAGTTCTTCTGATCCGGGGAAGATCATTTCTAAAACCGAAACGAAATATGATAACCTTGCTCACTTGTTTCCAAGTTCAGTTTTATCATTTGATTTTCAGAATACCTCTTCTACAGAATTGACTTACGATCAATACGACAGCAGGGGCAATCTTTTACAGTACACGAGTAAGGATGGAATCCCTACGGCCATTATCTGGGGATATAATCAGACTCAGCCTATAGCAAAGGTTAGTGGTCTTCCATATTCTGTAGTTAGCAGTCTGGCGTCAGCGATTGTAGCAGCTTCTGATCTGGACGCTTCGAATCCGTCGAATGAACCTGCACTGATTGATGCATTGGATGCTTTCAGGAGACATTCAGGCTTGGAGGGAGCGCAGATCATGACATATACGTATGATTCATTGATCGGAGTAACAAGCATCACTCCGCCATCTGGAATCAAAGAGGTTTACCTTTATGATTTAGCAAATCGGTTAAAGGAGATCAGGGAAAACGATGCTGCGGGAAAAGTCCTGAAAGAATTTAAATACAACTACAAACACTAAAATCAAACCATGAAAAAAATAATCATTCCAATCAGTACTTTGTTTGTAGTGGGGCTTTCCCATGCACAGAGTCTTAACCTCAGTACAGATGAGAACTATGTGTACACAAAGACATTTCTACATTATCCCAAGCCGACTGATCCGGATCAGACGATAAAAACTTCAGAGACCGTTCAGTATTTAGACGGCTTGGGCAGGCCCAAGCAGATTGTGAATATCAAGGCTTCCCCATTGGGTCGTGATGTAGTGTCCCATATTGTGTATGACCAGTACGGGAGACAGGCGTTGGATTACCTTCCGGTGCCTCAGGGCGGCACGGGTAACGGGGCTATTGTCACAAACCCTCTGTCAAATGCAACACAGACCGACATCTATGGGTCTGAGAAAATCTATGCAGAAAAGCTCCTTGAGAGCTCACCTTTAGACAGAGTAATGGAGCAGAAGCAGGTGGGTACGGCATGGAGCAGTAAACCTGTCAAGTTTGAATATGACGCGAATGCAGACGGAGAGGTCAGGAAATATACGGCAACATTCAATTATTCAACCTTTACTTCTGAGATTGTTTTATCAACTGTGGGTTATGGAGCGAACCAGCTGTATAAGAATACAGTAATAGATGAAGATTAAATAAGACGGTTGAGTTTAAGAACGGTCAGGGCCAGACAGTATTGGTAAGAAAGATGCTGGATGGTACGAGCAGTGCCGATACGTATTATGTATACAATGATTACAATCAGCTGGCTTATGTGATCCCGCCGCTGGCTGTTGCGGCCAATGCAGTTGATCCGACAACCTTAAACAATTTATGCTATCAGTACAAGTACGATTCAAGAAACCGCCTGGTTGAAAAGAGGCTTCCGGGCAAAGGCTGGGAATTTATGCTGTACGACAAACAGGACCGTCTGGTTGCTACCAGGGATGCCAATCTTGAGGCGAAGGGACAGTGGCTGTATACGAAATATGATCAGTTCGGCCGTGTTGTGCTGACGGGGATCAGCACGGGAGGGACACGTACCGTTGAGCAGTCTAATGTGGAGACCTTTGGCAGTAACAATACCCCGAGAATCTCCGCCGTATCTTATACGAGTGAGGGGATGGATGTTTATTACCGGGGATTTTTAACCTATCCTGATAATTCCAAATATGTGAAGCTTTTAAGTATAAACTATTATGATACGTATGCCCCTTACAGTTTCAATCCTGCTTTTCCAACGACGGTTTCCGGTGTTCCTGTGATAACGGATAACAGTACGGGCAGCAATATCAGTACGAAGAGCCTTGCTGTGATGAGTTTTGTAAAAAACATTGAGGATGACAACTGGACCAAAAACTACACCTGGTACGACACCAAAGGAAGGGTGATCGGAAGCCATTCTATCAATCATTTAGGAGGCTATACCAAAACGGAATCTGAGCTGGATTTTGCAGGGGTACCGCAGCAGGCAATCACCAGACATAAAAGATTGGACAGTGATGCAGAAAAAGTAATTACTGAAAATTTCACCTACGATCATCAGAACAGATTACTCACTCACAAGCATCAGGTAGACAACAATCCGGTAGAATACCTTACTCAAAATGAATACAACGAGCTTTCGCAGCTGAAAAACAAGAAGGTCGGCGGAACGAGTCTGGGAAGCGGACTTCAAAGTGTTGATTATGCGTACAACATCCGCGGATGGATGACCAAAATTAATGATCCTGCGAATTTAAACGATAAACTCTTCGGGTATGAAATGAAATATGTCAATCCTGCATCTACTGGGGGAAGATATAATGGCAACATTACATCAGTAGACTGGAAGAAAAGCATAACACCGGGAGAAGAAAGTACCTTAAGAAGATATGAATATAATTATGATCCTCTAAACCGCCTTACAGAGGCCTCATTCTCTACACCCGACTCTGCGGTACCTACCAATGGTTTTTTCAATGAACAAGTACAGTATGATTTGAATGGAAATCTTACTCATTTATGGAGAACAGCACCCTCATTTTACGGCAATTCGGCAGAGCTGGTCGATAATCTGGATTATTATTACGAAGGAAATATGCTTACCCGTATTAATGATGGTACTGGAAACCCTACCGGTTACGAAGGAGGTAATAATACTAACGGATATGACGCAAACGGGAATCTGACCAGTATGCCGGATAAAAAGATTGATGATATTCGTTATAACTATCTCAATCTTCCTTATCAGCTTAAAATAGATAATTACAATAAAAGTTTAAGTTATTTATACAGAGCAGACGGTACAAAACTGAAAAAAAGCTTTATAACATCAAATAGTAATGGTGCAATGTATTCGTCATCTACCGAATATCTGGATGGGTTTCATTATGCCTCTTCTACAGGAGACGAACTGTGGTGGGCTTGGTATAAAGAAACAGGTGAAGCATATGAACCGGAAGCTTTTATCAATATGATTCATGGTTCATCTTATAATAGTGTTTTAAAATTTTTACCCACCTCAGAAGGGTTTTATGATTTTGAAAATAATGAGTATATTTATCAATACAAAGATCATTTGGGAAATGTGAGGGTAAGTTATAAAAATGGAATAGATAACAAACTTACAGTCACAGACAGTAATGATTATTATCCATTTGGAATGAATTTCATAAGAAACCCCGAAGCAGAAGCTTACTTTGGAACCGGAAGTTACAAGAATTATAAGTACAACGGCAAAGAGTTGCAGGAGACCGGAATGTATGATTATGGAGCGAGATTCTATATGCCGGATATTGGAAGATGGGGTGTGGTAGATCCGTTGGCGGAAACTTCAAGAAGATTTAATCCTTATGCTTATGCGTTTAATAACCCAATTAATTTTATCGATCCGGATGGTAGAGAAGGTTTAGGATGGATAGATCAAAGAATGAAAGATGGTTCTCAAAAAGTGACTTACAACGCCAATGTTAATACGGTTCAGGAAGCGATGGAAGCTGGTTACAAAAATGTTTATGGAGTGGCTGAAACAGGTGAGATAACCAATACTTCTGATGGTTCAGTAGCTTATTCTTTAAACGCAGATGGTACGGTTACTGATGCAGCAGGAGAAACTCATAAAGGTAGTTTAACGACTTCGGGAGGTATTAATATAGAAGCAAAAAAAGCTTTTGATATTACTAATTTTTTATCACATCTAGGAAATACAGGAGGAAACTTTTACGCTAATCTTGGAGGTGCAGCTCCTCTAAACCTTGAAAATCCTTTCTTTAGGGGAGATATAGATAAACTTGTTAGTGTTGATGGTTATTTTGGAGGCATCCATAATGGCTTGAGCAGAGGAGATAAAGGACCTCCATCTTTATTAAATTTCATGGTGGACACAATGTCATTGATTGATTTAGCTGTTTCATCGATGAAAGGAGGGAATAACTCCCAAATTAGTAATGATACTGTTGTTATGGCTACATTTATAAATGGTAATAAATACGACTCGGCAGTAATTAAAGTACCTAAAACAGGTGATATCTATCAGAATTGGCATAATGGTAATAATTATGATGAAACTTCTAATCCAAATGTTAGAGCTAAGGTAGATAGCGTTATAAAATCAGGAAGATAGAATGAAAAATCTAATAGTAACATTTTGTTATATTTTCTTATTACAATCTTGTAAAAAAGAAATATCAAAACAAGATTATATTAAAGTAATACAAGGAAAAGAAACTAATACCACGATAATTTATAAAAATGGAAAATTAGTAAGTTCCGAAGTGTTTGATAAAAAATATGGCTATCTAGATAGTAAATATTTATATAAAGACGAGTCTGTTATAAAAATTTATAAATATTATCCAGATAAAAAATTAAATTCTTATTCATATTTATTTAAAGCTCCACATAATTACACGACTGTAGTATATTATAAAAATGGTAAAATATCTAGTGAGGGGGAAGGAGATTATTTTAAAGCTAATAATTTATATTTAAAAAGAGGGGAATGGATTTTTTATAATAAAAGTGGTAAGCCTTTTTCAATATATGGTTTTATGCATGATGGTAAAAAACAATATATTAAAAGAGAAATTTTATTTGATACTATTACAGGAAAAATTAAAAAAGATACAATTTTTAATCCTCCATTTTTAGTAGAGAATGGAGGTTTTGTACCTATTAATTAAATCTCTTCTGCTCTGCGAAGTTTGTAACTTCGTAGCAGATAAACAAAAACCTCGCAGAATGCGAGGTTTTTTTGTTTTATAGAGCAGCAATATTTTTCTGCAGATAATCTTTAAAACGTTTTTTAGAAACGAAAGTTTCAATAAGTTTTAGGAGAATATTTTTTTCTTCAGTATCGAGTTCATTGATAAGTTTTAGTTGTTCCAGAACTGCGGTATCTTCCATAGAAACTTCGTTGGGAACATTATTTTTTTCATTGAAGAAAATAATATCATCAACAGAAATCCCGAAATGTTTAGCGACAAAAACCAATTTATCAACAGGAATATCCTGTTGGTTGTTTTCCATTTTAGAATATCCTGTTCTGTGCGTATGCATCAGATCAGCCATATCTTGTTGTGTTAAACCTTTACTCTCACGGAGTTTTTTTAAGTTGTCGCCTATCTTCATAATGAAAGAATTATACAGCCCCCCGCTACCGCACGATTGTATCGTGTGGTAGATAATGCTTATAAAGCAGCTACATTTTTATTAAAGGAATATCTAAATTTTTGGTAGCATTAAGTATTTATTAATCATCTCACAAACGGCATTACTGTACATATTAAATCATCATTCATCATCAAACCCAAAAAACTTTAATTAAATTTGTCTACAAGAACAGTCCAGATGCAGAAACATATTTTTTTATTAGCCATATTATTAGGATTTTCGATCGATGCCCAACAAAAAACCTACTGCAACCCGATCAATATTGATTACGGTTATACGCCTTTTGAAGTTTTTTCAAAGCAGGGAAAACACCGTGCGACGGCAGATCCGGTGATTGTTAATTTTCAAAAAAAGCTGTTTCTGTTTTCAACCAATCAGGAAGGATATTGGCACAGCGACAATATGCTTGATTGGAAATTTGTCAAAAGAAAATTCCTCAGAGACAACAAATATACTCACGATCTGAACGCTCCTGCAGTTTGGGCAATGAAAGATACTCTGTATGTTTATGGCTCAACCTGGGAATCTGATTTTCCGATCTGGAAATCTACAAATCCCACTGTAGACGACTGGAAAATTGCCGTTGATACCTTAAAAGTAGGAGCTTGGGATCCTGCATTTCATTATGATGAAGATAAAAACAAGCTATATCTCTATTGGGGATCGAGCAACGAATGGCCACTTTTAGGAACTGAAGTAAAGGTGAAAAATCTGCAGTCTGAAGGTTTTGTAAAACCAATTTTGAGATTAAAACCTGAAGATCACGGCTGGGAAAGATTTGGTGAATACAATGACAATGTTTTCCTGCAGCCTTTTGTAGAAGGAGCATGGGTAACGAAGTACAAAGACAAATATTATATGCAGTACGGCGCTCCGGCCACAGAATTCAGCGGATATTCTGATGGAGTCTATGTTTCAAAAAATCCTTTGGAAGGATATGAATATCAGCAACACAATCCGTTTTCTTATAAGCCGGGAGGTTTTGCTAGAGGAGCGGGACACGGAGCCACTTTTGAAGATAATTTTAAAAACTGGTGGCACGTTTCGACGATTTTTATTTCCACTAAAAATAATTTCGAAAGACGTTTGGGAATCTGGCCTGCAGGTTTTGATAAGGATGATGTGATGTACACCAACACCGCTTATGGTGATTATCCTACCCTGCTTCCACAATATGCGCAAGGGAAAGATTTCTCAAAAGGATTGTTCACAGGTTGGATGTTGCTAAATTATAATAAACCCGTTCAGGTTTCGTCAACTTTGGGCGGTTATCATTCCAATAATGCGGTGGACGAAGATATTAAAACGTATTGGAGCGCAAAAACCGGAAATTCAGGAGAATGGTTTCAGACAGATTTAGGAGAAGTTTCGACAATTAATGCGATTCAGGTAAATTATGCTGATCAGGATGTAGAATTTTTGGGCAAAACCGAAGGCAAAATGCATCAGTATAAAATTTACGGTTCTAATGATGGTAAAAAATGGAAAGTCATTGTTGACAAAAGCAAAAATACAAAAGACGTTCCTCACGATTATGTCGAATTGGAAAAACCGGCCGAAGCAAGATATTTAAAAATCGAAAACCTCAAAATGCCGACAGGTAAATTTGCATTGAGTGGTTTCAGAGTGTTCGGAAAAGGAGAAGGAACGAAACCTGCGAAAGTTCAGAATTTTGTTCCGTTAAGAGCTGATGCTAAAAAGTATGGTGAAAGGAGAAGTATTTGGATGAAGTGGCAACAGAATTCAGATGCCGATGGTTATGTGATTTATTGGGGGAAATCTCCGGACAAATTATATGGCAGCATCATGGTATACGGTAAAAACGAATATTTCTTTACCGGAGCCGATAGAGTAGATGCGTATTATTTCCAGATTGAAGCTTTTAATGCAAACGGAATTTCGGAGAGAACTGAGGTGGTGAAGTCTGAATAATTTTAGCAAATTAAGTACAACTATAGGATGGAAAAAGCTGTTCTCGTAGCAAGCATCATAATTCTTGGATATATATTTTACAACTATTCCGATTTCGAAAATAGCGGCATTGGTTATTCTATTATTTTCCTTTGTTTTGCGGCGATTGTATTTTCATATTATAAAATAAAATATCCAAGTGACAGGCATGATTTTTTAACTGTTGAAAAAGAAATCAATGACCTTGAGAATTTTGATGGGATTTTCAGATACGAAGAAAAAGGATTCCGTTTTGTTTTATCAGAGAAGAATGAATTTGTAAAGTGGGATGATATCGTTGAGGTTAATTCTTTCAGCATTCCTTCAGGTTACCGTAATCGACAGACTGGGATTGAAGTGGTAACATCTGATAGAAATTTCGAGTTTAATCAAAAACATATTCCCGGAATTAAAAAATTATCGGACCAACTTTATAGAAATTTACCGCATTGGAACGTTGATTCTCCTTTAGTTCAGATAAATAATTTCGGACTTAAAAAAAACTATTTTGTACAAAAAGCCAGAATTTAGCTCAGATTAATACATGAAAATTTAAAATCAATTAAAATATATTTCTAAAAATTAAATCTAATTCTGTTCAGCATCCTGACCTAAAAGCATTAAAATTAAAAACAGAAATCCCCGAAATTTATTCATACTTAAAGATAGAAAAACCCACCGGTTTCCCGGCAGGCTTTCCCAACAATATAATATGAAGTTTGAATGTTAACGCGTTCTGCTCTTGATGGCATCTGATGCACCTTCGATGTCTCTCACTTTTTTTACTTTCTGGTTTCCGAAGTTGTAGGTGATGCTGAAAGTACCTCCAAATCTGTATTGATCGTTTTTTACATAATTGTAATTTCCGTTAGCCTGATAATCTTCGATCTCAACAACATTGGTTTTTAATACATCGTTTACATTTAAGGCAAATGTCCAGTCGTTCCAGTTTTTCTTGATGCTTAAATCTAAACTCATAAGATCTTTCAGCATTCCTAATTCAATCTGCTGTTTGTCTACATAGAAATAGTTGACGCCTAAAAACCAGGTTTTCTTTTTGTCTAAGCGAATGGTATTGTTTGTTTGAATAAGAACACTTGTTGATTTGATATTATTTCTGTAAACAATTTGGTTTCCGTCTTTATCTAAAAATATATCTCCGTTGGTAGGATCTGCTGCCAAAACACCATTGTTTACATTATGTTGCACACCGATATTGAAATTTAACGTCAGATATTGCTTAAAAAATGATTTTTGTATCCCTAACATGGCTGACATTTCTTGCTTATCTCCAAAGTTGGTTCTGATATATCGGAGCACATTCTGTTCGCTGATGGTACCATCCATAGATTTTGCATACCCTTGTAATGGCACCTGAGTAATTTGATCTTTAAAATAAGAATGATTTAAAATTAAAAAGTAAGAACTCTTATACATATAGGTCAATTCCTGATTATAAGTTGAAGATGCCTTTACAAAAGGGTTGTTTTGGGTGTAGTTATACTCCGTAAGAATATTTCTTACAGGATTCAGTTCCCAGAAACTTGGTCTTCTCATTCTGCTAGAGAATGCATAAGAGATATTATTTTTATCATTGATGGCATAATTGAAACTCAGATAAGGAAGTATATTGTTATAATCTCTTTCGATTCGTCTGTATTCCGGTGCGGCATTGTCTGATGTTCCCAAGCTGTTGGTCATCTCATATCGGGTACCAATTTTTCCAGAAAATTTATCAGAGAATTTCTTTTCAAGCGTTAGATACGCACCATAAATATTTTCATCATAAATGAAATGGTTTGGTGTTGATATAGGAATATTATTACCTGCCATAAAAGCATCATTCTTTGTGTCGTTATCAGTTTTGGTTTTGTTAAAATTCCCTCCTACAGCTAATGTAAAATCATTTTTAAATTTCTGAATATAATCTACTGTTCCTGAGAAATTGTTAATAATCTGTGGCAGGTTTTGATAGATAGTTTGGCCTATTGCACCATTATTTCCTGTTGCATCAGATAAAATGGTTTTGTTATCGGTAAACTGAAATCTTTTGAAATTCAGATAAGCAGCGTTTACATTTAATTTACTGCCCAGAGAATCGGTTTTCAACTCATAGTTTAAATTCACCGAGTTGTTGTACGAACGTGCATCTTCTTTATTTCTTGAGTACGTATAATTTGTACTGTAAGAATTGTTGACCTCATCGAAAGAACGAACGGTATTAAATAAATTGACTGTCGAATTATAGCTTTTATTGGCAGATGAGTTCCATGAAAGAGCTAGATTGCTCTTGTCTGTCAGTTGATAATCCAGATTCAGATAACCTCCGATGTATTGGTTTGGGTCATCAATGTCCCCTACAGACTGATTAGAAGAAGTGCTGTTTCCGTTTCGTAACACGTAAGATTGAGCCTGAATATTTTCTCCGCCATATAAATTGGCACTGATTCCCAGTTTGTCTTTTCTGTAGTTGGTAGAGAAACTTGCAGAACTTGCATTGTATTTATTCTGAGAATTAGACATTCTCATGTTTCCGCTGAGCCCGTCACTCATTTTTTTCTTCAAAACGATGTTGATGATTCCATCAGATGACTCAACCTGGAATTCGCTTCCCGGAACAGTAATCACTTCTATTTTCTGAATGTTTTCAGCAGGAGTATTTTTCAAGAACTGAGTTACAGATTCTGCATCCATATTGGTTTTTCTTCCGTTGATGTAGATCAGCGCATTGTTTTTTCCTGCAATTTTTAATGTTTTATCGTCCGTTGTAGAAAGTAATGGTGTTTGTCTCAATAAATCAAACGTTGTATTTCCTTTGGTTACCGGTGAAGCTGCAACATCATACACGAAACGGTCACTTTGCTTTTTGAAGACTTGTTTGGTCAAAACAACTTCTTCTATTTTTTTAGTTTTTAGTGAATCTTGTTTTTTTTCCTGAGCAAAAGTAAGCCCGGTAAAAAATATAGCGGCGATGAGTAGTGGCGTTTTCATGATATTAGAATTTAAATAGTTTTAGATGCTTGTATTTGTTATTATTGAACATTGCAAAGATATGTAATAAATTTAGTATCATGCAATACAAAGTAGTAAATATGTTTGTTTATTAAATTTAACTAATTGATAATCAGATAATAAAATTTCAAATAAAAATTCGCTTACCTTGAGTTTCTGTATAATTAGACAACTCGAACTGCAATTTTGTTACATTAAAAAATAAAATATTTAAAATCACTAATTTTTGATTAATTTAGATTCCACAAAAAAAAATAATAATTTATGACAAAACTTTACTCATTATTAATGATTCTTGTGCTTTTGATATCATGTAAAAGCGATTCTTTTATTGATTACGAAAATCAACAGCAAGGAAATCAGCAAACCAACTTTAATTTCGGGAATAATACCCAAAGGAATTTTCACGGTTTGGTTTTATCGACAGACGGAACTCCAGTTTCCGGAGCAACAGTGACGATTGGTACTGCAACTGCACAAACCAATGCAAAAGGCATTTTTGCAATTAAAGATGCCAACGTTAAAGAAAATTTCGCTTATGTAAAGGTTACAAAAGCGGGCTTTGTAAATGGTGGGCGTACCATGGTTCCTACCAGTGGGAGCAATAGGATCAACATCATGATGATTCCTGCAACCAACACCGCAACAATTGCATCAGGAGCTGTTGCTACAGTATCTTTACCGAACGGTACCAAAGTGAAATTCGACGGAAGTTTCAAAGATGCAAGCGGTGCTGCGTACAGCGGAAATGTAAATGTAGCAATGTTTCATCTAAAACCTTCAGATCAATATCTGAACGAATTGATGCCGGGATCTCTTCTTGCAAACAATATCGATGGAAATGCCAGAATCATGGAAACTTTCGGAATGCTGCATGTACAATTGACAGGCGCTTCTGGACAGAATCTTCAGATTGCTACGGGGCATACTGCTGAAATGACGGTTGCATTAGATGCAGCGCAAATGTCTACAGCTCCGGCTACTATTCCATTATGGTCTTTTAATGAATTTACCGGAATATGGCAGGAGGAAGGTTCAGCTACAAAGGTTGGAAATACTTATGTAGGAAACGTAAGTCATTTCTCTTGGTGGAATTGTGATGCGCAATTTGAGCAATGTATTTTAAAAGTTCATATTCAAAATTCTGCTGCACAACCTTTGACTAATGTAAAAGTGCAAATACTGAGACAAAACCAGACTTCGACTTCTGCAACTACAGATGGAAACGGAAATGCGTCAGGAATTATACCTGCTGGCGAGAATTTAACTATGAAAATTCTTGATGCTTGTAATAATGTGATCATGACCAGTAATATTGGGCCTTTTACAACCAATTCTACCAATACATTACCTGCAATTACAATTTCGCAGAGTTTAAGTAATACGGTTACCATTACAGGTACTCTTAAGGATTGTTCTGGTACTAATGTTACAAACGGAATTGCCTATTTATCTTATCCTTCAAGTAGTTCAAATTATTTTTCTTCTTATTCTGCACAGGTAACTAATGGAAGCTTTTCTTTTAATGTTTTGAGTTGTGCAACAAGTCAGCAATTAACTTTTCTGGGTTCAGATTTCACAAATCTTCAAACAACAGGAAATATTAACTTTACTGCGACGGCTCCTACAACTAATTTGGGCAATCTTACTGTTTGTACTGCTACCACAGAGTTTGTTACAAGTCAAACAGATACGCAACCGATAAATTACTTTATCACTCCAATTTATGCAGGTTTTAATGCGCAATCTCCAATCGGTGGAGGAGGATTTAATGTAAGTTCACAAAATGCGACAGGCAGTTTTTATTTAACTTCCCAAGGCATATCTGGAGTTGGAACTTATACCTCTAATTTTAGTTTAGAATCTTCAGGGGGAGCAATTAACGCTAACGGAAATAATCTTACGCTACAAATCAGTAATTATGGAGCAGTAGGACAATATATTGATTTTACAATAAACGGAACATATACCAATACTACAGGTTCACATACATTGAGTGTGACAGGACACGTTATTAGAGATAACTAATTGATAAAATTTAAATAATAAAAAAAGAGGCTCTTTTGAAGCCTCTTTTTTTATTCTCGGTCAAAACGGGCCAATTTTTTATCGATCCAAATAGTGGCAAACGGAAAAAAAGCAGCGATCAAAGCGAAGACTGTATCTTCATCATCCCAAGTGTATATTTTTCTTATCGAAGGCAAAAATAAAAGGTAAAGTGTAAAAAACAATCCATGAATACTTCCGATTGTGCTGATGTAAATAATAGGTAAAACGCCTTCCGGGTCAATGCGTATCCATGTCATTGCAGTAAAAAGAAAAAACCACGATATAGCTTCTGCCATACAGATTTGCTTAAACCATCTGATGAGCTTTTCCTGGGAATATTTTGAGAAAAAATTTTCAATGAAATTCATGATACTTAAGAATTAATTTTGCCTAACATCTAAAATCTAACATCTAACATCTAACATCTATTTATAAAAACTGCTCCCGTCCAAATATTCAAAAACCTCCGGCGGAAGCATCGGTCTTACATTTTTTCCTTCTTTGATCATACTTCTGATTTCGGTTGCTGATAATTCGATAACAGGTGCTTTGATCATCGAAATATTTTCATGCTGAAGATATTCAGAATCTTTTTTCTCACTCTCAAAAACTCTAGGGTAAACGATGATATGATGATTTTTAATTAAAATATCAGAATTTTTCCATTTTTGGAGTCCGTTGAGGTTGTCTTCTCCCATGATCAAACTGAAAGAACATTCCGGATATTTTTCTTTAAGATACGTCAATGTATCAATCGTATAACTAGGAGTAGGTAAAGAAAACTCTACATTTGAGGCTCTCATCTTAGGATAATTTTTTACGGCACGCTGTACCATATCCAGACGGTTGTGATCTTTGAGAAGTGATTTTTTTTCTTTAAAAGGATTCTGCGGACTCACCACAAACCACAATTCATCCATATCCGAATTTTCCAGAATATAATTCGCCAAAATTAAATGACCGATATGAATGGGATTAAAAGAGCCGAAAAATAAACCGATTTTTTTCAAGGTTGAGGCTGAGTTTAGGGTTAGTCTTCTCTAAATTTTACATCTCGGATGTTCAAGTAATGCGTCACATTACCTTTCCAATGATTTTCTTCTAAAGTAAAAGCAATATCAAAAGATTTATTTCTAAAATCATCAGCAAACTGCCCCAGCTTAAAACCTACACATTCTATATTTCTTCCGGTAGATTCCTGCTTGATATAAAACTTGAGGTGATTGTTATCTTTTCCCATCGTTTTTAGATAACCTGCAATTTTTTGATTTCTTAAAACCAGGTTGGGCTTCATATTCTGGGGACCAAACGGTGCAAGTTTTCTGTGGAAATTGATAAAATCTCTGTTGATTTCATCGGCTTCAATGTCAGAATCAATGGTGATCGATGGCTCTTTCTGGTGATCTTTTATTTTTTCTGCAACCGTTTTTTCGAATTTTATTTTAAAAGCTTCAAACTTATCTTTTTCCATAGAAAGTCCTGCAGCTGCGTGATGACCACCAAATTTCAGAAAATATTCTGAACAAAGATCCAATGCTTCGTGCACGTCAAAATCTGAGACAGATCTCGCAGAAGCAACCATTTCGCCATTGTTTCCGTCGGTAAAAACCAATGTCGGTTTGTAGTATGTTTCTATAAGTCTTGAGGCAACAATTCCGATCACTCCTTTATTCCATTCAGGATGATAAACGATGGTTGCATATTTTGTTTCCTGATGAGATTCTATCACCTGGTTTAATGCAGAAAGGGTAGAGTTCATATCGAGCTCGCGTCTTTCGTCATTTAGGTTCATGATATCGCCTACGATTTGGTGAGCGTGTTTCAGGTTGTCTGAAACCATTAGTTCTACTGCGGCTTTACCATGAGAAATTCTTCCCGCAGCATTTATTTTTGGAGCGATTTCAAAAACAATATTTGAAATCTCAAAATGTGAAAGTTTATCTTCAGGTATCAGAAGTCTTAAGCCAAGATTGCGTGTTTTTCTAAGAACCTTAAGCCCCATTTTTGCCAAAACTCTGTTTTCACCGGTCATAGACACAATATCTGCAGCAATAGAAATAGCAAGTAGATCAGTAAGTTCGAATAGTTCGGTCTCAGGAATTTTATAAATAGTATTTAATCCCTGACACAATTTAAAGCCAACACCGCATCCTGAAAGTTCCTTAAACGGATATCTACAGTCGCTCCTTTTGGGATCTAAAACGGCTACGGCATCAGGAATTTCGTCTCCCGGTAAATGGTGATCGCAGATGATGAAGTCAATGTTTTTTTCTTTGGCATAATTGATCATATCAATCGCCTTGATTCCGCAGTCTAAAGCGATAATCAGCGAAAAACCGTTTTCGTTGGCAAAATCGATTCCTTCAGTAGAAATCCCGTATCCTTCAGAGTTTCTGTCTGGAATATAAAAATCTAAATATTTTTTTTGAACAATTTTTCTTAAGTAAAGGTAAGTAAGCGCAACAGCTGTAGTTCCGTCAACATCATAATCGCCGTACACCATTATTTTTTCTCCGTTTTCAATGGCTGTTGCAATTCGCTCAACTGCTTTTTGCATGTCTGCCATCAAAAAGGGATTGTGAATGTCCGTAAAGTTGGGTTTGAAAAATTCACGCGCCTTTTGGTAATTGTCAATCCCTCTAAGAACCAACAATTTGGATTCGAATGTGCCAAATCCCAGCGATGAACTCAATCTATCTACGGTTTCTTCATCGGGTTCGGGTTTATAAATCCATTTTTGACTCATTTCACAAAAATAAGGAAAATTTATTTTAAAAGCTACCAGAATATAATCTTAGAAACAATTACAGAGTAGTTTTCAATTATTTTATTTACAGCGTTTTAAGGAATTTTAAGGAATTAAGTGAATAAATATTAAAAAAATATAAACATTATGAAAACCAAAAGAAATTTATTGTCGTAGATACCATTAAAGTACTAAACCTTTAATAAAATAATATTATGAAAAAACCAATTAATGTTTCTAACCAGGGAGCCACCCTGGATACCAGCAGAAGAAACTTTTTAAAGCTAGGCGGTATTGGTATAGCCATAGCCGGACTTACTTTAGTAGGCTGCGATGACGACAATTTTCAATACAATGATAATAAGATATTTGATTTGGGAATGGGCGATGTCGGTGTTTTGAACTATGCATACGCTCTTGAACAATTAGAAGCCGATTTCTACACGAAAGTGGTGAACAACTTCTACGGAGGGATTTCTGTTGCTGAAAAAGATATTTTAACAGACATTTATCACCACGAGGTAATTCACAGAGATTTTTTCAAAGCAGCAATTACAGGTGCTACGAATAATGTGTTACCAACGCTTGAATTTCAGTACCCAAATGTAAACTTTAATGATAGAAATTCAGTTTTGGCTACTGCAAAAGCTTTGGAAGACACAGGAGTTGCAGCGTACAACGCCGCAGGGAAGTATATTACCAACCCTACTTATCTTGTGCTTGCAGGTAAAATTGTTTCTGTAGAAGCGAGACATGCGTCAGCGATTAGAGATTTGATTAATCCTTTAACTGCAGCTTTCTCAGGAGATGATGTAGTAGATCCTAATACAGGACTTGATGTAGCAAAAGAACCGAAAGATGTTATTATGGCAGCCGGAGGATTTATTAAAACTCCATTTACCTGGAAAGAAAGAGGTATTAACTAATTATTCACTTCAAAAATCTATTATTATGAACATTTTAAAATTATTAGATAAACTTTCTGACGATTCTTTTTTTACAAAACAAACGTCTAGACTAGATAATCTTTCAGATATAACTTCATTTGGTAAAAAAGCGGCAGTTGCAGCAATACCATTAGGATTAGGAAGCTTTATGGCAACTTCTGCTAAAGCAGAAACTAAGACAGGACCTACGTTAGCAATGAAAAGTGCATTGACGGATGCTCTGCAATTGGCTTTGACTTTAGAATATTTGGAAGATGAATATTACAGAATTGGTTTGAATACTGCAGGTTTAATTCCTACAGGAGATAGAGCGGTTTTTTTACAGATTTCTAAACATGAGGCAGCTCACGTTACTTTTCTTAAAAGTACATTAACGTCATTAGGGACTGCTCCGGGTGCTAAACCAACTTTTGATTTCACTGTAAACGGTGCATTTACGCCATTTACAAATTATCAACAATTTCTTACGTTAGCTCAGGCTTTTGAAGATACCGGTGTAAGAGCTTACAAAGGACAGGCTGGAAATGTAATGTCAAATGGGGCAGTACTTCAGGCAGCACTACAAATTCACTCTGTGGAAGCAAGACATGCTTCAATGGTTCGTAGAATGCGTGCCAATAAAGGATGGATCGAGTTAGCAAGTGGCGGAAGTGGAAGTGGCGGTATGCCACCTGCAACAAACGCGGTTTATGCGGGTGAAGATGTTACGATGCAGGCAGGATTTAATACTGCAACCGCTTTCGGAGCTGCAGCAGGTTCTGCGGCATATGACGAGATCTTGACCGGTGCTGAAGCTACAGCTATTGCTTCTTTATTTATCGATTAGAACACAATTTACATATATTTAACCTTTTCTGCCATGGTGGGAAAGGTTTTCTTTTGTAAGAAAAGTATTGACTTCACATAAAATAAATATTTATTATATAAAAGATTCTACTGGAACGGCACAATGTGGTTTTAAGAAAATGTTTGATTCGCATTCCGACAGTAATAAAAGAGCTGAAGCTATAAAAAAGAGAGCTGGAAAAAGACGGTTTATATAAGATCCGGAAATGGTGTCTTTACCGGCTACTAAACAAATTAGTCGGCCTTTATTGGGCGATTTTTAATGAGATGTTCAGAAGTTTTTGTGAAGATTTAGATGTAAAAAAAGCGTTTCGAAAAGAAACGCTTTAAATAAATTTGAATATATCCTTAAGAATACATTTTTTCTCTTAATTCTTTGATCTTCTTATCAGCAAGATACTCATCATAAGTTGTTTCTCTGTCGATAATCCCTTTTGGAGTCAGCTCAACAATTCTGTTACAGACTGTCTGAAGCATTTCGTGGTCATGAGAAGACAATAACAAGTTACCTTTAAAATTAGATAATGAATTGTTTAATGTTGTAATACTTTCAAGATCTAAGTGATTGGTAGGTTCATCTAAAAGTAAAACGTTGGCTTTCTGAAGCATCATTCTGCTGAACATACATCTCATTTTTTCACCTCCGGAAAGCACCTTACAAGATTTTAAAGCTTCATCACCGGAGAATAGCATTCTTCCTAAGAACCCTCGCATAAATTCTTCGTGACGCTCTTCATCATTCTTGGTGAATTGTCTTAACCAATCAACTAAATTAATATCTTCCTGAAAGAAAGAAGTATTATCTAAAGGCATATGAGATTGGTTTGTTGTTACTCCCCATGCTACGTTTCCCTTATCGGCCTGAGCATTTCCTGCCAGAATTTCAAAAAATTCTGTGATTGCTAATGAATTTTTAGATATTACAGCAACTTTATCGCCTTTTTTAAGATTTAAATCAATATTTGAGAATAATAATTCGCCGTCTTTGGTTTTTTCAAGGCCTTTAATATCTAAAATCTGATCTCCGACTTCTCTCTCCATTTCGAAAATGATTGCAGGATATCTTCTTGAAGATGGCTTAATGTCGTCAATATTTAATTTGTCGATCATTTTCTTTCTTGCAGTTGCCTGCTTAGCTTTAGCAACGTTTGAGCTGAATCTCGCTATGAAATCCTGAAGTTCTTTCTTCTTCTCTTCAGCTTTTTTATTAGCCTGAGCTCTTTGTCTTGTTGCCAGCTGAGAAGCCTGGTACCAGAAAGAGTAGTTACCAGTATAAAGGTTTAATTTAGCATAATCTAAATCACCAATGTGCGTACAAACGGTGTCCAAGAAGTGACGGTCGTGAGATACAACTATTACAGTGTTTTCATAATCAGCCAGGAAATCTTCTAACCACGCGATGGTATCAATATCAAGGTCATTCGTAGGCTCATCCAAGATCAGTACATCTGGATTTCCGAATAGAGCCTGAGCCAAAAGTACTTTTACTTTGTCCTGATTCTCAAGTTCGCTCATCATCTGCCAGTGCATACTATCTTTAATGCCTACATTAGAAAGCATGGTTTGTGCGTCAGATTCCGAGTTCCAGCCACCCATTTCGTCATATACTACGCCCAGTTCGCCAGCTTTTATTCCATCAGCATCAGAGAAATCTTCTTTAGCATACAAAGCGTCCATCTCTTCTTTTATCTCAAATAATTTTTTGTTTCCTCTCAAAACAGCTTCAAGCACTGTGAATTGATCATATGCAAAGTGATCCTGCTCCAAAACAGACATTCTTTTCCCTGGTTCTAGGGACACCTGTCCGGTAGTTGGATCCTGCTTTCCTGTTAATATTTTAAGGAATGTAGACTTTCCTGCACCATTTGCTCCGATGATTCCGTAGCAATTTCCTTTTGTAAACATGATGTTTACCTCGTCAAAAAGAACTCTCTTCCCAAATTGTAAAGATAAGTTAGATACTGTTAACATATTGTTTTGTAAATTTGGCGCAAAATTACGAAAAGAATTCGGGTAATTATAATAATGTAATACTCAAGTTTTTAATGTGGTGTATTTTTGTATATTACATGAATGAAATTCTAGGAAATGAAGATTGAAAAAACTGTTAACATATTAAATAGAAGAGCACGTTTCGAGTATGAGTTTATAGAGGAAGTGGAAGCCGGAATGGTGCTTACCGGAACCGAAATAAAATCTTTACGCTCTTCTAAGGCATCTATCTCAGAAGCCTTCTGTCAGTTCATCGACGGAGAATTGTACATCATTAATATGATGATTGATGAATATAAACTGGGCACTTTTTATAATCATAAAACAAAAAGGGAACGAAAGTTGCTGTTGCACAAAAGAGAATTGTTAAAATTCGAAAAAAAGTTGAAAGATGCAGGTAATACCATCATACCTCTTAAACTGTACATAAATGATAAAGGTAAAGCCAAAGTATTGATTGCATTGGGAAGAGGTAAAAAACTTTTTGATAAACGAGAGACCATTAAAGATAGAGAAAATAAACGTGACCTCGATAGAATATTAAAGAAAAGTTAAAAATCATCCTGAAAACTTTGTTTATAAAGAAAAATTATATTTATTTTGCAATATCAATTATTTAATCATTTAATTCTATGAAAAATCTAAAATTAGGAATTTCAGCATTGGCGCTTACTGTGGCCTCTACTGTTTTCGCTCAGACTACCAACAATCCGTGGTTAATCGGGGTTGGTGCTC